>JBGPCQ010000005.1:0-44303 GCA_041481895.1 Geobacteraceae bacterium | reverse complement strand
GCGCTCCCCCTTCCACGGCTATTTTTTCAAAATCCTCACGGCACAGGGGAAGAATGCGCCGGGGGGAGCCTACAATTACGTTATCAACGGCCACATGGTCGCAGGGTTCGCCCTGGTTGCCTATCCTTCGCACTACGGCTCAACGGGAATCATGACTTTCATGGTGAACCAGAACGGCGTAATTTATCAGAAGGACCTCGGCAAAAACAGCGCCAAGACAGCGGAGGGGATAAGGAAGTTTGACCCTGACAAGACCTGGAAAAAGGTTATGTAGTAGGTTATTCTCATATTCCCTCATAATATGTGTTCGTTCAAACGGGATTGGATGTACAGCAAAGGCGGCCAGAGGCCGCCTTTGCCTGCTCTACCGGGATGTGCTGACTAACCTTCCGGGTCAGGGAGTACCGGCTGCTTCTGCAGCCGCTTGTAGTAAAAGTTCTGGCCGTAGAGAACGGCAATCGGGTTGTGGCCGGTCACCCGGTCCTTGCAGACAAGGGTGGTGACCGGTGCCCTGGAATACTTGGCAAACAGCATGTCGTGGCCGACACAGAGCCCGATGATGATGTTCATGTCGGTGCCGATACTGTTGCAGATCTCCGCCTGGGCAATCGGGTTGCAGGCCGGCTCGAAGGTGCCGGGCCGGACCTTGTCCTCTTCCGTGAGCCCCAGCTCCAGCTTGTCGATGCTCCCCGCCTTGCAGCAGACGCTCTGGGGCTCCAGCCCCTGGGCCGTGAGAATGGCGGACAGCTGTTCGGTCTCAAAGAGCAGCCCGATGCAGCTGGCAATGCCGATCTTTTTCCACCCCATAAGCCGGGCCAGGGCAACGGTATCCTCAACCCTGGTCCAGCGGGCCGTGATGGCGTCGCTGCCAGGCACCTTCTGGTAGCAGAGCCCCTCCACCCGCGCTGCCATCCTGGCCAGCCGCGCATCCTCGCTCTCCCCCTTGAACAGGTCAGTCGCAGCCGTAATGATCTCGCCGTACCGGTCGGCCGGGCAGTTGCCCGGCTTGGGCGGGGCGGTAGCGGGATCTCCGCTCCAGCAGTTGGTAACCCCGCTTTTTTGCCAGACGGCGCTGCATTTGCTGCATGAAAGGGGTGTTTCATCTCCGTTGTCCATGGTTTCCTTCTCCTTTGCGTATCCAAAGCTGCCTTCAAACGCTGACTCTGCCGGCTTCGTCGTCGGATACTCGCGCTAGTGCAGAACGTCCTGCTTTTCCTGGATCAGCACATAGGGGCTGACAATCAGCGTCAAAAAGCGGGTGCGCCGGTTATCATTCCATGCCGCGATCTGCTCCGCGGAGGGCTTGGCAAGCTTCCCCCCGGCAATCCAGCCGTTAACGGCGGCAGTGTCGTCGGCGACAATTTTCACCCCTACATCGACAATATCCAGGTCCTCTGCTACGACAATCACCCCTCCCCGCTCCAGGTGGGCACGCAGCGCGTCCCACTCGACCGGGTCAACGGCCAGGGCCAGTTCTTCTCTGGTCGGTTTCATGTATCGTCCTCTTTCCCGGTCCGTAATTTTTAATTTACCAGCGACAGGAGTCTCTGCCCTGTTTCGCCAGGTACTGCTGGTGGTACTCCTCCGCCCGCCAGAAGATGGAGGCGGGCATAATTTCAGTGACGATGGTGCGGCGATAGTGGTGAGACTGCTCAAGCTGATCCTTCGACTGAAGCGCCGCCTGCTCCTGCTCCGGCGTGTAAAAGAAGATGGCCGAGCGATAGTTGCTGCCGATGTCCGGTCCCTGCCTGTTCAGCTGGGTAGGGTCATGGCAGTCCCAGAAAACCCGCAGAAGCTCCGCAAAGGAGACCCGGCCGGGGTCGTAGGTCACCTCAACCACTTCGGCATGCCCGGTGGTGTGGGAACAGACATCCTCATACGTGGGGTTCTCCTTCGCCCCCCCCATGTACCCCACCCGGGTGGAAACGACTCCATCCACTTTACTGAACGTCTCCTCCACATGCCAGAAGCAGCCGGCGCCGAACGTCGCCTTTTCCATAGGACATCTCCTTATTAGTCTCTTACGACTTGAAGCCAATACTAATTGGACGCGGATCAAATCAAAAAAATCGGATTAAAGCGGACTTAAATCGTTATCCGGTTTGGTTTCAAGGTTGATCCGCCTTTATCCGATTTTTTAGCCTATTCCGCGTTCCATTAAGGTTTTGTTCCTCGCACCGGGAACTCGCGGAAACGTCGAACAGCCTCGGGAATGGCCTCCTCCCGGATATTGCCGAAGGCGAGGCGGAGGTAGGGAGAAAGTCCCGGACCGAACACTTCGCCGGGAAGGGTCAAAAGCCCCGCTTCCCCGACGATCCGTTGGGCGATCTCCCTCCCGCTTTTGCCGGAAAAAGGATGGCGCACCCAGGCGAAGAACGTGCCGCTTGCGGCAAGGTGGAAGGGGTTTCCCGGCTCGGTAAACAGGGCGCGGAACAGGTCGTGGCGGCGCTCCATCATCCGCCGGTTGTCCGCCACCCACTCGTCCAGGTTTTCAATACCGTACTTGATCGCCAACTGGGTCACGCAGGGCTGACAGACCGCCATGGTGTCCTGAGCCTTCAGCGCATGGTGGATGAACTCCTCGGAAGCGGCCAGGAGCCCCGCCCGGTAACCGGTCAAGGCATAGGTCTTGCCGAAGGACATGAGATGGACAAAGTGGTCTCCCCATCCCTCCCGCGCAAAGAGCTCATGGGGTCTTCTTCCTCCGGAAATGAAATCTGCATACGTTTCGTCGAGGATCAAGGCGATTCCCCGGCGCGCGGCCAGGCGCTCCAGCTCGTGGATGGTCTCCGGCGGCGTGACCACCCCGGTCGGATTGCTCGGGGAGACCAGCAGGATGGCGCGGGTACGGGGGGTGATGAGCCTCGCGATCTCCTTGACCGCAGGGAGTCCCCCGGCATCCTCGCGGAAAGGGGCGCAGACCGCCCGGATACCGAGCATGGCAAGGGCCATGGGATGGTCGAAATAACAGGGGGCCTGGAGAATCACTTCGTCTCCCGCCCGGCAGAGCACCATGATGGCGAGCCAGAACGCCTGGCTGGCCCCGATGGTGAGGCAGATCTGCCGCGGATTGATCCGGGCGCCGTACACCCTTTCGTAGCGGGCGCAGACAGCCTTTCGCACTTCAAGCAGCCCTTCGTCGGGGGAATAGCGGGATATTGCCGGGTCGTCCAGTCTCCCTTTAAGGTATTCGATCAGTCCAGGAGCAGGAGGGTAGTCGGGAACCGCCTGGCAGAGGTCGACAAGAGGCAGAGACGGAGGCGCCGCAGCAAGCCATCCTTTCACCTCGGAGATGGGAGGGGAATGGACCTTGAGGATATGTTCATTCACGGCAAATTTCATCAGCAGTTCCTTCTTGAAGTCTCAAAGGTATTCCTCAAAATAGTCCAGGTCTTTGTGAAAGGTTTCCTGCAGGCGCCACAATGATAAGAGCGCCACTGCCATACAGCATGCCCCGACGCACAGGGCAGAGCCCTGGATACCGAGAGGCTTGCGCAACAACTGGAACAGCAAGGTGATGGGAACCGTCATGCCGCGCACAAAGTTGGGCACTGTAGTGGCTACAGTAGCGCGCAGATTGGTGCCGAACTGTTCGGCAGCAACCGTGACGAAGATGGCCCAATAGCCAATGCCGAAGCCGAGCAGGCAGCAGATGCCATAAAAAGCGGCGGCGCTGACCCCCGTGCCCATGAAATAGACCGCGATGGCTATGGCGGTTATGGCCAGAAAGATCAACACTACCTTGCGCCGGCTCTGCAATAGCTGGCTCATCACACCACTGGTGAAGTCGCCGAACACCAACCCCAGGTAACAGAACATGACGGCATTACCGGCGCTGATTACTCCCTGGACGTTCAGTATTTTGGCGAACTCGGGAGAGAACGTGATCAGGACGCCTACCACGAACCAGGAAGGGAGGCCGATCATGATTGAGTGAAAGAAACGCCCGAAACGATCCATACTGGTGAAGAGGGACAGGAAATTGCCGCGGCGCACATCGCGTGTCTCCATCCCCTTGAACATGCCCGATTCCGCCACCCCCAACCGCAAGAGCAGGAGCATCAGCCCCAAAACACCACCGATCACGAAAGCGCTACGCCATTCAAAGGCCTTGGCGACAAAATTGGCCAGAATCGCACCGGAGACGCCGACCGAGGCGACGATCATGGTCCCGTAACCGCGCAAGCTCTTATGCAGAACCTCGCTGACCAAGGTGATGCCGGCTCCCAGTTCACCCGCAAGGCCGACACCGGCAATGAATCGGAGTGCGGCGTATGCTTCTATGGAGGTCACTGTGGCGTTGGCCAGGTTGGCGGCAGAATAGAGGAAGATTGAGCCGAACATGATCTTCAACCTGCCCTTGCGGTCCCCCAGTATCCCCCACAGGATGCCGCCCAGCAGCATGCCGATCATCTGCATGTTGAGGAGCAGGACCCCCTTGTCGATCAGTTCCTGTCCGTAGATGCCGATCCCTTTCAGGCTCGGTACGCGCACGATACTGAACAGCACCAAGTCGTATATATCGACGAAATAGCCCAGGGCTGCCACAATAACCGGCAGGCTGAAAACTGTCATCCACCTGCCTTTGGGCGTATGACTACCTGCCATCACCTCTGACATGCTTCTCTCCTTCCGGCTCCTGCTCACCCCCGAACAGCGCCAGTTGCTGGGTTTTCCATGGTATAAAGAGTAATCATTTTCGTGTCAAGGATAACTTGCTGTATCGGGAAGTTCCAGCGGCGGATACCAGGTATATTCCGGAGAAAATCAGCCCGATGCCGGCCAGGTGATAGAGATGGAGCGACTCACCCAGAAAGAGGAATGACAGGATTGCGCCGAAGACCGGCATAAGGTGAAGGAAGAGCCCCGCCTTGTTGGGACCCACCTCGCCGACCGCCTGGTTCCAGAAGATGAAGGCGAGCACCGAGGGGAAGAGCGCCACGTAAAGGATGCTGCCGCAGGTCGCCGGGTCGGTCCCGACCCTGGCGCCCCGGCTTATCTCCCAGGCATAAAAGGGGGCCAGTACAATCAGGCCGATGATGATGATGGCACTGAGGAAGCTCAGGGGGTGGAGGCCGGCCGGCCGGCGGCGCAGCAGAAAGGTGTAGAGTGACCAACAGACCACTGCCAGCAGTACCCAAAGGTCTCCCCGGTTTATCTGTAATGACAGGAGCAGGCCGGTATCGGCGCGGCAGATAATGGTGATCACCCCCGCCAGGGAAAGGGCAACCCCTGCCGCCTGCGGGCGCGTGACCGAAGTATGCGCCAGTACCCGGGAAAGCACGACGATCAGCACCGGGATGACGGAATTCACCAGCAGTGCGTTAATGGCGGTCGTGGAATGGAGACCGATGTAGACAAAAGTATTGAAGCAGGTTACCCCGAGGATGCCGAACAGAGCCAGCGATCGCCAGTTGCCGCGCACCAGGGGCCACTGGCTGCGCAGGTGCGGCAGGGAGAATGGCAGCAGCACCGCCAGGGCGATGGTCCAGCGCCAGAAGGCAAGTCCAACGGGGGGGATACTGGCATTGACCGCCCGCCCCAGGACAAAGTTGCCGGCCCAGAAGAGGGTGGTAATCACCAGGAGAAAATACGGGGAGGCTTTGATGCGCATGGTTGGAAATCTTGGCGCAAATCAGGCGTGATTGCAAGCAGAAACGGCTTTATCAGCTCACAAACCCCGCAGGAATTCCAGCAGCGCAGCGTTGAAAGCCCCGGGGTTCTCCAGGTTGGCCATATGGCCCGCATAGGGGATTATGGCGAGCCGGCAGCCGGGAATTCCGGCCGCAATGGCACGGGCATTGTCCGGCGGGGCGGCCTTGTCCCCTTCGGCACCGATTGCCAGGGCAGGGACGGTAAAGCCGGAAAGAAGATGGGTGTAGTCCTTGCGTTCGCGCATGGCGAGGAGGCCGCCGGCAATGCCCCGGGAATCGTTCGCCGTCATCCAGCCGTACACCTCCCCCACGAGTTTCGGCCGCTCAACGAGAGATTCATCGGCGAACAGGAGCTTCTCGAACGCCTCGGCGACCACCTGGGGGCCGAATTTCATCACATCGCGGGCAAGAATGAGCCGCCGCGCCTTCCCCCCCTCGTCATCGGCATTGGCCCGCGTCGTGATGAAGCAGGCGCCATTCACCCGCGACCGGTAGCGTTCCAGGAGGTTGAAGAGGATGTATCCCCCCATGGACATACCGCCGATCGCGGCCTGCCTGATGCCGAGATGGTCGAGAAGCTCCACCATGTCATCGGCGAACAGAGCCATGGAATAGGGACCTTCAGGAGTGTCGCTCTCGCCGAATCCCCGCAGATCGGGGGTTATGACCCGAAACCCGGCTGAAACCAGGGCATTGATCTGGGGGTGCCACATCCGCCGGCAGAGGGGAAACCCATGGATGAGCAGCAGTGCGGGGCCGCTTCCGTTGTCGTCGTATGCCATGGTTATGCCGTTAATCACCGCACGCATGGATCAAACCTCCTTAGCAGTCTGTTAGGATCTGCCGCTTCAGGATTCCTTGAAATTTTCTTCATCGCGCGCTCCCTCCACAGCCCCTCGGCCACTCAATATCCGCTGCTCCCTTTAATTTTCCCGCACTCTACGGGGATGTCAAATGGGAGTTTCTGCATCGGCTTGCAGTCTGCATGAGCCGGCATGTATGTCAAAAATGCAAGGCTCCTGGTGCGGCTCCCTTTAATCGTTCCTACGGAAATTTCCCCCGGGCTTGCATCGGGTATCCGATGAAGTAGAATGAGAACATATATTTCCCATCATAACCGGAAGAGGTTTTCTCTAAAGGAGCCGTTCATGAAGATAGATATGTTTCGAGAGGTGAAGGTGCTGTTGCCCGGGAAGGCTTTAGTGATTCTCGTGGCGGCACTCAGCGTGCTGGCCCTCGCATCCCAGGCCGAGGCGAAGAAAAACCGGGCAATGTACACGGTGGATGGGGAGCTCCTGATGCCTCAGAACTATCGGCAGTGGGTCTTTGTCGGCGCGCCGGTCACCCCCAACGACATGAACTCCGGCAAGGCGGCCTTCCCGGAGTTCCACCACGTCTATATCAATCCCGCCGGCTTTGCCGCCTACAGGAAGAGCGGAAAGTTCCCCGACGGCACCGTTCTCGTAAAGGAGCTGGTGGCTGTCGGCGGGAAAAGCGCCGTGAGCGGCAGCGGCTACTTCCCCGGCGAGTTCATCGGGGTAGCCGCGGCCGTCAAAGATGGCAAACGCTTTGCCAAGGAGCCGGGACACTGGGCCTACTTCAGCTTCCAGGGCGAGGGGGGCACGGCACTGGCCAGCGCCCAGCCCCAGCCGGCTGCCGCCTGCAACGCCTGCCATCAGCAGAATGCAGCCGAAGACTGGGTTTTCAGCCAGTTCTACCCGGTCCTGCGCGCTGCAAAAAAAGCCCGGCCGCCAAAATAGATTTACAGGAATGACTGGCAGGTTTTTGAAAAACGTAGCGAGGACCCACAGGGCCTGAACACCCAAAGGGCCTAAAGAGGCCGAGCGAACGGCAACACCGCAGACCGGCCCCGCAATGGTTTTTCAACAGCCTGTTAGAAAATGAGTGTTTCCCGGCGGAATATTCCGGTCACTCGAACTGCGCTTTGAGCTCCTCCAGCAGTCGGCGCAGACCGGCGACCTCCCCGCGGAGGGCGGCGACCTCCTCTTCCAGTTTCGCGGTCCGCTCATCAGCAGCCAGGACCGCGAGGCGGGCGGCTTCAGGGGGAGGGGCAGACTCGTCGGCGTTCTGCACCGGCTCGCCGCTCAACAGGTGGGCATGGCGCTGCTCCTTCCTTCCGGGCTGCAGGGGGAGCCGGGCCACGAGGGGGGGCGTGCGCGCCATCATCTCGTCCAGCGCCTCCTCAATGCCGGCCGGGTCGGGAAACCGGTGCATCCGCTCCGCCCGGATGCGCAGCTCCCCGGCGGTCTGTGCCCCGCGCAGCAGGAGTTCCGCGAGTACGGCCTGTTCAGCGGGGGAGAGGCGCAGCTTCTCCGCCAGTATATGGCGGTACTTGGCAACCCGCCCCCCTTCAGCCGATACCAGGGCCAGTTGCTTGAAGCGGAGTGCATCGAGGGCGCGGACAACATCGGTCTCCGCCAGGCTCATGACCGGATCGCGGTTCGACTTCTGGTTGCAGGCATTGGTCAGGGCATTCAGGGTGAGGGGATAGTATTCCGGGGTCGCCAGTTCCTTCTCGACCAGGCAGCCGAGCACCCTTACTTCCAGTTCATTGAGCAGAGTCTCCATCGGTTATTACTCCTTTGCAGGGAATCCGGAAGTGGTGGGAAAGACTTTTTCATACTCTATTCGGCGACATAATTCAACGCCTGATTTGAAACAATCAGAGGGGAGCGGAGAGCCGAAATGAGAAGAGCGGAGATGATCTGCGTAAAATGGCTGGTCAATGGCCGAGGGGATTGGTATAGTTACACGATGATTATTCCGAATACCTTTCGGCGCGGACAGAGCAGACCGTGCCTGCGCGTAAAGCCATGAACATTCTTCTCGTGCGCCCCCATCCCGGCAATGACCGGTTCGGGCTCGGCCCGTTCTTCCGGGTCGAACCGCTCGGCCTCGAATATATCGGCGCAGCACTCAAGACCCGGGGACACACGGTAACGCTTGCCGACCTTCGTTTCCGGGGCGGCGTCAGTGCCTGGCTCCGCCGCAGCCGCCCCCGCCTGGTCGCCATCTCCTGCCTCCATGCCCTGGAGTACGACCGCGTCGTGGAAACAGCCCGGGAGGTGCGCCGAATCTCCCCGGGAACCTTCATCCTCGTTGGCGGTCACGCGGCGGCGTCTTTTTCCGCGCCACTGGAACAGAACGAGATCGACGCCATCTGCCTCGACGACGGCGAGGAAATCGTCCCGGCACTGGCAGAGGCCCTCGACACAAACGGCAAGCTCAGTGAGGTCCCGGCACTGCGCCTCAGGACCGGGGACGGCTGGATCACCACGCCACCGCTTGCCGAAAGGACCTGCCTGGATCTTGTCGGACTGCCGGCCCGGGACCTGGTGGGCCGCTACCGCTCCGGCTATCATTGCCTGCTGTTCAAACCGATGTGGCTCATCGAAACGGCCCGCGGCTGTCCCCACCGCTGCTCCTTCTGCTCGGTCTGGCAGCTCTACGGCCGCACCTGCCGGGAGCGGAGCATTGCCACCGTGGTGGAGGATTTCGCGGCAACCGGGGACTCCATCTTCGTCGCCGACGACCTTTTCTGGTACAACCCGGAACGGAGTCTAGAACTTGCCGCGGCCCTGAAGAAGCGCGGTGTATACAAGCGCTGGATCCTCGTCCAGACCCGCACCGACCTGCTCTGCAGGAGCAGCGAGCTCCTGGAAGCATGGCGTCCGCTGGCCAGGGATTTTGACATCTTCCTCGGGCTCGAAGCCGCCAGCGACCGGGGCCTGGCAGACCTCGCCAAGGACGCGGGTCTGGCGGAGAGCATCGAAGGGGTCAGGGTTGCCCGCGAACATCGGTACGGGATCAACGGCAACTTCCTGATCGATCCGGACTGGGACGAGCAGGATTTCCGGGAACTGTGGGATTTCGTGGCCCGGAATGGACTGCAGCGGGCCGGTTTTACCATCCTCACCCCGCTTCCCGGCACCGAGTTCTACAATGAGGTTGCAGGGCGCATTGCGAAACAGGCCTGGTCCAATTTCGACATGCATCATCTCCTCTGGGAGCCGCGCCTGGGGGCCAGACGGTTTTTCGAGCTCTACGCCGAGACCTGGCGCCGTTCGATCCTGAACACCTCGGGGGAGAAGAGCCTGCTCGACTGGATGCGCCAGGTCCGCCCCGCCCAGATTCCCTACATCGTTCGAGTGCTGTGGCGCACCCAGCGGATGATGAAGCCCGCCGCCTACCTCCGGGAGTATGAGGAGACCCGCCCCAGAACAGCCCCGCCTCTCAACGCACCGGACTCACTCACCGTGCAGGGCAAGTAAACCTTTTTTCCCGTCACGTATTTTCATGAATTCACTAACGCTTTAAGCCGATGGAAAAGACCGTTTGTTAGAGCGGGAAAAAGGGCAAAAAAAAGCCGCATCCGAAGATGCGGCTTTTTTAATGCCTTAAGGGCGAAATTACTTCTTAACAGGAGCAGCAGGAGCAGCAGCAGCCGGCTCGGTGGTGGTTTCTTCTTTCACGGCCTTCTTGACTACTTTCTTCTTGCCTTTCTTCTTTACGGATTTCTTTACGGATTTCTTCTCGGTCTTCATTTCACCGGCGGGGGTGACGGTAGTAGCTTCGGTCTTGACGTCAGACTTCACGTCAGCGGCGAACACAACGCCAGCGAAGGAAACGGCAACGAGAGCGGCTACGATGGTGGACAGAACTTTTTTCATGATGTTTCTCCTTTAGGGAAAGTAATTAATGGTTTACATCAAAGCAGGAACAATGCCAATCCCTTCGGTTTTATTAATACGCTGAATTTACTGCGCTTTACCACGAGGAGCCGGTGGTGCTGCGCCATGGCTCTACCGCAAATACGTTATGCTGTACCTCATTTGCGGCAAACACCTCGCGCCGTCACAGGGCAGCCGCGGAGCTATCCGCCCGAACGCTCTCTTCCAAAATCCGCACCCCTCCCGTTTTTTTCTGGACTTCCAGGCATGGTCCCCCGTAAAATGTCAGCCATGTACGGTAACCGGCTGTACAACCAATTTTACTAAAAGGATATCGCAATGGCACAGGCAAAGAAAGGCGACAGGGTCAGAATTGATTACACCGGCAGGCTCGAGGACGGCTCCGTTTTCGATTCTACCCTCGAAAGCATCGACTGCGGTCCCGACGACTGCGATACCGCCGAGCACGATGCAGGCGATTGCAGTTGCGGCTGCGAAAACGGGCCCCGGGAACTGACCATCGGCGCGGTGGAGCTTTTCCCCCAGATCGATGAAGCGTTGGTCGGCATGACCTCCGGTGAAAAGAAAACTTTTACCATTATTGCGGCGGACGCCTTCGGCGAGTATGACCAGGAAAAAGTATTCACGGTCCCACGCAACGACCTGCCCGGCGACCTGACTCCGGAAGTCGGCGATGAGCTCGTGCTCTCCAACGAAGACGATGAAGAACTGGGGGTTACCGTGGTCGAAATGACAGACGAAAACGTCACCTTCGACGCCAATCATCCCCTGGCAGGGGAAGACCTCACCTTTGAAATCCAGCTGGTGGAGATTCTTACGTCATAGCGGCGGCACCCCCACATCATTTTCAGCGCAACAAAGGCGGCCGATGGCCGCCTTTGTTGATTTCATGTTGACCGCAGCAACCAAGCAACCTTGCATATAATTATTTCTGAGTAATTTAATGTTGTTTTCTGCCTGTGGTTGTGATAAGCTTCAAAATATTCATGCTCATGCGTGAATTACAGGGTTTAACCTGCCAGGTGAACTGACGCACTCACGATCGGCACAGTATACTGTTCATGTGAGAAACTCTACCGAGTAATATTTGTTGCCTATCGAAGGGCTATGAGCACAAAAAATCATCACCAGGAAATATTGACTGCCCAGCGCATCAAGCAGCTCCGGCTGGCCAAAGGCTTGACGCAAAAGGCCTTTGCCGACTCGCTGAGGATTGTCCAGGGCTATTTGAGCGGCATAGAAAGCGGGCGGAAAATCCCTTCCCATACCCTTCTCGTGGCCCTCTGCCACATCCACGGAGTTCGGGAGGAATGGCTGTTTAGCGGAATTGGCGAGGTGTTTGGAGATAAGCCGGCGCAGCAGGAAGGTTCAGCAGGCACGGCTGCTACGCAAACGCCATTGCTCAAAGGTGTTCCCAAAGGCTTCCCGGATATGACCCGGGATGACAAAATAACCGACTACATCGTGCTGCCGGACATCCCGGCGGGATGCTTTGCCATTACGGCGGAGGGGGATTTTATGGCGCCGACGATCCGTGACGGTGACCTGGTAATCTTCAAGCCCGGCCACGAAATGATCAACAGGAGTATCGTCCTCCTCAGCAACAGGTGGGGAGAGGTCATCATGAGGAGAGCCAGGCTCACGGGGAGAGAAATCTTCTTTTCCGCTGAAAATACCACCTATGCCCCGTTCCATCCCGATGCGGACACGAAGCTTTTCGGCACGGTGGTCGGTGTCTGGAGAAAAATTAAAATCCTTTAGCTGTCAGAGCCGGCGCGGCTTACAAAGGCAGGCAGTTCGTTTGCCCTCGCCCCACCCTCTGCCTGTCATTATACCTGCAACACCCACCCCTTCACCCAAAAGACCCCCCGGATAGAGCTTCCCCACTAGGCACAGAGCGCCAGGGTCACCAGGAGCGGAAAGAAATTGAGATACGAACAGAGGGCCGATTCGGTCCGGAATCGGAAAACTATAATCAGGGACAGGGGAAGGGCGGCATACCAGAAGGCAACGTGGCGTTCGATGATGCCGAAAGCCGGCAGAAGCATGGCCGCCGCGACAAGGGCGATGATCCAGAGCCGGCAGAGGCCGGTGGAGCAGGTTCCTTCCGTGCGGGTACCGAACAGCGGTATCCCGGCACGGAGAAAGTCATCCGCATGCCGGCGCTGGATGAGCCAGAAATGGGGGATCTGCCAGAGGTACAAAAGTCCGGCAAGGAGCATGACCCGGTAGTCCGTGGGGCTCCCTCCGGCACAGCACCAGCCGATGACCGGCGGGAGCGCACCGCACACTGCCCCGATCGCCAGGGCCAGCGGCGTGCGGCGCTTGAGGGGTGTGTAGAGGCCGAGATACAAGGCCAAAGCCGCCGCGCCGAGCAGGGGGGGGGACGGGTATCCGGTTGCGCCGAGCATCAGGAGCCCGGCCAGGATACAGAGGACCCCGATAACCGTTGCGGCCGGTGGATTAATTTCGCCGCGGGGAAGGGGGCGAAACATGGTCCTTGCCATGATGCGGTCGAGGTCTCTCTCCTGCACCTGGTTGAGTGCCGACCCTCCTGCCGCCAGTAATACAACCCCTGAAAGCGCCGCGGCCAGGGAAGCTTTCTCCGGTTCGGACGGAAAGATGAGATATCCTCCCAGGCAGGCGATGCCATTCAGCAGGGTGAGCCGCAGCCGAAACAACCGGGAAAGTATCCGTATCATTTAACCCCCTCGATAAACTCCACCAGCGCCTCGATTTCCTCATCTTTCAGGTCCGGCACAACCGGCATGATCGGCGGGAACCCCTCAACCACTTTGACTGCCGGCTTGATGATTGACTCCTTCAGGTAGGCTTCGTCAGCAGTGACCGTAATCAGCGTCCCCTCCACAAGTACCCTGACCCTGCTGCCGAACAGCCCCTTGAAGGTGGGGCCGATTTTTCTGCTGCCGTCAAGGGAATGACAGACGAGACAGCCATGTTTCTCCAGGAGCTTCTTGCCGGGATGCTCTCCGCTCCTCCCCTGCTGCAGCCAGGCAGCGAACTCCGCCTCGGGAAGGGCCTCCACGGTGGTAATCATCGCCGAGTGGCCGACCCCACAGTACGAAGAGCAGAAGAGATCGTAGGAACCGGCCTTGGGCGCCACGAACCAGGCATGGTTCTTCATCCCGGGGACGGCGTCCCGCTTGACCCGAAAGGCGGGGAGGTAAAAGCCGTGCAGCACGTCCAGGGAGACGAGGTTCACCAGCACCGGCTTCCCCACTGGCACAAAGAGCCTGGGGCTTGTCATGCCGTTGGCGTAGGTGAAGCTCCACGACCACGTGCGGGCCGTGGCGGTCACCTCCAGCGCCCCCCTGGGGACGTTGCGCAGCGCCAGGTAGCCGGCCCAGCCGTAATAGAACATCGCCAGCACCAGCACGGTGGGGAGCACCGTCCAGACGATCTCGAGCCAGAGGTTCCCCTCCGCCTGCGAGGTCGGCTCGGGGGCACGGGAACGGTGGTAGCGGACAACGAACCAGACCATGGCCGCGGTGATGCCGACGAGCAGCACCAGGCAGGCCCCGAAGATGAACATGAACACCGGGTCGACCGCCTGCTGGGTTGTGGTGAGCAGCTCTGGATTCACGTCTCTTCCTTACCGATAGAGTACATCGAAAAAAGTCAGGCCGATGAAGATCGCCAGGGTGACCAGAGCGACGAACAACAGCCAGCGCAGCAGCCGCCCCTCGTAACGCATGTGCATGAAAAAAACAATCACCAGCCCCCCCTTGACGGAGGCGATGGCGAGCGATCCCCAGACCCGGTTCACCCCCAGATCGAGGCGGGATATCCCGACGGTCAGGGCTGTCAGGGCCAACAGCCCCAGCCAGACCGCGGTCAGTTTTCCATAGCCAAGGATGTGCGGGGTGTTCTCATGCCGGTCAGGGGTCATGGTTTCTCCAGCAATTTCGCAGGGGCGAACGGCATCCGCCCTGGTGGTAATGGCCCTGTCGCTTATGACGGCAGCCGGGGCGCATGCCATGCGCCCCTACAGTATCAGGTAATACAACGGGAAGATGAAGATCCAGATCAGGTCCACCAGGTGCCAGTAGAGGGCGCCGTTCTCCAGCAGCACGTAATCGCCGGCGTGGACGCTGCCCCGCTTTACCCGCGCCGCCACACAGGTCAACAGAGTTGCGCCGATCAGCACGTGCAGGCCGTGGAGGCCGGTGGTCAGGTAGTAGAGGCTGAAGAAGACCGACTCCCCGGGGGGGCCCGCCGCGAGCCGGGGGGAATTTGGATAGATGCCATGGCCGATCTTGGCGGTCCATTCCAGGTATTTGTTCACCATGAACACCGAAGCGCAGAGGACCGTCCCCCATAACAGCACCTGGGCCGTGCGCCGGTCGTCCCGCTGGATGGCAGTGACCGCCATCGCCGCCAGCAGGCTGCTGGTGAGGAGGATCACCGTGTTGGCCGTGCCGAAGAGCACGTTAAGCTCACGCCCTCCGGCAGTGAACTCCTGCGGGTAGCGGGCGAGATAGATCGCGTAGAGGAGAAACAGGCCGCCGAAGAGGATCAGCTCGGTGAAGAGGAACAGCCACATGCCGAGCTTGGCCCCGGCGTAATCCTTGTGCAGCGGCTGGCTCATGGGATTCCAATCCCCTTGAAGTCGTAGGGACCGTGGGTCACCACCGGTTCCTCGGCGAAGTTTTCCGTGGGGGGCGGAGTCGGCACGGTCCACTCCAGGCTCGCCCCGCGCCAGGGGTTGCCCTCGAACGGTGCACCGCGGAACAACCCGCGGAACAGGTTTACCAGCAGCAGCACCAGACCGGCGGCCAGGAGCCAGCTGCCGATTGTGGAGACCAGGTTGAGGGGGGCGAACTCGGGGAGGTAGTCGTAGTAGCGCCGGGGCATCCCCTTCATTCCCAGCACCATCATGGAGAAATAGGTGATGTTGAAGCCGACGAACATCAGTCCCCAGGCCACGATTGCCGGTTTTTCGGCGTACCTGCGCCCGTAGAACTTGGGGAGCCAGTAGTGCATGGCGGCAAAAAAGGCGAAACCGGCGCCGCCGAAAATGGTGTAGTGAAAGTGCCCGACCACGAAGTGGGTGTCGTGGACATGGATGTCGGTGGCAGCCGCGCCGAGGATCAGCCCCGTCAGCCCGCCGATGGAAAAGAGCAGGATAAAGCTGAGGGCGAAGAGCATGGGGGCTTCCAGGGAGATCGACCCTTTGTAGAGGGTGGAGACCCAGTTGAATACCTTGATGGCCGACGGGATGGCGACCACGAAGGTGAGAAAGGAGAAGACCAGGATCGCTGTATCGCTCATGCCGCTGGTGTACATATGGTGCCCCCAGACCAGGGACCCGGCGGCAGCGATGGCAAGGCTGGAAAAGGCGATCATCTTGTAGCCGAAGACCGGCTTGCGGGAGAAGACCGGGATGATCTCCGAGATCACCCCCATCGCCGGGAGGATCATGATGTAGACCGCCGGGTGGGAATAGATCCAGAAGAGGTGCTGGAACATGAGCGGGTCACCACCGCGCCCCGGGTCGAACAGGCCGGTACCGAGTACGCGCTCGGCGAAGATCAGCACCAGGGTGATGCCGAGGATCGGGGTCGCCAGGATCTGCACCCAGGCGGTTGCATACAGCGACCAGACGAACAGCGGCAGCCGTCCCCAGGTCATCCCGGGGGCCCTGAGGCGGTGAATGGTGGTGACGAAGTTGACGCCGGTCAGGATCGATGAGAAGCCGATGATGAAGACACCGAACACCGCCAGAGAGACATTGGTGCCGGTGCGGGCGCTGAACGGGACATAGAAGGTCCACCCGGTGTCGGGGGTGCCGCCGCCGGTAAAGAGCGAAGTGAGGATGATCACCGCACCGATGATATAGAGCCACCAGGAGAAGAGGTTGAGGCGGGGGAAGGAGACGTCCCTGCTGCCTATCTGGATCGGCATGATCAGGTTGCCGAAAGCGCCGGGGAAGCCGGGGATGATGAACAGGAAGATCATCACCACCCCGTGCACGGTGAAGAGGGCGTTGTAGCTCTGGGGCCCCATGATGGTCCGTCCCGGTGCCATCAGCTCGATCCGGAGCAGAAGTCCGAGCACCACGCCGGTCAGAAAGAAGCCGAGGACCGAGTAGAAGTAGAGGAGACCGATCCGCTTGTGGTCGGTGGAAAAGATCCAGGCGGCGATGCCGGTCCGGCCGGTATCGTTCCAGAAGCTGCTAGTAGCCATGTGGGGCTGTTCAGCCGGACTCATGATTCCCCCGAAGGACGTTGCCGGCGTCTTCTGCCGGTCAGGAGCAAATAGGCGAGAAAGCCGCCGGTGCATATAATGACCACTGTCGCGCAGACGCGCAACAGGTTGAAGACGTAAGTCTTGCCGGTGGGGTCGAAGGTGAAGCAGTATTCCACCATTTTGCGGATGGTTGTCCCCACCCGCCCCTCATGCGCCTCGATCAGTGCCAGGGTCAGGTCCTTCGGCAGGAAGGCCGTCCCGTAGAGGTAGCGGACGATCGTCCCGTCCCCGGCGATGACCAGGCTCGCCACCGGGTGGATGAAGTCCCGCCCCTTGCGCTGGAAGCGGTAGCCTGCAGCAGCGGTAAGCCGGCGGATATTCTGCGCATCGCCGGTGAGAAAGCGCCACCCCTCCTCCGGGAAGGGAGCGTTCATGGCTGTCAGGTAGATTCTCTTGTATCTCGCCGCCAGTTCAGGGGTCTCCGTCTCGTCGAAACTGATGGACAGGACCCGGTACTCTTTTCCCGGCGTCCGTTTTATTGCCGGCAGAGCGCTTGCCAGTCCCCCCTGGAGGAAATTGCATATATTGGTGCAGCTGTAGTAGACGGGAAGGATAATCGTTGGCCCGGTGATCAGGTCACCCAGTCGGACCGTTTTGCCGGTTTCGTCACGAAAGGCGATGTCGAGAGGGATTCTGGCTCCCAGCCGTTCATCCACTCCGGCCGCTACCCCTCCGTTCTCCCCTTGGGGCGCCTCGGCGTGCTGATGCTCCCGCAGCTGCTCTTCAGTGTGTGCAGCGGCACAGTATGGCAAAAGCACCGCTACCGCGAAAAATGCCGCCATCAGATAGTGAGAACAACGCATCACCTTTTCGGTCCAACCTGCCATGTCCCTATTCCCTGGTGCTCTGGTAGTGTATATACCATCCAGAGTGATTTTTCAAAAGCAATCTCTCCCCTTTTATGCACAACCGGATGTTTTCCCGACGGGGAGCAGTCAGAAGTGGTCCCTGAGCCACTGCTCCCACTCGGCATTGCGCTGTTCGATGACAAAGGCGCCGAGGACTTTATCGACCTGGCAGATGTGTTGGATCAGCCACTGCTGCAGGACTTCGCGGGTGAGCCGCACCAGGCCGTCCGTCGCCTCCCCCTGTGCAAGTCGCTCAGCGAGACCTTCCAATTTCTTCAGGAATTTCCGGTGTTCAGCCGCATGCATCTCCAGATGGGGATATTTGAAGTGGCGCTGTAAATTCTCCTCCGCCATGAAGTGACGTCGGGTATAGTCGTCGAGAAATTTCAAAAGGGCAGTCAGCTGGCTCCCCCCCTCCCCCTGCTCGATCGCCCCGGCGAACCGGTCGAGCCGGGTGAACAGCTCCTGGTGTTGGGCGTCGATCTCCTGGACGCCGATGCGGAATTCCTTCTTCCAGATAATTCCCATATGCCTTAACCCTCCACGCTGCAGACAAACGTGTAATTGATTACAATCATAACAGGTTTTCCCGGTAAAAGTACGGGGCCGTAAGGAAAAGAGCATGGAGGGCCGGTAACCGGCGCACCGCTCAACTGCATCGATGCAGTCCCCTGGTGCAGCTGCCGTTTTCCCTTTACTTCCCGACCTTGTCCCGCGTAACATATAATAGCAGGGTGTTGAGAAATGTCATGAGGACCCACAGGGCCTGAAGACCCAATGGGCCTAAAGAGGTCGGGATGCAAGGCGTAAGTGAGCGAAAAAGCGAGGCGTACTCACTTGTACGTTGAGCTTTTGAGCGAGCGACAACACCGCAGACTGATCCAGCAGTAGTTTTTCAACAGCCTGATAGACGAGAACAGCCTCCGGCAGGACAACAACCTGCCGGGAAGGATACCGAGTGGCACGGGGAAAGATGGTTGACAAGATCGGCGGCACCGGCACCCGCGAAGACGGCTCCGTTTTCACTGTTGATTACCCCCGGGTGGGGGGAGAGCTGTCATCCAGGGGAGCACGGGGGGAGAAAAACTGATGACCGCCCCGACCCGTCCGGCTGCGACCGTTACTTTCCCCTGGCCGCCAGGGGACCCGCCCTTGATGCTGGCGCCGATGCAGGGGCTTACCAACCGCGGCCTGCGCTCCCTGTTCATCGAATGGGTGCGACCCGATACCGTGTTCACCGAATACCTGCGGGTCAATGCCGCCGCTCCCCGGCAGCGGCTCTCTGCAGGCGACCTCCGTGAAGCAACCGCTGCCGAAGGGGGCGTCCCCCTGGTGGCGCAGCTGATCGGTCACGGCAGAGAAGCCCTGGTCTCCGCCGCGCAGGCGGCCCAGGCCGCAGGAGCCTTACACATCAATCTCAACATGGGCTGCCCCTTCGGACGGATGACCAGCGGCCCGGCCGGCGGCAGGATGCTGCGGCAGCCCGAAGAGCTGGCGGTGGTCCTTCCCGCCCTGCGCCGGGCTGTCGCGGGAACTTTTTCCATTAAACTGCGCGCCGGCTACGACGACCCTGCCCAGGTGTTCGGCCTGCTTCCGCTGTTCGAAGCGGCCGGGGTCGATTTCCTGGTGCTCCACCCGCGAACGGTGGTGCAGAAATATCAAGGGTTTGCCGACCATGCCGTCACCGCCTCAGTCGTGCGTCAGACCCGGCTGCCGGTCATCGCCAACGGCGATATCCGGAGCGCCGCCGATGGAATCCGGGTGTTGCGGGAGACCGGCGCCGCCGGTCTAATGCTGGGCAGAGGCGCCATCGCCGATCCCCTGTTGTTTGAACGGCTGCGCGGCCGGGCTAACCAGGTACCGGACCGAGAGGAACGGGGGGCAATGCTCCGCCATTACCTGCGCGAGCTGCTGGCACGCTACTTTGAGCTGTTCTGCGGCGAGGCCCAGGTGCTGGGCAAAATCAAGGGAATCCTCGAAGCCATGGAAGATCCCCCCCTTGAAAAGAGCCTCAGACAGCTGCGTAAGGCCAAAACCGTCCGGGCCTTCACCGCCGTTCTCGACGAGTTGGGATGAACCATTCCTCTTCATGCCTGTGAGCGTCATTACTATGGGTACCAGATCAAAACGAAGCAAACGCTGCCAGCGCTGCCGCATGCATGTTCGGCTCTGCATCTGCCCGTCGATTCCCCGCTACGACCTCGCTACCCGCCTCGTACTCGTAATGCACCGGCGCGAACAGAACAAGCCCACGGCAACCGGTCCGCTTGCCCTCGCCGCGCTGCCCAACAGCGAAGTGCGCATCCACGGCCGCCAGGACCGGCCGCTTGATTTCAGTGATCTTGATATCCCCGAACGGAGAACCCTCCTCCTCTACCCCGGAGATGACGTCCCCATCCTCAGCAGGAGTTTTCTCGATCAGGACGGTCGGCCGGTCACCCTGGTGGTCCCGGATGGCAACTGGCGTCAGGCGGCCAGGATGGGACAAAGGCTGCCCGGACTTGCCCACGCCCAAATGGTCCGACTGCCCGAGGGACCGGAGACCGAATGGGGCATCCGCAGAGAGGACCATGCGCAGGGTCTGGCGACGTTCGAAGCTATTGCCCGGGCCCTCGGCATCATTGAATCGCCTGCCGTCCAGTCAGGCCTGGAAGAGCTCTTTCGCCTCATGGTGCACAGGACCCTCCAGGGTCGAGGATGGCCGGCCATGGGGGAAGGATCATCCGGAGCATAAAAGGGGCAGACTGCTTTCAGAAATGCAGCCTGCCCCCTTTTTATTCAATCCTCAAAAATGTCGACCGGCCCAGTCGCATCCCACCTGCCTATCCCAAAGAATACAGTCCGGTCCGGTTCCTTTTCTGAATTTCGGGAATATGCCAGCAATGTACAATTACAGGGCAAACCGACCCTGACGCGGTATCTCTGCATGAATCAAGAGAGCTCCAACGGCGGCTCAGCCAGCGCCGCCAGCTGTTCGCGCAGCTGGATAATCTGTTCGCCCCAGTAGCGCACGGTATTGAACCAGGGGAAGGTGCTGGGAAACATCGGGTCATCCCAGCGACTGGCCAGCCAGGCGCTGTAGTGGAGCATGCGCAGGGCGCGAAGGGGCTCGATCAGGCGCAACTCGCGGGGGTCGAAGTCGCAGAACTCGCGGTAGCCTTCGATCAGCGCATTCAGTTGGGCGGTCTGCCGTGGCCGCTCGCCGGACAGCATCATCCAGAGGTCCTGCACCGCCGGGGCCATGCGCGCGTCGTCGAAATCGACGAAATGCGGCGCCTTGTCGCGCCAGAGGATGTTGCCGGCATGGCAGTCGCCATGCGCCCGGAGGTAGCGAACCGGACCGCCTTCGGCAAGGCACGCGTCGATCGCCTCCAGCAACTGACCGGTCACTGCCGTATAACTCGCCCGGTACTCGTCCGGGATGAAGCGCTCGCCGATCAGAGCGACGCTCGCGTGACCGAAGCTTTGGCTGTCGAGGGTGGGCCGGTGCACAAACGGCCGCACCGCGCCGATACGATGAATGCGGCCAAGCATCCTGCCGAGGATCAGCAGGTTGTCCAGGTTGTCGAACTCCGGGGCATGGCCACCCTGGCGCGGGTAGAGGGCAAAATGAAAGCCGGCGTGGTAAAAGAGGCTCTCGCCGGCAGGGTTTGTCCAGGGCGCTACCACCGGCAACTCGTGATCGGCCAGCTCGAAGCAGAAGTGATGCTCCTCGCGGATCTGCGCGGCGCTCCAGCGGCCGGGACGGTAAAACTTGGCAATGAGCGGTTCTCCCTCGTCAATGCCTACCTGGTACACGCGGTTCTCGTAGCTGTTCAGCGCAAAGGTGCGGCAATCACAGCGGAACCCCTCCCCCTCGACGGCGTCCATGATGAAGCTGGGGGTGAGGGTCTGAAAGGGGTGCAGGCTCTCGGGCATCGGTCACTATTCTCCGTAGCAGATCAGGCTGTTCAACGGGCAATGGCCGTCACTATACCACCAATCACGGCAATAGCCAAGGAGAAGCGGAGGTTCATCCTGACGTGAAGCCTCCCCCTATTCTTCTCGTATCATGCACACTAGCCAGAATTCTTTCAGGCTCACCGGAAATCTGCCATAGAAAAAGTGGGAGTACCGCTAAAACCGCTAGCCGAGGCCGAACAGGAAGATATGAATAGATCCGGAAATGGTTCGTTAATAACCGCGCGGACACTATTTTATTTGCGAAATTTCGCGTTTTTGCAGGTATACTATCTGTCAGCCGCACAATGACACTCCGAAAAATCATGTTATTATTAGTATGAGGGGGGACGCATATGTACACACTGGACAATATCGGGAGAAACACGATCGCAATGGTCCTGGCAGGCGGCAAGGGAGAGCGGCTCAGTCCACTGACCTTGAAACGGGCCAAGCCGAGCGTTTCCTTTGGCGGGAAATACAAGATAATCGATTTTGTCCTCTCCAACCTGTTCAATTCGGGCATCAAGAAAGTCTACATCCTGACGCAATACCGGGCGTACTCTCTGAACAAGCACATCAGGGAATCATGGGGCAAATGGACCGGCCTCGGCGAGTTTTATGTCGCCATATCCCCCGAGACGAGCAGTGAAAGCGAGGAATGGTTCAAAGGGACTGCCGACGCCATACTGCAGTACCTCCGCTTTGTCGAATCCACGGATGCGGATTACGTGGCGATATTCGGCGGCGACCACATCTATAAAATGGATGTGAGCCAGATGATCAACTACCACCGCATGAACCGTGCGGACATCACGATTGCCGCCCTCGAGGTGCCGGCTGAAGAAGCCAGCAGGTTCGGCGTCTTTTCTGTTGATGATGATTCCAGGGTGGTCGGCTTTGCCGAGAAACCGGATCAGCCGGAAACCATCCCGGGACGGGAAACCTGTTTCGCATCCATGGGCAATTACATCTTTTCCACCAAGAAGCTTATCGAGGTGCTGCTGGAAGGGAAGAAGCACCACGAGGACCTCGACTTCGGCAAGCACGTGATCCCGATGATGCTTGCAAACAGTGACCGGGTATTCGCCTACAATTTCAACGACAACGTGATTCCCGGCATGAAGGCCGAGGAACGGGGCTACTGGAAGGACGTGGGGACCATCGACTCGTACTACGAGGCAAATATGGACCTCATCAACACCTCGCCGCAACTCAATCTCTACAATTACAAGTGGCCCATCCTGACCAACCAGGGGAATTACCCGCCGGCTAAAACCGTTTTCGACGATGGCGACCGGCGCGGCGAGAACATCGCCTCATATGTCTGCGCCGGCTGCATAACGAGCGGCAGCACGGTACGAAGATCGATCATCGGGCCGCTCAGCAAGATCAACAGCTACAGCCTTGTCGAAGACTCCATTCTCTTCGAGAACGTCACCATCGGCAGGCACGTAAAAATCAGGAAGGCAATAATTGACAAGAACGTGGTAATTACAGACGGTACGGTCATAGGGTATGACCTCGATGCAGACAGGAGCAGAGGTTTTACCGTCACGGAGTCGGGGATTGTCGTTGTGCCGAGGAGAGACAAGTAATCCGGGGCTCCCGCAGAACGCCACGTTGGAAGCCGACAACTGTATATTTATTTAAAACAGGGCATAAATTTTTTAAACGCATGCCAGACCATCGCCCCGCCAGTAAATTAAATCGTAATTACAATGAGTTAGCGTAGTAAACATGCCGGTCGGCAGCGCCGGTTGTTGTATAATTTGCTCGTAAGTTTATTCTGCAGCTTTTCAGCCCGCCGGTTGCTCCGTGACGTTCTCTGGATAATATATATAGTTATTTCGTATAGTTACATGCATAGTGCGGATAAATTTAATTTCTGGCACGGCTGATGCTGTAGCATTGATTAACGGATACGCAGTACGGAATATGCCTGAAGATGGGCACGCGAATGTGCGGGAAGAAAGGAGAAAACCATGAGAATCCTAATTTCAACGATCGTATCTCTGCTTGTAACTGTATCGCAGGTATTGGCATCCGGGGGAGGCAACGGAGAGCCCCTGAGCTTTCTGATGATCTTATTCATGGGCTTCGGCGCCCTGATCCTGGTCTTCCAGCTTTTCCCGGCCGTCGTGCTTTTCATTGGCATGATCAAGGGGATCATGGCCCCGGCTGCCAAAAGAGACGAAGCCGCAGCAACAAGTGGCGACAAAAATTCCTGATGAGTGCCGATTTGCCGGATCAATCAGTACGCTAGCCTGGACGGGAGCAGACTTCAAACACCACAAAGGAGACAGCCATGAACGCAAAAAATAGTCTGACAGCAATCTGCGGCGCCTTGGCAATGGGGCTTGCAAGCAGCACCGGCGCCCACGCGGCAGCCACCCAGAAGGTATACTCGAGCGGCATACTGGTCCTGGTATTCATCGGCTTCGTCGCCCTGGTGGTGGTCGTCCAGATGATCCCGGCAATCATAACCGTTATCGGCATGATCAAGGGCCTCGTGCAGAACCGGAAAACCGAAGCAGCCGAGGTTAGATCCCGGTAGCCGGCTGGGCCCGGCAAGGAACCAGGGACGCGCCGTGACAATGGCACATGAATGGCCTGCTTATGCAGGCCATTCCCTTTTCCTGTCTGACTATAGGTCCGAAACGCCAGCCTGACCCTAGGAGTCTGTCGGACTCCTCCCCCCGCAGAATAACCCCAAGAGAAAACAGAAAAAACGTCCCTCTCGTTTCACCCATATCCGCGCCAGTTTTTTCTGGCCTCTTCTCCCTGTTCGATAGTAGAATCAGCTCTGCCGTCCGGCGCTCTATTCATCCCTGCCGGCGAAAAGGACCCCCTCCATGTTAGAGCAGCACCAGAAGCCGATGTTCCGCTACCTTGCCGTCCTTACCGCCGCCTCCATGGTAGGGCTGCAGGGGTATACCATCCTGATCAACAACTTCGCCGTCGAAACGGTGCACCTGGAAGGGAAGCACATCGGCATCATCCAGTCGGTGCGCGAAGTGCCGGGCTTCCTGGCCCTCACCGCCGTTTACGTGATGATGGTAGTGAAGGAGCACCGCCTCTCGGCCCTCTCCATCGTCCTCCTCGGCATCGGGGTCGGCCTGACCGGCCTCTTCCCCTCCTTTGCCGGTGTTGCCATGACCACGCTGATCATGAGCTTCGGCTTCCACTACTACGAAACCACCAACCAGTCCCTTACCCTCCAGTACTTCTCCACCCACCTCTCCCCCCTGGTGATGGGAAAGCTGCGGAGCCTGGCGGCCATCGCCAGCATCGTCTCGGCCGGGATCATCTGGTGCCTGGGGGGCTTCATGGGGTATCGGGGGCTGTTTCTCACTCTCGGTGGGGTGGTCTTCGGCCTGGGGATCTGGGCCCTGTTCCAGGATCCGACCCACGACAGCATCCCGCCCCAAAAGCTGCGGATGTTCCTCAAAAAGCGCTACTGGCTCTACTACGCCCTGACCTTCATGTCCGGCGCCCGCCGGCAGATCTTTATGGTCTTCTCCATGTTCCTGCTGGTCAAAGTCTTCCACTTCTCCGTGCGGGAGATGACGCTGCTCTTCATCGTGAACAACGGAATCAACTGGTTCATCAACCCCCTCATCGGCCGGGCCATCAACGCCTTCGGTGAACGGCTCCTCTGCACTATCGAGTACGCCGGGGTGGTGGCGGTCTTTCTTACCTATGCCTACGCCCGCTCAAAAGGGACAGTGGCCGCCATGTACATCATCGACTATATCCTCTTCAACTTCGCCGTGGCCATCAGGACCTACTTCCAGAAGATCGCCGACCCGCAGGACATCGCCCCCTCGTCTGCCGTCGGCTTCACCATCAACCATATCGCCGCCGTGTTCCTCCCGGCCCTGGGGGGGTACCTCTGGATGATCGACTACAAGATCCCTTTCATCGGCGGCGCCGCCCTGGGGGTGGTTTCGCTCATCCTGGCCCAGTTCATCCGGTTGCCCGCGCGGGCCGGGCAGCCGGTCGCCCACTGACCTGTTGCAGCTGCCGCGAAAGAGGCGGCCCATCGGCCGCCTCTTGATTTACGTCGTGCGTCCCCCCGATTATTTAATGGCGGTTTAGCAATTGCTCCGGACGGGGGATCATGCTATAGTATCCGACACCTGAACCACAGGGACCAACCCTGTGGTTTTTTTGTGGGCATCGCCACTACGGGAGAATATCATGAACAGACGGTTATCGGCCGGAAGCATTGTTGAAACGCAGTGTACCCGCTGCCGCGCGGTAATGAACCATACGATTGTCGCCATGGTCGGGGAAAAGATTGTGCGCGTTGAGTGCAATACCTGCCACGGAACCCACAACTATCATCCGGTCACGGCAGCCAAAGAGCCGGGAGCCGCCAAGGCTGCCCCGAAGAAAGCGGCGGCGCCCCGCAGGGCGAAAGCCGATCCGGCAGCCGCTGCGGCTGCCGAGTGGGCGGCGCTGCAGCCGGACATGGACCCGGCGCAGGCGATCCCGTACGCTATGAACGGCACGTATCGCGTCAATACTCTGCTGCTGCACCCGCAGTTCGGTCTCGGCATCGTGCAGCTTCTCCTGCCGAACAAGGTCGACGTTCTGTTCCAGATAGGGAAGAAGCGCCTCTGCTGTGGCTGAACCGCTCGCAGAGCCGGCAGAGAGGCGCTTTCTTCTATGCCTGTCTCCGGGAGAGAGACAAAAAGGCGGCCGCTTGGCCGCCTTTTGAATTAAGCATGGTGTCGCAGGAATTCCATAAAGATTCTCCACGACCTACCGGTTGTTGCCGCCCGTCATTTTATCATACCACCCCCACGGGTTTTTCCGCTTGATCCAGAGCGGTACGACAAACAGCAGAACCACCAGCGCAAGTCCAAGGGAGATCTGCAACAGGATGCTGCCAGTGAAGAAACTCTTTCCATAGTAGTTGAGGATGATGGTGCCGGGAGTCATCCCAAGCAGCGTGCAGAGGGCGAAGGCGCGCAGCGACATGCTTGTCAGGCCGGCCCCGTAACTGACGAGGGCAAACGAGAATACCGGCTCAAGACGGGCAAAAAGGACAATGTACGCAAGCTGGCGCCGGGCGATCCGGTTGCTGAAGGTGATATCCCGGTGCAGAAGCCGGGTGATCGCCTCCCTGCCGAAGTGGCGGGCGAGGATAAAGCAGGCGACGGCCCCCGCCTCGGACCCCAGGAGCGCGTAAATCGTTCCCCAGAAAGGTCCGAAGAGCATGCCGCCGGCGATATCGAGGGGTGCGTTGGGCACCACGGACACCACGATTGCGATGACCCGGAGAAACATATACATGAGCGGTGCCAGCCAGCCCGCTCTTTTCAGGAAGGCTGCGATCCATCCCGGATCGAACAACTCCGGCGGCGCCTCATACCAGACGATGACGCCGAGCACCACCAGGAGAAGGACAAGAACCGCCGCCTTGACCGCGTCGGTGAGGTTGTTGTTGTCGGCTGAACCCATGGTTTATCCGCTCTCCCTATCCGGGGTCGTGAAACGTCATTTATCGCCGTTGATCACCCTGCTGACCGTCGTGTACTGGAGATCAAAGGAGGGGCGAACCATAGGAGCCTGTCGGTCCCAAGAGTGAGTGTAACGCTATTGACATATATTTACAAGACCTGACCGCAGGCCCTTCCCGTCCTTCAGCGCAGGATATCCACCAGCAGCATGATATTGAGCCCCGTGACGATCGCCCCGATACTCCAGAGCATGGCGCTGCCAAAGGGCGTATTGGCATGCGACCCCATGATGGTGCGGGACGAGGTCAGGTAGAGCTGCATGAAAATCGTCCAGGGGAGCTGAAGGCTCAGGAGAATCTGGGAAATGATAAGTCCCCGGAAGGGGTTGGTGATGAAGAAAATCGCCACGGCGCCCAGGACCAGGCTGAGGCAGATGCCGGCCCGGGTGTGGCTGTCCCGGCTGTCGAACGGCTCGCCGAACATACCCGCCAGGATACTCCCCCCCGCCATCCCCGCGGTAAGGGAGGAGGCGATGCCGGCCAGAAGGAGCGCAACGGCGAAAACCAGTGCCGCCGCATTCCCCAGGAGCGGCCGCAGCATGCTTTCGGCCTGGGCAAGCTCCGTGACCTTAAGACCCCGGGCATAAAAGGTAGCCGCCGCCAGGAGGATCATGGCGCTGTTTATGGCCCAGCCAATCCCCATGGAAAAGAGGGTATCCAGGAATTCGAACTTCAGCTGATGCTCGATAGTCGCCTCGTCTTCCCGGTTCCACTGGCGGCTCTGGATAATCTCCGAATGGAGGAACAGGTTGTGGGGCATGACCACGGCGCCCAGGACGCACATGATGATCGGCATGCTGCCGGGGGGAAAGGCGGGCACGACCCACCCCGCAGTTGCGGCGCCCCAATCCATGGGCACGAGCCAGAGTTCGAACAGGAAGGAAAGGCCGATAAGGGAGACAAAGCCGATGATGAAACGTTCCAGCCGACGGTATGCGGTGCTGAACAGCAACCAGAGGACCAGGGCGAGCACCATGACGGTGCCGACCGGGATCGGCAGGCCGAACAGCATCTGCAGGGCAATGGCTCCCCCCAGGAGTTCGGCCATGGCCGTGGCGGTCGCCGCCACCAGTGCGGAGAAGAGCAGCGTGCGGGAAACCCAGGGGCGGAGGTGGCGGGTAGCCGACTCCGCCAGGCAGCTGCCGGTGACAATTCCCAGGTGGGCGGCATTATGCTGAAGCAGGATCAGCATCAGGGTCGAAAGGGAGACCATCCAGAGCAGGCGGTAGCCGTACAGCGACCCGGCGGCCACGTTCGCGGCCCAGTTGCCGGGATCGATGAACCCGACGGTCACCAGCAGCCCCGGCCCGATATATTTCATGACATCCGGAACAAAACTCCGGTGTTTTTCCATCCACGTGAACATACCTTACGTTATCATGTGACGCTTATGACAGCAACGACTACTGCACTAGGCGACCAATCGGTCGCCTAGTGCATCAAGCATGGTTTTCCCGGAATTCCGCGGCTTCCCGCCCTGATCTCCCTTCACCGATATTCATTTAATTGACAGAGGTCAATTACCTTTGCCCTGTCTTCGCGCTATGCTGAAATCATGACAACAGTGATAAGGAGCCTCCACATACAAAGGAGAAACACCATGAAAGAATCAGCACCTGAGCAGATGATATCCTCTTCGGAAGCAACCGTCGGCGCGATAGTTGCCGACGACATCCGGACCGCCAGGGTCTTTGAGAAGCACGGCATCGACTTCTGCTGCGGCGGAAGGATTTCCCTCGCCGAAATCTGCCGGGAAAAAGGGCTCGACCCGGCCACGCTCCATCAGGAGATTGCTGAGGTAAAAAAAACGCCGGTGGATCGGAGCCACAACTATGCTGCCTGGGCCTTGCCGTTTCTTGCCGATTACATCGTCAATACTCACCACGCCTATCTCAACGAAAACACCGCGCAGATCGCAGCATATGCCGACAAGATTGCCGGGGTCCATGGCACCCACCATCCCGAAGTGATCGAGATCGCCGCAATCTTCGCCAGGATAGCCACGGATATGGCGGCCCATCTCCGGGAGGAAGAAGAGGTTCTCTTTCCGGCCATCAAACGGATCGACGCCGCCAGAAAAGCCGGCAATCCGCCGGAGGCTTTGGATCTGGAAACGATCAGGGGATCCCTCGTAAAACTCGACCACGAGCATCAGGAGATCGGCGATGCCGCCCACACCATACGTCACCTTGCCAATGGGTATGCGATACCGGGTGATGTCTGCAACACCTTCATAGTCACGTACCAGAAGCTCCAGGAATTCGAGGACGACCTCCACAAACATGTCCACCTCGAAAACAACATCCTCTTCCCGAAAGCGGCCCGGCTTTAGTAAGTTAGAAGTTATTTTCTGCGCTTTTCCGGCAGAAAATAACTTCGTTAACGCACGTATACTATTTATAAAGGTTAGCAGGCTCTTCCTGTTCTGGCCGGCAGTTTCGACTGACGATGAAGGTTTGAGCTATACGGGGCGAGCTGGTGGTGCGGAACTCGCAGTTTGATCAACTTAAATGGAAAGGCGGCCGTTTGGCCGCCTTTGTTGTTTCAGGTATGCTGTACCCGGAAATAAGGGATTTGCGATGAGCCCATAAAGGACTATAATGGTTTCGTAGAGCCAGGAGACATTCCTGGTCACACCATGGAGGTGTTGCCATGAAATCATTCATGTCGAAATACAGTTCCCACTGTTACGCGCTGATGCGGATCGTTGTTGGTTTTCTGTTCCTGTGGCACGGTTCCCAGAAGCTGTTCGGTTTTCCGAGCGGCATGCCGGCAGGAGTCCCCGCATTCATAACCTATGTCGCCGGTCCGATCGAGCTGGTTGGCGGCATCCTGGTGATGATCGGCCTGTTCACGCACTGGGCAGCCTTTATTACCAGCGGTCAGATGGCCGTCGCTTATTGGATGGTGCACGGTACCAAGGCGCTGCTGCCGATCCAGAACCAAGGCGAACTCGCAGTTCTTTACTGCTTCGTTTTTCTGTTCATCGCCTCGCAGGGGGGCGGGATCTGGAGCGTCGATGCCGCCCGGAAACGACCGTAACCCCCCTGACGAGAGGAGAACTAAAATCAGTCAGGAACCAGCAAAGGCGGCCGATTGGCCGCTTTTGTCATCAGGTCTGCTCTGTTTTGAAGTGCACTACCGTCTACCGGCGAGGCAGATTCAGCAGCGGCAGGAGAAACTTTTCAAAAGTGACCCTTTGTTTGGCGGACAGCAGATCGATATTCCCTTCGTTGTCGAGCAAAAAGGTGCCGACGCCAATGACAGTTCTTGCCAGATAGCCGGTCCCGGCAACACTCTTTTCAATCTCATCGGCTCGTTTGCTTATCAGGTTTCTCAGCAGGGCCAGGTCTACGTGCATAGGGTCTACTCCAGCAGGGTTAATGTGTGCTGCCCACGTTGGGGGGTGCGTTCCGGGAACTCTATGATGCCACCAGTATGCACTATCTTGCACAGAACATCCACCACCAATCGGCCTGCAGCCGATTGGTCAGCCCGTAATCACTTCGGAATTCTTCAGCAGCCATTTTCCCGATGACGGCGTATAATGAAGAGAGGGTAAATCATTGAGCAGAGAAAGGAGAGCGTGTCATGGCAAATCCGTTCGTACATGTAGAGCTGATGACCACCGACGTGGCCAAGGCCAAGGAATTTTATACCGGGCTGTTCGATTGGCAGCTGGAAGATATACCGGGGATGGACTACACCCTGATCAAGGTGGGCGAAGGGACCGGCGGCGGCATGATGAAGAGCCCCGTGCCCGATGCATCGTCTACCTGGATCGCGTATGTGCTGGTGGACGATGCGGCCGTCGCCACCGAGAAGGCCCGGACCCTCGGGGCGACGATCTGTAAGGAAGTCACCGAGATTCCCGGCATCGGCTGGTTCAGCGTCATCACCGATCCGACCGGGGCGACCCTGGCGCTCTGGCAGATGAATCAGCCCTGCCCGAAGCCTGCGGCGTGAGCGGCGGGTGAAACGACAAAGGCGGCCGAAGTGGCCGCCTTTGGAATTAAGGATGGTGTCCCCGGAATTAAATTCGTGAATAAATACAGTTAATCAACTCATCAACGATGGCCCCTCAGCTCCCCGGAGTCTACGGCGCGGGAGAATGGCCAGAGAAACATGAAGTCCGGAGAATCGACGATATGCGTCAAACATGCTTGCTCAGTGAACTGATGGAACAATATTGTGTTGCCCTGCAGAATGAAAAGCCGGCGAATGAAGAAACACAAAAGCGCTATCGTGACGCCTTGGATATCATGGTGCGGCTATTGGGTGACCGGGAGATAACCGGGTATACCCGGCAGGACCTGCTTGCCTTGAAGACGAAACTGTATCGCTGGCCGGCCAACGTCAATAAACTGGAGGAGTTTCGCGGCAAAACAGCAGAAGAAATAGTGCTGATGAAAACTGCCAGGACGCTTGATAAACGGACGGTTGACACCAAATACATGGATAAGATTGCTGCTGTTTTTCAGTATGCCTTTCGCCAGGGAAAGGTTCCCGGGGATATTGCGCGGAACGTGGCTAAATCTGTTACCGTTGCGGAGAAGAAGGCACGTAAGCGCAAACCGTATGACGTCGAGGACCTGAAGAAGATTTTCGCGTCGTTGCCGGTTCACCCGGAACGGCCGCATCTGGCCTGGATACCGCTGATCGCCGCCTACTCCGGAGCGCGGCTCGGTGAGCTCTGCCGGTTAAGGGTCAGCGACATCAATGCCGCCCACCGGACACCCTCTATGCTGGTAACCGAAGAGGACGACAGCGGGAATATCGTCACAAACGCCAGGGGTGAAGGTAGCCAACGGCTGGTGCCGTTACATCCGCTGCTCGTGGAAATGGGCTTGCTGGAGTTCGTTGCCAGGCGGAAAGCCCAGGGTAAAGAGCTGCTCTTTGAACTGCGCCGCAAAGGGAGCGATGCGTTTGACCCGTTGACCGGTGAGTATTACGCCCGGACTTTTGAAGCATTCAACCGGAAATTTGTCACCAATGACCTGCGGAAGGGCTTTCAAAGTTTCCGTCATAACGTCCACCGGGCGCTGCAGCTGAAGAATATTCCCCCGGAGATCTGTTATGCGATAACCGGCCAGGTTCCCCAGTACGAGAGCGATCAAGTCGCGGCGGAAGACCACCGCCTGGCAGATAAATACAGCGCGTTGGTGCAGTTGGCATATCCCGATGTTGAGCTGGCAGCTCTCAAGGAAAAGCTTGGCACCCTTCTGTGCTGATTCTGAGGTTGGCTGGAAACTACCATTGATTCAACAGAGCAGCAACTGACCCTCAGCATCGGCCTCGTATGCCGCCTCCTCCACGACCCGAACCGTTGCCGGCCTGGCAGGGGCGACCGGCAACGGGATGACTTTCTCTTTTTTTTCGCGTTCCTCGGATTGTTGTGCCGCCCGGACTCTCTCCTCAGCCGCCCGCATCCCCGCCTCGGCCGCCCGCTTTGCCAGCCTGTCGCAGCGCTCATTGAATGGATGCCCGTCATGGCCGCGCACCCATTCCCAGGTGACCTCATGGTTAGCGGACAGGGCAGCAAGCTGCTGCCAGAGATCCTGATTCTTGAGAGCGTCCGGAGTCTCCAGGCGACCGGTGCGCATCCAGCCCTGAAGCCATTCGCTCATCCCCCGGACCAGGTATTGTGAATCGCTGAAGACGCACACCCTCCTCTGGTTATGCAACGCTTCCAGCCCCCTGATCGCCGCCGTAAGTTCCATCCGCTGCGAGGTGGAGGCGGGCTCGAAACCGCTCAACTCCTTCTCAAACTCCCCATAGCGCAGGATCACCCCATAACCACCGGGCCCGGAGTCTCTGCCCGAGCCATCGCAGTAGATCTCGACCACGCCGGGCAACGGCGGGGTGAAGGCAACCTCCAGAGCCGCAAATTCCAGCTCACGCAGCAGGGGAATCAGCTCCGGGAGGTTCGGTGTCCGACGCTTCAGATCGGCAAGGGACAGATCCAGGGGAACGTCATAGCGGACGGTGGCCAGGGTTTTAGAGAGCCGGGCCTGGTCGGCATGGGCGTGTAAATTTTCCCGGCGCGTCTTGCCATTCACGAGACTTTTCCACTGGAGTACCTTTTCCATGGAACCGAACCGCCGGACCAGCCCGGCAGCGGTCTTCTCGCCGATCCCGGGAACTCCCGGAATATTGTCCGAGATATCGCCGGCCAGCCCCAGAACATCCGGCACCAGCTCCGGGGGGACCCCGAAACGATCGAGGACCTCTTGGGGCCCGGAACGGAGATCCTTCATGGTGTCCAGCAGGCCGATCCCGTCGCCGACAATCTGCAGCAGATCCTTGTCGCCGGTAACGACCGTGATCTGGATTCCTTCCGCGGCATAGCGGCGGGCCAGGGTGGCAATGACATCGTCGGCCTCGAACCCGGAAGCTTCCAGTGCCGGGATATTGAGGGCCTGCACAACCTTCCTGATGTACGGCAGCTGGGGCACGAGATCCGCGGGCATGGCGTCTCGATGCGCCTTGTATGCGGGATAGAGCTCCCGGCGGAAGGTCTCTTCCCGGGGAGGATCGAATACGACGGCGAGATAAGCGGGGCGGTTCTCCTGCAGGAGGCCGAGGAGCATCCGGGTGAAACCGAATACGGCATTGGTCGGCATCCCGCCGGAGGTGGCAAGATCCCGGACGCCATAATAGGCGCGGTAGATGTAACTGGACCCGTCCAGTAAATAGAGCTGCGGCAATACTTTCACATTTTCTCCCGACGCGGGTAATCCCCGGCGAATTCCACTCACCACCGGCCGGGGTCAGCATCGCACATCCTGGCGATTAAGCACAATCTTTTTTCGCGGAAACTGCATGGCACGGCGAAACCCCTTGTCAAGCAAGTTAATATTTCGGTTTTGTTACTGTTTTTCGTGCATTTCGTGGACAACAGCCTTTTTTAGGTTTATTCATTCTGTTTTTTTGACCTGCATCATTATTCTCTCTCCGGAATCGGTGTATGCTCTGCCGAGATGATCAAATCGGCGCACGTAACAGGACGCCATACGGAAGGAGAGAGAACAATGGGGAATTGCGGATGCGGCCACGATGCCGGCGAGGGGCCGTTTGCTGAAGGCAGGAACCTGGTGGAGTTTGTTTCACGTGCCCATGGCGGCAGCCTCAAGAGTAAACCGCTGCCCAACGGGGGACTGCAGACGACCTGTCAGGGGTGTGGAGCGGCCTTCACCCTGGCCACCTTTGTAGACAGTTGCCCGGGGTGCGGCGGCGTCCATGCCGTCTCACCGCCACGCGCCGGAGATCCGGCGAATATCCAGTTTGCCGGGGTTGGCTATCGGCTGCCATGAACGGACGATGCCGAAACAACGTCGGTTTCACGGGGCACTTATGATCACCACCAGCGAATATGCCGTTACCATCATCATCTGGGTATTGACCCTGGCCGGGGTATTCTTCGGCGGCCGTGCCGCCTGGCGGCGCAGGAAGCGGAAACATGCGGGAGGGAAGAACCAATGATCCTGCGAATTTAAATAAGGGTTTAAAGGGGACAGGCTGCTTTTTCAACAAGCAGCCTGTCCCCTTTTGACCGCCCCCGGTTGAACCTTGTTGTCAACGTGGAAGCTTATCAAACGTTTAAAGTAACAGAGAAAGAATACAAAAGAAGTAACTTCGAACTTCTGCCTTTCGCAAGAAAGGGGGCGAGGATATGAAAAGGAGATCGATAAAAACTATTGCAATCTTCATGTTCAGCCTGCTGCTGGCATTGCTGCCGGTCATGACAACGGCGGCGGAGCAGGCAAAATCTACACCACCACCGATCAGCCAACCCCTGGTTACTGAGGCTGAACTGGCGGTCAACCTGGTGTCGGCGCTCGGTGTCGGATCAACGACCGATGAAGTAGTTGCAGAGAGCACCCTGGGTGACATCGGCATCACACCGCGCAACGGCTGGATAGCCGACTACCCGGTGACCCCGGACATCGTGGGTGAACTGCAGCAGTCGGTTGCGGCTGCCGCCGATGCCGGAAAGCTGTCGATCAGCCGGGACGAAGCGCTGAAACGGTTTGGCGATGCTGTCGCCGGCTTTGACCTGACGGTCCGGTCGTATACAAGCGGCGAATCCGCACTGGTCAACCCGGTGAGTTGTGAAACGTATCCGAATCCGGCAATGGTCTACAGCACCTACAGCAGTGAAGGGCCGCCCATCGTCACGTATTATTGTCCGCCTCCTGATTACTACTACCTCTACGTCTGGGTCCCCTATCCGTTCTGGTGGACGGATTTCTGGTTCCCCGGCTTCTTCATCCTGACGGACTTCGACCGGCACGTGCACCATCACCATCATCATCACCATCACTACGTGCACGTCACCAACCACTTCAACGACGTCAAGCGACACCACGTATTCCGGATCGATCCGGTGGACCGGTTCCATGGCAGAACCTTCTCAGGAATCGGGGTGAAACCTTCCCGTGATTTCATCTCCACTGGTGTTACGCACAGCTCGCACACGATATTCAACCCGTCGCGGGGCGGGAACGTCCCGGCAGGCCGCGGCGAAACGGGGGGCTCCATGAGAAGCGGGCCGTCTGCCGCGCCGGCACATGGCGGCGGCGGTGGCAGCGGAGGCAGCATGCACGGTGGCGGCGGTGGCGGCATGAGAAGATAGCCGGCATCGAAACGCCGAAGGCGGCCGATTTGGCCGCCTTCTTTATACAATTTCAACTTTTCATCCTGGAAGCCTGAACCCAATTACGCCCTAGTAACGTTTGTGATCATCTCCGTGCCTTCTGTCATCGTCACGCTTTTCTCTGGAAATGTCTCTGTCCAATCTATCCAGGTCACGATTTATCTTGTCCCGGTCCCTTTGACTAAGACGGCCATCTGCTTTCATGCGGTCGATCTTGTTGAGAATTCTGCCCAACTCTTCGTTGAGCTTGCGTGCTTCATGCCTGTTGAGAGTTCCCCGTTCAATACCCCGATCAATCCTTTGCTTTGCTTCCTGAATCCTGGAGCGTATTCCCCCACGCCAATCCCCTTGCGCTACGGAGCCTGGTGCTACATTCCTATCATGCTTTTCTCTGGCAATATCCATGTCCAGTCTATTCAGGTCACTGTTTATCTGTTCCCGTTCCACTGGACTTAGCTGGCCATCTGCTTTCATGCGGTCAATTTTGTTGAGAATATTGCCCAGCTCTTCGTTGAGCCTGCCTGCTTCTTGCCTGGTGAGAGTGCCCCGTTCAATACCCTGATCAATCTTTTGCTTTGCTGTCTGAATCCTGAAGCGTATTCCCCCACGCCAATCTGCTTGCTCTGCGTAGCCTGTTGCTATCGTACCAAACACAAATACTGCACAAATAACTGCCAATATCACTTTTTTCATGCGGTGCCCCTTTGACTTATTTTTGTTAAAGTATACTGCACTACTAGAAGAATACTTGAACATGGTGAAAAATTAATTATGCCATGAACAGACACATGCAGACGCGACCCCTTTTGGGATCTCTTCGCTTTCTTGTCTCTGCAAATGACTGGAAGTCTAACCTGAACCCACTGCCCCTGGTTCTCACCAATTCCCATGGCGAGCTATTGGCCGCCCGATTACGTGTGCTGACCACGATATTCGGAGGATCTTACCATCCTCAGGGCATTCAGGGAATAGAGCAGCAGCCCCAGCCAGATAAAGCCGAAACTTGCCAGGTTCGCGGCAGTAAACGGTTCGCGATACAACGCCACGGCTATCAGGAAATGCAGCGTCGGGGTGAGGTACTGGAGGAAACCGATTGTGGCCAGCCTGAGAAGGCGCGCCGCAGCGGCGAAAAGCAGGAGTGGAAGAGACGTGACCACTCCGGCGCAGATGAGCAGCGTATCAATCCCCCCGCCCCCGTGACCGAAGCTGCCCACCCCGTGCACCTCGGCATAGACAAGATACCCGGCAGCCGCCGGTGCCAGGATGAAGGTCTCGATCGCCAGCCCGGCCAGGGCGTCCACCCCGGCAACCTTGCGCAGCAGCCCGTAGGTGCCGAAGGTGATTGCCAGGGTCAGCGCCGCCCAGGGGGGCCCGCTCTGCTGGACAGTGATCAACGCAACCCCGATCAGAGCGAGGACGAGGGCGATTACCTGCAGCCGACGCAGTCTCTCCTTCAACAAGGCGACGCCGAGAATTACCGACACGAACGGGGTCACGAAGTAGCCGAGGCTCGACTGCAGCACCTCGGCATGGCTGACGGCAATAATGAAGATGAGCCAGTTGGTGGAGATCAGCAAGGCCGTGGTGACCAGGAGCAGCACCGTCCCCCGGGCGTACAGGGCAGCGAAAACTTCGCCCCAGCCGCGGCGCAGCGTTATCAGGACGGCAAGAAAGAGCGCCGACCAGATGATCCGGTGGCAGACGACCTGCAGGGAGGGAACGCTTCCCAGCGCCTTGAAGTAGATCGGGAAAAATCCCCAGACAAGGTAGGCGGAAATTCCGTACACCAGGCCGGTTGACGAGGGGGTTGTTGTTGCCGGAATTTTAATCATGTTCGGATACACCTGAACACCATAGTGCGCGCCGGTACAGCGGCTTTTGGCGTATCTTAGCATAAACCGCCGGCCGCTGACACTGCAAAAGCCGATTGGCCGCCTCCCCGGTGTTCCCTGTTACTCGATCCTTTGCCTGCAGGGCCGGGTGTGCTATCTTTCCAATCGGCACAGTTTTTATTAACAGCATCGAGGTATGAAATGAAACTTCCGCACCCGCTTGCATCCGGGCGGCTCTTGTGCCGCTACAAGCGTTTCCTGGCCGACGTGGAACTGTCCGACGGCACGGTGGTAACCGCCCACTGCCCCAACTCGGGGAGCATGCTCGGGTGCGCTGCACCCGGAAGCCCGGTCCTTCTCTCCAGGAGCGACAACCCCTCACGCAAGCTGCCCTATACCTGGGAACTGGTTCATGTCGACAATTGCTGGGTCGGGATCAATACCGGTCTGCCGAACCGGCTGGTCCGGGAAGGGATCGAACAGGGGATAGTGGCAGAACTGCAGGGGTATGGACGGATCCGGCAGGAGGTCTGCTACGGCGAGGAGCGGAGCAGAATTGATCTTTTACTGGAAGAACCGGGGCTCTGTTACGTGGAGGTGAAGAATGTCACCCTGGTGGAGGATGGTGTCGCCCGCTTCCCTGACGCGGTCACGACGCGGGGGCAGAAGCATCTGCGCGAGTTGATGGCCATGGTGAAGAGCGGCGCCCGCTCGGTCAACTTTTTCGTGGTGCAGCACGCCGGTGCCCGCGCAGTAGCCCCGGCTGACTCAATTGATCCCGCCTACGGCAGGCTGTTGCGTCAAGCAGCCATGGCAGGAGTGGAACTCCTCGCCTATCAGGCCGATGTCACCCCGACAGATATCGCCCTCTGCCGTCTCCTTCCCATCGTCTTGTGACCCACCTGACTGCTTCCCGGACACTTCACGGTTTCCTGCACAAGTTTTCGGCATTCATTCACGCCACAAAAACGGGCGTATTCTGTAACAGACTGGAATCGCGTCAAAAAATAGTCACGCACCACTTTGGCACGCACTATGCGATAGAAACCTCAAGAGGTCTCAGAATAACAGTGTGGGCGGGGAACCTGCACGCGGAGGTGTGCCATGAAGCAGATAGAAGCCGTCATACATCAACTCAAGCTGCACGAGGTACTGAACGCTCTCGATGAAATTGGCATCGAGGATTTCATGGAAAGCTCCATAATGTGCCATACCCATCAGAACGGGCAAACAATGAGCTTTCGTGGCGCCAAGTTCGTTGCGAATATCGTTGAGAAGGTGAAACTTGAGATCATTGCGGCAGACGAATCGGTGGAGAAAATCATCGAGGCCATCGGCTCCATTGCCAGGACCGGAAACAGCGAGGATTGCCGGATCGCCATACGTCCTTACCTGGAAGTAACCTGAGCGCCGATCTGAGAGGACCGCACAGGGATGGGAATGATACGTCGAATGCTCCGTGGGCAGGGTTGCTTGAACTGGTAAGGGATGTCTTGTCCCTCAAATCGGGGTATTTCATCTATTGCAGTCCTATGACGACAGGCGGGATGCTTCCCTAGTCCTTATCCACCTACTTTTGCATCTTGTCGTCTTGGAAGCCTGACCCAGAGATTTCCATACACATGTCCAACTCGAAAAAACATTCTCTTCCCGAAGGCTGCCCGGCTTTAGCGGGTCTCTTCCGTTAGCTGACAGGCACTAAAAAAGGACAGGCTGCTTTATCACAAAAGCAGTCTGTCCTCTTTTCAATTTCCGGAGTCATCTTACTTAAATCACCTTCTGAAGGCCCTTGACATAAGCGCTCTAATGCCCCACCATCGGCACCCCATCCCACGTCCTCCCCTGCAACAAGCGACCATTCAGTTTCTTGGCCCGCTTCTTCCCATCAACACCCCAGCCGCCCCACTGCTTGAAGAAGAATGCTGAACGTTGTTCGTCGCATTGACGTTTTATGTTCAGCACCCACTCCTGCTGCATCGGCCGGGCCTTCGGCCCTGATTCCCCGCCGACGATAACCCAGTGAATGCCCCTCAAATCAAGATTCCCCAGATCCTCCAATAAAGGCTCGACGGAAAGGAAACGGATAAATGCCGGCACCTGGCGCAGCCAGTCCAGCCGCGGTACGCCGTGTTGCCTGTCCTCCACCGTCACCCCCAGCCATGCGTTTTTAGGGGGCGCATAGTCCTTGAAAAACATCGCCATCCGCTCGGCCCGTTTGGTAAGTACCTGAAAGGTATGCTGCGGTGCCCGGCGAATAACTTCGAACACTTGCCGGATGTAGTCGTCGGGAATATCCTCGTGAAAGAGGTCGCTCATGGAGTTGACGAAGTAGATAGTCGGCGTTTTCCGTTTAAGCGGTTCCTCTAGACGGTAAGGTAGCAGGGTTATTTCGAAGCCATTCTCATACCCCCGCACCCTCATCGCCTTCAACCGCCGCGCCATCACCTCCGCATAGCAGTTTGCGCAGCCGGGAGATACCTTGCTGCATCCAACTGCGGGGTTCCATGTCTGCTCGGTCCATTCTATGGATGACTGGGACATCTCAGATTTCCTTTAAAACAGGTCTAACTGCGGAGTGCTGTATTTCTTCACGTCGCCCCAGAATTTGTGCGCCAGAGGATGTTTGCTGAAAAACGCCAGCCGATACAAAGGCAGATTCTTCTCGGTCGAACGGATTTCGACCGAGTCTTCCGCTGTTGTGTATTTATAACCGATATCTGCCATGGAAGTACAGAACTGCTTGATAAAAAAGAGGCCGAAATTCTCCCCTAACTTCTCCGCTTGCGGCCATTCATCTCGCCAATTCGGCCGCCCGGTGAACGCTTCAACCTTTCTGTTATCATACCGCATGTAGTATGACACATTACGTCGCGGATCCATGCCGGTCGGGATGAGCACGAGAAAGTCCATATATTTAGTCGAAAGTCGACGCAGTGTTTCGAATTTGAGGTTATCGATTTTAAAGGGATCTACAAAACAAAAACCAAGCACCTTATATGTGGCCGAATGCTGAGGGATCAGAGAAAGAATTTTGTCTACACAATCATTGGCGTCACCATGGACGAAATGAGTGTCCGAACCAGGATAGTGGTCCTTGACTCTTTTGGCTAGTGCATCAATGTTTGTTTCACTCTCATCGCAGAAGATATACCTGTCGAACGGGTCTTCGATGCCAAGTGCAATTAGTGGCGATCCATCGACAATTTTACCGGTTTCCTTGATTTTCGCGCGTCCAGCCCCGGCAAATAGATCAATATAAACCCGGCATTGCCATTTGCCTTTCATTGATGTAGCAAATATCTGGGCATAATTCCTAACTAGACGGTATTTTTCTTCACCCCATGAACCTATTTCCGGTAGATGAAATTGCATGAATACCCTCTCAACTATTCAAAAGTGGGGACAATCTCCTTCTATTTCGCAGCCAGACCAACACAGAGCTCCTCAACCTGCTGCAGCAAAGCCTGAATATCCGGCTGCTGCACGATCTCGCACTGTTCCGTCAGAATCGCCGCCAGAATCTCATCGGTCGTCAGCGGGTTGGCCAACACGACGCGCAGGACGGTGAGTTCCTCACCATAGCGAGCCATGCGCAGGCGGGTCCGGGAGACAAAGGTCTTCCCTGCTTCCCGCTGATGTTTCTGCAAAAGCATGCAGACCTGGTCGAGAAGATCATTGATGCTAGCGCACTGCCGGGCCGTTGCTGCGGCCAGGGTCTGCTGAACTTTGAAATGACAGTAGCGGTAGGTGAGGATATTCAGCTCCGGTTCGGTGGTCAGTTCGAAATCGGGATGCTGCCGGATCATGGCGGCAAAGGTCTGCGCCCGCTCGATCCCCATGTCGATGAGCAACTCGTACCCCTTGCGGCCGATGATCGACAGACCGGCATGCACCAGCATCGCCATCCCCGGCCGTGACCCTTCGAGGGTATGGCTGCCGAGGTCCTTGGAACCGTGACGGAGGATATAGTTGGCGTGATGTTCGATCGCCGACAGGGCGGTGGGATCCTTGAAGACGACCATCCCGGCCCCCATCGGCACATAGAGCTGTTTGTGCGCATCGATGGTGACCGAGTCGGCCCGCTCGATGCCGCTGAGCAGGGAGCGGTACCGGTCGGAAAAGAGGGTCGGCCCGCCCCAGGCAGCGTCGACGTGAAAATGGCAGCCGAGCTCCAGGGCGAAATCGGCCAGCGCCTCCAGCGGGTCGACGTTGCCGGTTTCGGTGGTGCCGGCGATGCCGACCAGCGCCAGCGGGAGAATGTTCCGGTCCTGCAGGCGCCGGCACTCTTCCCGCAGCACCTTCAGGTCGATGCGGTTATGGGCATCGGTCTGCACCTTGATCAGATTGTCCCGGCCTAACCCCAGAAGGTCGGCGGCCTTGCCGAAGGAATAGTGGCCGCGCTCGGAGACGAGAACAGCGATCCCGTCAACGCCGCGATGCTTCAGAGCACTGGCCAGCCCTTCCCGGGCAATGCCGCCAAATGCCCCGTCTGGGGCGAAGAGACGGTTGCGCGCCACCCAGAGCGCCGTGACGTTGGCGATGGTGCCGCCGGAGCAGAAGGCCCCCAGGGCATGCTGGCTGTTGTGGATCCAGGGGGGATAGAAGTCGTCTTCGCGGCGATAGACCAGGTGGTGGAGCATGGCGAGGACCTGCCGCTCCATCGGCGTAAAGGCCTTGGAGGTCTCCACCTTGACCAGGTTCTGGTTGAGGGCGGTCATAAGGCGCGCCAGGGGGAGCATAAAGTAGGGGAGCGCCGAGGTCATATGACCGACAAAGCCGGGGGCGGCCGTATGGACCGACTGGGCGACGAGGTGGGCCTTGACGAATTCGGTATATTCGGAGACGTAGGTCGGTTCTTCAGGGATGGCTGCGGAGGAGAAATGCGCCTCGATCTCTTCGAGGCCCCGTTCGATGGCGACGATATGCGTCTGCAAAAAGCCGGTGACATCGCCGGCAATAGCCTGATCGATAGCGCCGAGGGTCGAATCGGGCGCTTCCGGCACGGTGAAGATCCGGTACAGGTTTTCCAGGTTGGCGCGGGCTGCATCACGATTCTTCGGCATTATGGTTTCACCTTCGGGAAACAGGGACATTCCCCATATCCCCCCGACGCTCACCGTCCCCGGCGCTTCTTGCCCGGTGGACTCGGCGGTATGGCGGCAGGTTTAAACTCAGGTTCATAGCCCACAATGAAGCTGGTGGCGACGGTGTTCCGCATGCTCAGGAAATGCGCATTGTTTGTATCAAACGGGCAGATTGGCAGACTGCATGGCTCGAAACCGAACCTCTGGTAATAGCCGGGTTCGCCCAGGACAAACAGGGGCCGGCTTTTGATCGTCTCCTGCCGTAAGGCAAACCTGAGCAGTTCCGTGCCCACCCCCTGCTTTTGAAAATCGGGTGTCACGGCCATGGGAGCAAGGTGCAGCCCGCAGATGTCTCTGCCATGATAGGCATTGGAAAAGGCGATGTAGGCGATGACCTTGTTGACATGAATACAGACCCATTCGTGGACGGGCCGGCCATGCTCGTGGAGTTTCTGCACCAGCCCGGCTTCGTAGTCACTGCCGGGAAAGGCGCGCTGCAACAGCGCATAGACCTTGGGGCGGTTCTCGATCGACAATTTCTGTATTTTCATAAGGGGCCGTCTTACGGGGTTGTGTCGAAAAAAACAACTATTCTGCCGCATTGTACCATAAATAAAGGGCGCCGAACGGGCGCCCTCTTAAATAAAATCAGGAAACGAGGATTTTTTCGTTCTGGCAAGGCTGTCGAGGGATTGTGCGGAGACGTAGTACCCAGAGGGCACAAACAGCGCTACGTCGCACAAGCGATACCGAAGACTTACGAAGCCAGGGCGGAAAAGGACCGTTTCCATTACTTCAGATTCTTCTTGATTCTCTCCACCGCCTCGATCACATTCTCGCGATTGCCGAAGGCCGAGAGCCGAAAGTACCCTTCCCCGCTCGGCCCGAAGCCGGAGCCGGGCGTCCCGACGACGTTGCACTCGGTGAGGAGCTTGTCGAAGAAATCCCAGCTTGTCATGCCGCCCGGCGTCTTGAGCCAGATGTAGGGGGCGTTGACCCCGCCGTAGACCGTCAGGCCGGCGTCCTTCATCCCTTCGCGGATGATCCGGGCATTCTCCATGTAGTAGTCGATGGTCCTCTTCGTTTGGACCCACCCTTCGTCGGAGTAGACCGCGGCAGCAGCCTTCTGCACCGGGTAGGAGGCGCCGTTGAACTTGGTGGTAGTGCGGCGCAGCCAGAGCTTGTTTAAACTGTACCGCTCGCCCGTCGACGTCGTGCCCATCACTTCTTCCGGCACGACCACCAGGCCGCAGCGCACGCCGGTAAAGCCGGCAGTCTTGGAAAAGGAGCGGAACTCGATGGCGCACTTCTTCGCCCCTTCGATCTCGTAGATGGAGTGGGGAATAGCGGGATCGGTGATGAAGGCCTCGTAGGCGGCGTCGAAGAAGATCACGGCGTCATGCGCGTTGGCATAGTCGACCCACTTCTTCAGCTCGGCCCTGGAGGCCACGGTTCCGGTCGGGTTGTTGGGGAAGCAGAGATAGATGATGTCCACCTTCTCCGTCGGCAGTGCCGGGATGAAGCCGTTGGCCTCGTTGCACGGCATGTAGACGATCCCCTTGTAGTACCCCTTGTCGTTGGCGTCGCCGGTGCGGCCGATCATGACGTTGGTGTCGTTGTAGACCGGGTAGACCGGGTCGCCGATGGCCACCACGTTGTCCAGGGCGAAGATGTCCAGGATGTTGGCGCAGTCGCACTTGGAGCCGTCGGAGATGAACATCTCCTCGGTTTTGAGGGAGACGCCCAGCGGCTTGTAGGATTTCTCGATGATGGCGTTG
>JBGPCQ010000004.1:0-44845 GCA_041481895.1 Geobacteraceae bacterium | reverse complement strand
GTCAATCTGCGGGCTTGCTTGTGCGGCGTACCGATGTACGCCTCCGCGCAATCCCTTGATTTCCTTGCCAGGACAAAAAATACCTCCTTTCCGAATTGGAAACCAAAAGTTTCTCATCCGGAGTTTCCGGATGGAAACTTTTTAGTAATCCGTTGCCCTTCGTGTAAAACAAGGAGACCGTCATGAACAGACTGGAAAAAGCATTTCTTCTGATTGTTGCCGCCGCACTCTTCTGCGGACAACCCCGTATCGGCGCAGCCGCCGAGTCGCCCCTGCCCGAAGGCGCGCAATGTCAGCTCCCGAGCTCCTTTGACGGCAAGGCTCATGCAAAAGTAGGGGAACCGGCGCCAAGCTTCACCCTGGATGCCGTGGTCGGCAAAGAATTCAAGAAAATCAGCCTCACCGACTACCGGGGCAAATGGGTGGTCCTCTTCTTCTACCCGCTCGATTTCACCATGGTCTGCCCGACTGAGATCAAGGGCTTCAACGAAGCCCTCAAGAATTTCGAGAAGCTGAATGCCGTCATTCTCGGCGCATCGGTGGACAGCAAGTGGTCCCACAAGGCATGGCTGGAACGGGGGGACCTGGGCGACCTTAAATACCCCCTCCTTGCCGACTTGAAGAAGGATACCGCCCGGAAATACGGGATACTCGACGAGCGAGAAGGGGTTGCCCTGCGCGGCCTGTTCATAATCGACGACAAGGGTGTCATGCAGTACCAGTCGGTCAACAACCTGTCGGTCGGCAGGAGCATCGAGGAGACGCTCCGCGTCCTGGAAGCGCTCCAGACCGGCGAACTCTGCCCGGTCAACTGGAAACCGGGGCAAAAGACCCTGGGGAAGTAGGCTTAAGTATGAATTATGAAGGATGAAGTATGTTCGGACTGCTTAAACCATCAGCCATCAGCCCTAAAACCCAATAAAGAGGTACTCAATGAAACGATGGAACGGTCTTATCCTGCGCATCCTGCTGTTTTCCCTTCTCGCCGCCCCCTGCTTCGGAGAGGGGCTGGCGGACAGGGTCAGGGAGCATACACTGAAAAACGGCATGAAGCTTCTCCTGGTGGAGCGCCATACGTCACCGACGGTCGCTGCCTGGATCCGCTTCCGGGTGGGGAGCGTGGATGAACGGAGCGACGAGCGGGGGCTGGCGCACCTTCTGGAGCACATGCTTTTCAAGGGGACCAGGACCCTCGGCACCACCGACTACGCTGCGGAAAAACCGCTCCTCGACAGGATCGAAGCGACCGCCCAGCTCATGATGGCCGAACAGGCCAGGCGCGAGAAGGGTGACACGGCGCGCATCGCCGGGCTCAGGAAGGAGCTCGACCGGCTGGAAGCGGAAGCGGGGAAATACGTGGTCAAGGAGGAGTTCTCCAAGATATATGCGAGAAACGGCGGATCGGGCTACAATGCCTTCACGAGCAAGGACGGCACCACCTACCTGATCAACGTCCCCGCCAACAAGCTTGAACTCTGGGCTGCCATCGAGTCGGACCGGATGAGGAACGCAGTGCTCCGGGAATTCTACACCGAACGCAACGTGGTCATGGAAGAGCGGCGGCGCTCCGCGGAGGCGGAGCCGATGGGGAGGCTCTGGGAAGCCTTCCAGGCGGCCGAATTCGTCGCCCACCCCTACGGCCAGCCGACCATAGGGTGGATGACGGACATCGAATACCTCTCCCGCACCAAGGCCGAGGCGTTCCTTCACACATACTACGCCCCCAACAACGCTATCATCGCCATCGTCGGCGATATCGACCCCGCGGCGACCATCGCCCTCGTAGAAAAGTATTTTGGTGACCTGTCGCCGGGGCAGCCGGTCGGGCCGGTCATGGTTGAAGAACCCCCCCAGGCAGGCGAAAAACGGGTCGAGGTCGTGGGGGACGCCGAACCCCAGCTCATCATCGGCTTCCACAAGCCGACGCTCCCCGACCCCGATGATTATGTCTTCGACGTAATCGACATGCTTCTGACCGAGGGGCGGACGTCACGACTCTACCGGAAACTGGTAGTGGAAACCGAGTTGACCACTGGAGTCGGCACGTTCAATGCCCCCGGCAGCCGCTACAAAAACCTGTTCGTTATTGAGGCGACTCCGCGCGCCCCCCACACCGTCCAGGAAGTGGAGACTGCGATCTATGCAGAGCTGGAGCTGCTGAAAACCGAGCCGGTCACCTCTCGAGAGCTGCAGCAGATCCTGAACCGGCTGGAGTATGAAGAATTTCGCCGGATGGGCACGAACGGCGGTCTGGCCCGCAACCTGACCGAGTACGAGGCGGTGACCGGATCGTGGCGCTACCTCATCGAGCACCGGAAAAAGGTGGCGGCTGTTACCCCCGCCGATGTGTCAAGAGTGGCGCAGAAATACTTTAGCGCCGAAAACCGGACAGTCGGATTCATCACCAGGAAAGAGGGGGTGAAACCATGATAACCCGCGCCAGGACCTTCCTGCTCCTTAGCTTCTGTATGATTCTTTCCTCCTGTGCCGGCCCCGGAACAGGCGTCAATCCGCGCACCATGACCTTCCCCCCCCTGAAATTCGAGATACCGAAAAGCGAGCGGGCCGTCCTGCCGAACGGCATAATCGTCTACATGCTGGAGGACCACGAGCTCCCGCTGGTCAATATGACCGCCTACGTGCACGTCGGCAGCATCTATGAGCCGGCGGACAAGGTCGGCCTTGCGGGTGTCACCGGCGCGGTCATGCGGAGCGGCGGGACAGAGCAGATGCCGCCGGAAAAACTGGACGCCGAGCTGGAATTCATGGCATCCGCCATCGAATCAGGCATCGGCGCCGATGCGGGCAATGTCTCCCTGGCGACCCTCACGAAAAACTTCGACCGGACTGCGGAGCTCTTCGCCCAGGTCCTCATGACCCCCGCCTTCCGGGAGGACCGGGTAAAAATCGCCGTCAACACAACCATCGAAGCCATCCGCCGCCAGAACGACGACCCGAAAGGGGTGGCCAACCGGGAGCTGACAAAGGCCCTCTACGCGGGACATCCCCTGGGACGCTACCCAACGCTCGCCACTGTGAATAACCTGACTCGCGACGACCTGAAGGAATTCCACCGGCGCCACTACCATCCCAACAACATTCTGCTTGCGGTCTCCGGCGACTTCAAAAAGGATGAACTCCTGGCGCGCCTGACCAGGCTGTTCGGGGGATGGAAACACGAGGAGATACTTTTCCCGCAGGTTGGAGAACCGGCGGCTGACGTAAAGCCCGAGACCCTGTTCGTCAAGAAAGAGGTGAGCCAGTCGGTCATCCGGATGGGAGAGCTGGGGATCGACAAGAACAATCCCGACCTCCATGCACTCCGGGTGATGGACTACATCCTGGGGGGGGGCTTTACCTCCCGGCTCGTCCAGGAGGTCCGCTCCAACCAGGGTCTCGCCTATAACGTGGATAGCTCTGTCGATGTCGGCCGGAGGTTCATCGGCACCATAACGGCAGAAACCGAGACCAAGTCGGAATCGACCGTAAAGGCGATTACCCTTATCCGGGAGATCATCACCGGCATGACCACCGCCCCGGTGACGGAACAGGAGCTTTCCCTGGCCAAGGAATTCATGATCAATTCCTTCATCTTCGGCTTTACCAAGCCTGATGTTATCGTCAACCAGCAGGCGCGGCTCGAATTTTACGGCTACCCTGCGGGGTACCTGGAAAATTACCGCGACAACATCGCCCGGGTCACCCGGGAGGAGCTGCTCCGGGTCGCGCGGAAATATCTCCACCCCGCTGCCATGGTCCTCATGGTGGTGGGTGACGAACGAAAGTTCGACAAGCCGCTCACCACCTTCGGCCCGGTGCGGGAGATCAGGCTGGAAAACGGGAAGTAACACAAAAAAAGCGGGGACGAGAGCAAATTAAAATTATCTATTGACATTTATTGCATTTTGTTGGTAGGGTACGCAAAATTTTCGGGGTATATCCCGGACACATCAACACTGAGCAAGAGGAGAACGCAGTAATGGCAAACGGTACTGTAAAATGGTTCAATGACAGCAAGGGGTTCGGTTTTATTCAGCAGGAGAGCGGCGAAGACGTCTTTGTCCATTTTTCCGCCATCCAGGGTGACGGCTTCAAGTCCCTGGCCGAAGGCCAGGCCGTGTCGTTCGACATTGTCCAGGGGCCCAAGGGACTGCAGGCAGCAAACGTGAACAAAGCCTAGGCAGGGCGCAGCAGACACCTCGGAAAGCCCCGGAGAAATCCGGGGCTTTTTTGTCATGACAGGAGTCTGTCGGACTTAGGAATTTCCTAAGTCCGACAGACTCCCAGGGAGCCGTAATGATCGGATACATAGTCTTTGGGTTGCTGATGCTGGTCCCCGCCGTATTCGGCGGGATACTCGCCCGCAACAGGGGGAGAAACATCCTGTTGTGGACCGTCCTGTCCGCCATTTTCCCGATATTCCTCATGGTCGTCTATTTCGAGAAACCGGTGCGGGAAGTCCCCGGGGGCTTCAAGCGCTGCCCTGCCTGCAAGGAATTCAACAAATGGGCGGCAACGCACTGCAAATACTGCTCGGCAGAATGCCCTTCCCCGCCGCTCTCATGAGCGGCGGGGAAGGGCGTCTTTTACAGCTTCTCGAATGAATCTTTTCCCGCTCCGCACAGGGGACATGCCCAGTCGTCCGGGATATCCTCGAAAGCGGTCCCGGCCGCTATCCCGTTCTCAGGATCTCCCGCGGCCGGATCATACACATACTGGCAGATTACGCATTGCCAACTCTCCATGACTACCTCCTTGTTTTTTATACACGATGTCACCTTGCAACGTCACACTCCTTTACATCCGAACTTCCACGCTATTCCTGCCAGTGAATGCACGACACCGGGCAGATATCGACGGCATGCGCCTGGATCTCCTCCTCCGGCGCCCCGACAGGGTCGTAGCATTCCGCTTTCCCGTTATGGGCAAAGCGGAAAACCCCCGGAACCCCGGAAACGCAGAGCCCGCAACTGATGCATTCGTCCTGATCGACCCATGGAATTTCGGCCATGCTGAACCTCCGTGATATTTTTTCTCCTGTTGCTGCAGGCTCCGCTCATTTCCCCTGACAGGGATCAGCGGACACCGCCAGTCCCTATAAATCTACTGGAAAAAAACGGCCCGTCAATACGCCGTCTCCATTTCCCGCCTCACTCCCTGCAGAAGAAGTTGCCGGCCCGTCCCCTGAAAATGGCCATGAAGGCGGGAAGGGCCAGCAAGGTGAAGAGTGCCGTGGCACTGACGCCGTAGTTGGTGGCCCAGCCGATGGAGGCGAGGGCGCCATAGTCGGTGAAGGCGAGGGAGCCGAACCCGGCGATGGTGGTAAGGGCCGAGAGGAAAACAGCCCGACCGGCCTGGATGAATTCGCTCCGCCGTTCCTCATCCCCACCGGCACTCACGCGGTGGGCAATGTGGAGGCCGTAGTCGCTCCCCATGCCGAGGATGGTGACAATGACCATGGAGTTCATGAAATTGAGTTTCATGCCGGTCAGGGCGATGACCCCCAGCATGACGATCACCCCGGCAATGACCGGGAAGAGGGCGTCAAAAATCCCCGCGGGCGACTCGAAATGGGAGATGAGCAGAAAGATGACCAGCGCGCCGCCAAGGAGAAATCCCCAGAGGAAGCTCTTTTTCACGGATTCCGCAAGCTGGGAGCTGACCAGGTCCGGGCTGGTGGCCCGGGCCGTCGGGTCGACGGCGGCCAGGTCCCGGAGAAAGGCGCCCTGGTTGAATGCGGAGCCGCCATAGTAGAGGTAGAACAGGAGGTGCATGCTGCCGCCACCCTCCACCAGGTGGCGGGCCGCCACCCCGCGCAGGGGAGAGGCGTTGAGCCGTTCGACCGCCTCGGCCGCGGTAACCGGCTGGAGACGGGAGAGTGCCCCCACCCCCTCGATGAACGGCTGGAACCCCCCGGGATCGAACCCCTCCCGTGTCAGAGCCGCCCGGACTGCGGCGTCGGGCCGGACGGACGCAAGGCGGGCAGCCAGTCCGGCCATGACCTCGGTCTGCTCGCCGGGGTCGTTCAGCACCTGCCCAAGGGAAGACCAGGCAACGATTTCCCCCTTGCTGCGGTAGCGTTCCGCCAGCTCACCAACCCGTGCCCCCCGGGCCATCACTTCTCCAAGACGATTCCCGTCCACGGCAACCAGCATCTGGCGGGAGGAGATGCTCAGGTGCCGCTCGATCTTCTCCTGGGTCAGGAATGCCTCCGAGGTGCGCGGCTGGAGGTTTTTCAGCTCGCTCTCGAAGGAGATGAACAGGGCGGCGCCGAACATGACGACGATTGCAAGAAGCGACACAAAGGCGATCATGCGGGAGCGGCGCACTGCAAGGTCCCAGAGCCGGCCGAGCCCGAATTGCGGCAGGGGCCGGTAGAGCGCGGCCGGGTAGCGCCGCTCGGTGAAGATGAGCAGGGGGGGGAGGAAGAAAAAGGTGGCGTACATGGAGAAGATCACTCCGAGCCCCACCAGGAGCCCCAACTCGAAGAGTGCCCGGACATCGGAGATGGTCAGGGCGAGGAACGGCAATGCCGTGGTGGCGGCCGCCGTGAACACTCCGTGGCCGGTGTCGATGACGGCGCGGCGCAGCGCTTCACCGCACTCGACGCCGGCACCCCTTTCCCAGTAAAACCGGTCGTAGATATGAATGGAGTAGTCGGTGCCAAGGCCGATTATGAGGGAGGTAAAGGCGAAGGATATCATACTGATGGAGGAAAGGAACAATCCTGCCGTGCCGAGGGCCATGGCCACCCCGCAGAAGAGGATGAGCGGGAGCAGGAGCGTGGGGAGGATGCGGCGGTAGGTGAGATAAAAGAGGAGGACGACCACCAGCAGGGAAGAGAGGACACAGGCGACCACGTTCCCCTTGACCGCCGCCTCGTCGATCACCGCCGAGAGATGGGCGCCGGCGCAGGAAATCCTCGCTTTCGCCCCTTTTCGCGCCTCGAAGATTCCCGCCACCAGCTTCCGGGCAAACGCCATGTCCTGCACCGGCTGGGCCGGCTCGGCGATAATGATCAGCACCTGGCCGTCGCGGGAGAGGAAATAGGGGGAATTCGGATCGAGATCGAGGGCCTGGCTCCCCTTCTTCAGGCGGGGGAGAATAAAATCCCTCAGATAGAGGGGGTCGGCGGCGATGATGTCACGTGTCCCCATCCCGGCCTGGCTTGCCAGTTCGGTCCGCGACCGCGCAAGCGCCCGTTCGATTGCCGCAGGCGTGAAACTCCCGGCAAAGCTGTCCAGGTCCGCCGGGGCAAGGAACGCCTGGGGATGGGCCACGGCATAGCCGACGAAGCGGGCAAACGCCTCCGCTTCGGCAGGATCGTAGACCCGGTAGGTCACCTTGCTGAAGGCCGGCCGGCCGTCGACCGCAAGCTGCTTCAGACGTCCGGCAAAAAGTTCGGCTTCGGCAGGGAGAATGTCCCGCTCCCCCTCGAGGAGGAAGTAGACCTCTTTGGCGCTCCCGGTCCACTCCAGTGAGTCGAGGAGGAGCTTGAGCGCCCCTTGCCGGGCAGGAAAAAGTTTGAAGATGTCCGATTCGAACCGGGTGGCGGCGATGGAGAGAAAAGAAAGCGCCAAAAAGACCACCGACAGCACGATTATCAGCCGCGGCCTTCGGGAGGTGACCCGGAAAATCCACTCCAGGTGGGCATGGATCGCGGCATTGACCGCACCGGTAATTCTTGTCAGGGGCTTTTTCAGCATGCAGCCTAAAACCCCTTGAATTCGGAGAAAGGGAGCACGGTGACCCCTTCGAGGTTGGGCTGCAGCACTTTCTCCTCCACCGGCTGGTTGACCTCGGGCTCCTCGAAGACGATCCTGACCGTATCGCCCCGCCGGTTGCTCATCTCGATCGATTCCGGTACGGCGACACCGTTCACGTTCCGGTAGTCCCGGTAGACGACCCGGTCCCCCTCCTCGGTCTCCTTGCGGATCAGGAGCCCCAGGTCGTCGTAATAGAGCTGCTCCCTGACGCCGGAGCGGTTGACGTTATCCCTGACCAGGGATGGGCCGGCAACCGGCGTCCGCTCCGCCACCCAGCGCATCATCGCCCAGGCCTTGAGCCCACCCCGGTCGGGAAGCTCGGAGATCAGGCCGCTGTATGCAGTCTGCCGAGCGGGGATGACCAGAGAGAGCCGTTCCCCGTCGCTGTAAATGTCGGCCAGCGTGAGACCGAAAGGTGAGAAAACGACAATGTGGAACCGGTCGGGGCTTTTGAAGATGAGGAAGCCGCGCCCCCCGATGCTCCGGTCTGCACTCTTGACGGTAAGGGAGATGGGAGTCTGGATGGTCTCCGCTGACCGGCCCGGCACCAGGCCGGTCAGCGGCTCTTTCCGTGGCGCGGCACAGCCGAAAAGAACGAGCACCGCGAGGATGAGGCACGATTTCAGCATGTTCGGGACTATACGGGACACGTAACTGCTCCTGGTCGATCGTTATTTTTCGTCCGGAAAGGTTGCATCGCCTGCCGCACTATACCATTTTCAGGAGGGACAGGAACCGGTCTGCCCGGTAGCCGGCCTCGGCTGCCAACGCCTCCAGGGTATGCAGCTCTTTCCTGAGGAGGGCGGCGGCGGACAGTTCGCCGGCGCCGGAAACGGCCCTCTGTATCAGCTCGACGTCGAGCAGCCGCGCCAGCAGAAGTTCGAACCGCTCCTTGACGAACCATTCGCTCTCCCGGTAGGTGTGCACGCCGAGGAAATCTCGCGCGTCATGGTCGGCGAAGAGAAGCGTGAAACCGGCCCGTGTTTTTTCCCCGTCCCAACCGGCAAACAGGCCCTGCCAGCGAAGCATGAGCTTGAGGATGAGGGAGCAGGCGCCCGCCTCCGCCCCCGCAGGAGTCTCCCGGACCAGTTCGGCAAAGGTCCGGTCGATGCCGAGTTCGCCGAACCAGGCGGCGGCAACCGGCGCGTGCTCTTCTACCAGCGCAAGTTTCCCTGTCCCGTGCAGGACAAGCCAGGCAGCGAGGAGGAGCCGCTCTGAAGCCAATTCCACTCCCGGCAGCGCCAGGAGCCGTGCCGCTTCGATCTCCCGTACCACTGCGCCGGCCACTGCCCGGCTGTTGCCGGTGCAGGCCGTATACCGGTTCAGGTCTTCATAGAGCAGTTCGAGGAGTGCGCCTGCCTGCTCAAGCTCCTCTTTACCGCTCTCTTCACTTGCCAGGATCAGGGAGACTGCGGCGACCGCTGCGCGGAACGCTGTGATAACCCCTCCGAACCGGACCTGCTTCACTTCCTCGTCTATGCTCGCTACCGGCCGCCCCTGAAGATTGTGGCAGAGCTTCCCCCAAGTGCCGTAGTCGTCGTCGCTGATCTCCCGGAAATCGAGGAAGACCCGGTATTCGTAGCTTGCCAGTTCCGCGTGGAGCCCCTTGTCGCAGAGCTCTCTGCCTGCGCGGAGATACTCAAGGCCGCTGACGGAATCCCGGAACGCATAGTAGCAGCGGCCGTCGGGGTTGAAGCCGAGCGCCTCTCCGAGGCTCTTCCGGACGAGGTCCGTCTCCCCCTCCCCGTTATCCACGGCCATGGCGGCAGAGATCCTGATCCAGCCGGAGGTCTCGGCATACCGGTTATGGTAGAGGACGATCCCCCGCTCCTCCCCGACCCGGTTGGAGTAGGCAAAGACATCCTCGTTCACCTGGTCCCCGGTGTGGAAATCGTAGAGGACGAAATCGGCCGAACCGGAAAAGAGCCGGCGCCGGCGCATGAGGGGAAAGACCTGTTCTTCGTGGACCCGCACCAGGTGGGAGTCCTCCGGCTCGTCCCAGTAGGCGCGCTTGTACTCCATCCCGTATTTCTCATGAAAACCCTCGATCTGGCCATGGCCGAACATGGGAAGCCCGGGCATGGTGACGAGCAGCACCGCAGCGCCGAAATACTTCCCCTCCTTGCCGAACTGTTCGACTGCGGTCCGTTCGTCCGGGTTGTTCATGAAGTTGACGAAGCGCTGCAGGATGCGGTGGTCGTACTCCAGAACGTTCTTCAGGGTCTGGCGGTACTTGGCGTTTTCCTCCATCTTCAGCATGTTCATGAAGGCGCTGTTGTAAACCCGGTGCATCCCCAGGGTGCGGACGAAATACCCCTCCATCAGCCAGAACGCCTCGGCGAGCAGCAGCGTGTCGGGGACCTCGGCCGCCACCCGGTCGACCACCTCGCGCCAGAACTCCTCGGGGAAGACCGCATCGAACGCTTCCCTGCTCATGCCGTGCTCGGCCCGGGACGGGATGCCGCTGCCGTGGCCCGGTTGGGGATACCAGAGGCGCTGGAAGTGCTTCTTCGCCAGGGTCATGGCCGCATCGAAGCGGATGATCGGGAACTGCCGCGCCACGTGGAGGATAGTCTGGATGACCGCCTCCCGCACCTCGGGGATCATGTAGTTGAGCTGGGCAGTATCGTTCCAGGGGGTGGAGGTGCCGTCGTTGCCGTGGTAGATGTACCGGGTCCTGCCGTCCCGGTGGTCATGGTGCCGGAAGACCACCGCCGCATTGCTCCGGTCCCAGTAGCCGTCCTCGATCTGCAGGGAAACCTCGGGGGCAGAGGAGAGGTCAGGGCCGGAAAACGCATAATCCGGATACGGGGGGTAGTCGAGCTGAATGAACCAGTCGGGGTGCTCCACGGTCCACTTCGAGTAGATGCCGGTATGGTTCGGCACCATGTCGCTCGCCAGGCGGATGCCGCGCCGCGCGCAGCGCTCCTTGAGGCCGGCCAGGGCTTCCGCGCCCCCCAGGTCGTCAGCGATTACGTAGTCGTAGAGGGAATAGGCGGAGGAGATGGCATCGGGATTGCCGCCGATCTGCTTGATCCGCTGGGAAGCGTCCGAGCGCTCCCAGAGCCCGATCAGCCAGAGGCCGGTGAACCCCCAGCGGGCCAGGAGATCGAGCTCCTCATCGGGAATCTGGTCGAGACGGTGGATAAGCCGGCCATACTTTTTCGAGAGCTGGCCGAGCCAGACGTAGGTCATCTTGGCGATCATCACCACGTTGGCCATCCAGTCGGCATCCGCGGAAAAGCGCTCGTAGTCGGGATAGTCATGGCCGCCCGGCCCCTTCGTAAGGAATTCCAGGACCTGCGGCTTGCCGGGACCGCTCCACCATTCCCGCTCTTCCTCCGCAATGATGTCGAGAGAGGTCAAAAGCTCATCGATGAGGTCAGGGGGGAGTAACTCCCGCCAGGTGCTCCGCATATAGCCGAGCTGATCGGCAAGCGAATGGGGAGCGGCCCTGAGAGGGGCGCGCAAGAGGTAGGGGAGCGTCATCCCGAAGGGGCCGACGGGAGGAAAGGCGGAGAGTTCCCGGTCGATGGCGGCGGCAATCCTGCCGCAGGAGGTGGCGGAGGCGAGTTCACTCTGCTCGAACAGCTCCCGGAACGAATCGACGGCCGGGTTCTCCTCGGCCAGGAAGAGCAGCAGGAGTTCCCTGGCCAGGGCGTTTTTCCTCGTCCCTGCGCGGTCGTCGCCAGCCACGAACCCCGGCGGACTCGCGGCGCCGGCAAGGATCTCCGTGCCGGGGAAAAGCTCGGCGAACCGCTCCAGGGTTGTCAGGCCGGCCGGGGACGAAAAATCGGCGCCGGCCTGCTGCGCGGCGGCCGCCAGCGCACCCGGCTGTTGCACGACGGTGTAGTGATCGATGAGGTAGCGGAAAATTTTCTGCTGCAATCCGAACAGGTTGATGAGCCCAGCCGGGACGGGACGGTCGCTCCGCTCCGGCAGCCGGTTGAGGGAATCGGCCACCTGCCGGACAAACATGATCTCCGGGGTCCCGCTCCCCCCCTTCGTCACAGGCAGGACGCGGCCGAGGTGGAGCCGCTCCCACATGGCGCGGGAGATCGGTACATTGCTCGGGAAATAATTATAGATGTTTCCGGATATTCTCATACGGTCTCATTTCGTGAAAAATCGTGGTTCTAGGAGTCTGTCGGACTCCGAGGCTTATTCAATCTTAAAGTCCTGTTCGTTGAGTCCCGCGTTGCGCCTGAGGCTATGAAACCTGATCACCGTCCGGTCGCTGTTTTTTTCCGCGATGGTCATGGTTTTGATCCTCCCCTCGCCGTCGAAGACAAGCCGGAGTTCCTTCACCCCCCCTTTGCTGCCGGGGAGGATACGGAGGGTCCAGAGGTCGCCCTGGCGCTCGGCCCGCACATCCACACCTTCGGGGAGTCCTGCAACCGGCTTGCCCAGGTAGGTAAACCACTTTTCCAGCCCCTCTTCAGGGGGGATGGTTATCCTGTCGGTTATCCCCTCCTTCGGGTACCTGACAGTAAGAATGTTGTTCCTCAACAGGAGGCGGCTGGCATGGGGAGGATAGAGCTCCATATAGAAGATACCAGGTTTTTTGAAGCGGACGACCCCCCGTGAAATCATTTTCCGTTTCATCAGGCTGAGCTGCTTCTCCTGGGTGATCTCGGCGGTGAAATCGTTGATATCGGCAAAACCCCGCCGCAGCGTCTCAAGCGCCTCCAGTGCCGGGTTCGCAGCGGCATGTGCGGAAAGCACGAAGGACTGCATGATGAGTAGAACTATAAAGACTTTTTTCATGTCGAACCGCATGCCACTTTCTCATTCAAAGCTGATAATCCAGATGGATAGACTCGATGTACAGGATAAACATGTAAATCGATTCTCAGATTTTCCCGATAGCCAGCGTCAGCATCGCCGAAGCGACCACCTCACCGCCGATGGCAGCCTTCCCCTCCACGAGGAAGAACGTGCCGAACCCCTTGACGATACGGACCTCCACCGACACCCTGTCTCCCGGCTTTATTTCCGGGGGAAGCTCAACCCGCTCGAATGCGGCAAGGGTCCCCCCCGCCCCTTCCTGCTGGCCCGAGGCGATCCCGCCGAGCTGGGCCATCGCCTCGACAAGGAGAATCGGCGGGAAGGCCTGGCAGTCCGCGGCAACCTGCACGAGGGCGCTGGCAGAAACACCCGGTTCAAGCGTGGTTATCCTGTCGATGAAAAGAAACGGGGCGCGGTGGGGAAGATATGCGGCGGGATCAGGGTTGAACAGGGGCGCCTCCGTGGAAATCGAACGCATAGTAGGGCCCCTCCGGCGAGGCGGCGAGATGGAGGCCCTTTTCCCCGGAGGCCAGGGAGAGTACAAGTGACACCATGGCGACCCCTCCCATGGCTAGGGAACGACCAAGCAGCCGTCCCGGCACGAGTGCCCTGACGGCGGGGAAGCGTTCGGTCAGGCAGGGAAGGTCGTCGGCAATACCGGAAAAGCAGACCAGGGAAGGCAGAGCGGTATTCCCCATAAGACGCTCGACCCCCTCGGCCTCGCTCCCCTTCGGCAAGAGCCCGATGGTCCGCCCGCTGCCGACAGACGCCCGGATGGATGCCCCGCGCGCAACGGCATGGTCCCGCTTTTCGAGCACCAGGAGGCCGACCCCTTCGGCGAACGATGCTCCGTAGCGGCGCAGCTGTCCCATGTCCCTGAACCCCTGGAGGATAAAGGGATGGACTTCGTCCACGCCGCCGGTGATGATAATGTCGGCCCTCTCCTCTTCCAGAAAGCGCAGGGCCATCAGAAACGCCGATTCGGCGGAGCAGAGACGCTGCACATGGGTGACATTGGGCCCCTTCAGGCCATGCTCTATGGAAGCGTTGCTGGCCGGAGCATTGGGTACGGTATTCGGGAACAGCATCGGCACAAGCATGTCGGTCCCGCCGGTGAAATAGCCGCGCAGGAACTCCTCCGAGTTTGGCAGACCGCCGAAGCCGCAGCCGAGCAGGATGCCGATCCTGGTCCGGTCAAGCGTGGCAAGGTCGATTCCCGCATCCTGGATGGCCATGCCGGCGGCAACCACCGCAAACAGGCTTGCCCTATCGAATTTTCGGGCCTTGAGGGGAGGCATGAAGTCGGTGGCCCGAAATCCTTCCACCCTGCCCCACAAATGGCCGGCTTCTCCCACGACTTCCACGGGCATCGGCGTGAGCCTGCATTCGCCGCTCTGCAGGGTCTCCCGCAACGGCGCCAGCCCGACCCCGGCCGGGGAGATGGCGGCCAGTCCGGTTACAACTATGTCATAAGAATTACGGGGCATCTTTTCCCTGAACAACCTTGCAGGGGCGGGTCACGAGCCGCCCCTACGATCGTGAAATGACGAGGCTGGTGATATTCCCGCCAAAGGCAAAGGAATTCGACAGTGCAACCTCGGTATCGCTCTGCTTCGGGCCGGCATGGCAGTAATCAAGGTCGCATTCCGGGTCACTCCCCCTGAAATTGATGGTCTGCAGAATCACTCCCTTCCTGAGGCCCACCACCGTGGCCAACGCCTCGATTGCCCCGGCAGCGCCGAGGCAGTGGCCGGTCATCGCCTTGGTGGAAATCAGCGGCACTTCTTTCACCCGCTCTCCGAAGACCAGCTTCATCGCCTTGCTTTCCACCACGTCATTGAGGGGGGTACCGGTGCCGTGGGCATTCACCCAGCCGATCCGGTCGAGGGGAATCCCGGCATACCGTGCCGCCTCCGCCATGACCCGGGCCGCTTCCGTGCCGTTCGGCTCCGGGGCGGTCATATGGAAAGCCTCGCCGGCAGCGGCATACCCGAGAATGTAGCCATGGATGGTCGCTCCGCGCCTCCTGGCCTCGCGCTCATCCTCCAGCACCATGAAAGCTGACCCCTCGCCCAGGGAAATACCCTGCCGGCCCAGACTGAACGGCGAACAGGGAGCGGGGTCGACCACCCTGAGGGAGTTGAAGCCGGCGAACGTCAGAATGGAAAGGGAGTCGGAACCGCCGCAGACAACGGCCTTGAGCCTGCGCGTTGCGATGAGGTCGGCCCCCCATCCGATGGCGGTTGCCGATGAAGAACAGGCGGTGGTAATGCTCCCCTGGTAGCCGGCCAGATTATAGGCAGCCGCCACGGCGGTAGTGGTCCGGTCCTGCAACAGGCCGCGAAGATCGGAAGGGTGGACTTTTCGTCCGGCCAGGGTATCCTGAAGCCACCTTTCTCCCTGCCCCATGCCGGCCGCCCCGCCCCCCAGGGAAACACCTATATCATAGGGGGAGTAATGGGTTCCGGCGCCGCTCTCCGCCAAGGCTTCCCCCGCTGCTATGACGGCGAACTGGTCGGTGCGCGAAAGTTTTGCGGCAATCTTCCTCTCAAAATAGTCGAGCGGGTCGTAGCCGCGCACCTGTGCAGCGATCCGGGACGGGAACGGGGTGACATCGAACATGTCCACGGGACCTATACCGCATCTGCCCGACAGGAGAGAGTCGGTAAAGGAGGGAACGTCCTTCCCCGTTGCGCAGAAAATGCCGAGACCGGTTATGGCTATTTTCCTGCTTTCCATGCGGCTCTCTTATCGAAAGACATTAACCACCAAGATACCAGATCACCAAGAACCCCGCAGGATTCAAAGCGAAATAATTATTTTACCTTCTCTGTTAACGGCTTTTATTATAGCCTGAAAAGAACAGGGACCGAAAGGATTTTTTCAGACTTTTAAGACGGTTTCCTCAGTCTCTTTGTGTCTCGGTAGCTAAACGGCATGAATTTATACGATGCCGCCGTCAACAACGAGGCACTGCCCCGTGATGTACGAGGCCTTCTCCGACGCAAGGAACAGGACCGCGCCCGCCACTTCCTCGGCCCGGCCGATCCTCCCGAGCGAGCTGTTTGCAACTATATTTCTCACCAGTTCGGGTTTCATGGCGGAGATCATCTCGGTTTCGATGAGCCCCGGCGCCACGGAATTAACCCTGATCCCCATCGGCCCCAGTTCGCGGGAGAGGGCACGGGTGAAGCTCAGAATACCCCCCTTGGTGGCGGCATAGTTGGTCTGGCCCGGCGTCCCGGTCAGGGCGGAGATGGAGGAGATATTGATGATGGCCCCCCGCCGTTGGCCGATCATCTTGCGTACCCCCCACTTGCAGCAATGGAACAGGGGATTGAGGTTTCCCCTGATCACCGCATCCCAGTCAGCGTCAGCCATCATGGCGAGATAACAGTCGCGGATTATTCCCGCGTTGTTCACCAGGACATCGATGTGGCCGGTCACGTGACCCGCGGTTTCCATAAGGGAGATCGCGCCTTCCGACAAACTGACATCCCCCTTTACGGTCGTTATCCAGCCGGGAAGCCCGGCAGCATCGGCAGCCAGCGCAGCAGCCGCCTCATCGTTCCGGATATACGCGGCAAACACCCGCGCCCCCTCCCGGGCAAACTGGAGGGATATGGCCCGACCGATCCCCCTGGCGCCGCCGGTGACGACGACAATTTTATCCTTGAATTCCATCACTGCTCCTCTAACAGGCTGTTGAAAAACTATTGCGGGGCCGGTCTGCGGTGTTGCCGCTCGCTCAAAACCTCAACGTACAGGGTGTACGCCTCGGCTTTTCGCTCGCTTGCGCCTTGCATCCCGGCCTCTTTAGGCCCTGTGGGTCCTCATGACGTTTTTCAACAGCCTGTTAAGCTTCTTTACAGCGTGCTCATGGGGCGCAAGTGCGATCGCCCCAGCCTCTTCACCTGCTTCCAGAGCGGACCCCTCCCCCGGAAAAGGCGGACGACTTCGAGCATCGCTTCGCTCATGTTGATCTCGAGCCCGGGGACAATCCAGTTCCGTCGCTTGAGAGCCTCCCGGGTCACGAGCGTCCCGAGCCGGTCACCGATGAGCGGAGAAATATAGAAAACCGGCTCCAGCAGCGACATTTCCGGGGTGACAACCCCCTCTTCCAGGGCCTGTCGGTAGAGAGAGGTGCCGGGAAAAATCCTGATCCCCGTCATGGCGATGACGGCTGTTGGGGCAACTTCATCCATGAGGGCAAAAGTCTCCCCTATCGTGTTTTCGTTTTCGCCGGGACCGCCGAACAGGATGTAGTGGGCGAAATCCACGCCGATATCCCGGCAGTGGCCGGATGCGGTGCGTACCGCCTCCACTCCGAAAGATTTGCCGAGGTTCTCCAGCATGACCGGCGACCCGGATTCGCTGCCGAACTCGATGGCATCGCACCCGGCGGCAACCATCGCTTCGAGCAGGGGGCGATCGATAAAACCGGGATTGATGAAAGCGGACCATTTTATGGCAACCCGGGCACCGGTAATGGCGCGGCAGAGCTCTGCGGCGAATTCCGGCGGGTAATTGAAGATGTCGTCCACAAAATAGATGTAGTCGATACCCGACCCGTCCACAAGATCACGGATTTCCCGGACAATCTCGGGAATGGGGCGGAGCCGCACCCGAGTCCCCTCCAGGAGCGGATAGGTGCAGTAGACACAGGAAAACGGACAGCCCCGCTTGGTCTGGAGATTTGCCATCCCCCCCTCGCGATTGTAGCGCTCCAGGAGGAAAAGGCTGCGGTCGGGCGTGCCGAGCCGGTTGACGGGACGGGGCGGCATAACGGTCGAATCCCCCCTGGCCAGCAGTCCGGGGAGCGGTCCGGGGCTTTTCCCCTGCGCAATGGCTTCAAGAACCTGAGGGAGGATTTCCTCCCCCTCTCCGACAACCCCGTAATCACCGTCCAGGAATGCGAGTATCTCCACGGGCATGATGGAGAACCCCGAACCGCCGAGGATCACCGGGGCCCTGCCGCGGCAGGCGTCCACGACACCCCGTATTCCGGCAAGATAGGAGCGGGAAGCGGGCCAGGTCACATTATCGATGTTCCGGATGGAAAGCACCACTGCCTCCGGCAGGAAACGCCCCAGGTTTTCCCGGACCGCCCGTTCCGGATCCTTTTCAAAACAGAGGTCGAGCGCTTCCAGCCGATGCCCCGCCGCGGCCAGGGGGGTTGCCAGGCAGGAGAGCCCGATGGGGAATACAGGATAGGGGGTCTGCTCGCGATTGGCCGATATCAGCAGGACCTTCAATCAGACCTCCAGGTGGGACAGGAGCCGGGCCAGCCGCTCTTCGATGACCAACGGAACGCGGTACTGGAGGACCCACGCCAGGTCTGTAATCGCATGCACGGTCTTTCCGGTTGCCGCCAGAGAACCGTCGGCGCCAAGGATTCGGCAGTCAAACTCCAGCGTGGCCGCCTCGGTGCGCCTGAGCGTCGTCAGGATGCGCGCTTCCTCGGCGAAGCGGAGTGGTTTCCGGTAATTCAGCTCCAGGGTGATCACCGGCGCCAGGTATCCCTCTGCCGCAAGCTGATCCGCATTGAGGCCGAACAGCCCGGCCAGTTCGCCCCGCCCCATCTCCATCCAGGCAACATAATGGCCATGCCAGGCAACATGATAGGCATCGATTTCGTTAAAGCGTACTTTTATGGGAGTTTCGTGGTAGTTCAAGCGAACCTCAAAGAAGTTGCGAGTTAAGAGTTTTGAGTTGAAATTCATACTTCATAATTCATACTTCATAATTCAAAACTCGCTCTCTATCCAGCGGTTGAACTTCTTCAGCGACTCCCCGACCCCCGCCTCGTAAAAGCGCCCCCCTCCCGCAGCCTTGAGCGCCAGGTAGGTCTTCTCCCAGTAAACAGGCATCTGCATCCCCCGCAGCATGAAAGCGGCCATGTCGGCGGCGGTCAGGCAGTCCTGGTCGATGTGATTCATCAGGGGGACGGCCGGTTCCCGGTAGCGGTAATCATTGAAGACGATGCGCATTTCATCGGCCACAACGGCCATGAGCGGGGTATGGAGCGGCGCATCGCACGCAAAGGTTTTGGCCGAGAATGCGCCGGCGTTCAACGCCTCCGCCATGGCTGCTTCCATGTTCTTCCGCTCTCCGGAGAGGAGGAAATGCCGGGACGTATTGAGGTTGGCCAGGTAAACCCCGTTATTTTCGGCTATCGCCTGCAGGGGTTCCAGGGTAAGACCCACCACGCACCCTATGGCGTAGGTGCCCGACTCCCCCATCACCGCCGTGGCGCAGCCGACACGAAAGGCAAGTTCGATCGCCTCTTCTTCCGGAAGCGAGGAGCAGGCTGCCAGTGCCGGATAAATCCCCAGGCTGTGCTCGCCGATAATCGAGGGGCTGATCCCCGTGCTGCGGAACCGCCGGGTCTCATAGAGACTCATGACGACGCCGTACACCTGGAGCTTGACGCTTTCCGTCCATTCCCGGCCGATCCAGGCAAAGGTATCCAGGTCGAAAGATACCCGTTGTTTCGCCATTGCGGCGAGCTCCCTGAAATCGGGATCATCGGGGAATTGCCCGGCACGCGCAAAGGGCTGGCCGGGAAACATGAAACAGCTCATCACGAAAAGGCTCCGTCAAATAATCACACAAGCGAATAATCAAAACCGGTCAGCCACCAGGCCCCACGGCACAAAGAGAGACAAAACCGTTGTTATTTATTTGAAATCAGTTATTTTTTGTTTTTATTGGAATCCTGGTGGTGAAAGCTTTTTCCCTGCATAAAGGTCAATCTTTGCACCTGGCCGAGCGCCGGATGGCGCTCCGGAAGCCGAAATTCATCGGGGCGAACACCTGCAGGGAGCGGTGGAGCTTGAAGATCCTCCGGTACATCGACGAGAACGAATAGAACGAGCTGTTGAGCCAGTCGTGGCCAGCCTTGAGCTCCGCCGCCGTCATCCCGGAAGGGATGAAATTGACATGCCCCATGTCGTAATCGCGCCAGTCGTTGGAGGTGATCCGCCCCTGCGCTTCAAGCCTCTCCCGGACCGCGGTGCCGGGATACGGGGTCAGGATGGGGAAAATGGCCGCCTCCAGCCGCGCCTCTTCGCAGAAGCGGAGGATCGGCTCGAACACCGCGGGGGTGTCGCCGTCCAGGCCGAGGACGAAGGAGCCGAGGATGCCGATGCCGTTGTCGCGGAAGGCCTGCGCATCGGCCAGGTAGCTTGCGGCCTTGTTGGTAACCTTCCCCATTGCCTTCAGGGCCTCCTCGTTGAGGGATTCGAATCCCACGAACATGCCGACACACCCCGCTTCTCCGGCCGCCCTCATCAGTTCGGCGTCCCGGCCGAAATCGATCGGCGCATGGGAAAGCCACTTGAACCCCATCCCTTTCATGCCGCTGAAAAGAGGGAGGGCATAGCGGCGGTCCGCCACCAGGTTGTCATCGACGAAAAAGGCGAAGGAGTGGTCCTTGCGCAGTAATTCGAGCTCGGCAAGCACGTCGTCGACCGGACGTTCGCGGTAACTTCGCCCGTAGAAAGCGGTCACCGAACAGAATTCACAGTCGAAGGGGCAGCCGCGGGTGGTCTGGATGGTATTGGTGAGCAGATACTTTTTGCCGGTAAATATCTCCCGCCGGGCGATCGGGATCGTCCCCATGTCGATGAGACCTGACGGAACGTAGCGGCGTTGGAGTTCTTTCCGTTCAAAATCGGCCAGGAGCCGGGGCCAGACCGTCTCACCTTCGCCGATCAGAACAGCATCCACGTGTTGCAGGGCTTCGTCGGGCAGGTTGCTGGCATGGAACCCCCCCATGACCACCGTTACCCCCCTGCTCCTGAAGTTCTCCGCTATTTCGTAGGCCCGGGGCGCCTGGGGGGTCATGGCGGTCAGTGCCACGATATCGGCCGGTGTGGCGAAGTCGATCCTTTCCAGGTTCTCGTCGCACAGTGCCACGTCCCAGTGGGGCGGAGTAACGGCGGCGATGGCGGCCAGCGACAGGGAGGGGAACTTGAAGCCGAGTTCCCCCCACAGCCTCCCCCTGGGCCATCCGGGAGAGATGAGGAGCAGCTTCATGTCCGGTTTTCCGCGATATACTCCGCCATGCTCCGCACCGACCTGAACACCCTGGTTCCGGTCGCCGCATCGGGGACCACCACGCCGAAATCCTTTTCCATGGCGACAACAAGCTGGAGGGCATCGATGGAATCGAGCCCGAGGCCTTCGCCGAACAGCGGCCCGTCGGCGTCGATCTCTTCCGGCGACATCCCCTCGATGCGCAGGCTATCGATGATCAGTTGCTTAACCTGGTTAATCAATGCATCAGTCATGGAACGGTCCTCAATTCAGTTTTGAGTTTTGAGTTCTTAGTTTTTGTTTTTAACCAAAAACCAAAAACTGGGAAATAACAACTGTCTTTATTTTCCCCAGTAATCGAAAAAATTGTACCACTGGTCGGGATACGCCCGGATATACTTCTCGAAGACCCGCAGGAACCGCTCGGTCCCTTCCCGGATCGCCTTCCCGCGGTCTGCACGGCCGCCCGTGAAATAGACCGGCTCCTCCATGATCGTGCTGTACCGTCCTCTCTCCAGGGGAACGAAGACCGGGATTACCGGCGCGCCGGTCGCTATGGCCAGGTAGGCAGCGCCGGCGGGGATCTGCGCGGGACGGCCGAAAAAATCACAGGTGATGGTATGGGACGAACCGTCCCGGTCACCGAGGAGGGCCAGCACCTCGTTGCGGCGCAGGGCGTTCACCGCCTCGATGATCGCCAGGGGAGATGTATCATCCCGGTCTACATAGATGAACCGGATCCCCCGGCTGTCCCGGACCTCCTCCCGGAGTTCGTTTACCTTCGCATCCCGCTCCCGGTAGGTCAGGATATTCAGGTGATAGCCCCGGTCCGCGAGCCCCAGCCCTCCCAGTTCCCAGTTCCCCAGGTGGAGAGAGATCAGTATGGCTCCGCAGCCGCGGGCCAGAGCCTCATCAAGGTGTTCCGTGCCGCGGTCACTTCCCACCAGGGCGAAGAGCGAGGGGCCGCGGAGACGGAACATGAGCAGTGTATCGGTCCAGTTCCGGCTGTATTTGTAAAAAGCGGCAATCACCAGCCGCTCGACCCCGCGTCGCCCGGTGACCACCCGCAGGTTTGCCCGGACGCCCCGCCTCTGGCCGGGCAGCAGGAGGTAGAAAATCCCGGCCGTTATGAAGGCGAAGGGGGGATGGAGAAACCGGGGGACCAGCAGGGTGAAAAACCGTATTAATAAGAGGTTTATGCCGCTGTAAAGTGCCACTTTGGTCCGATAGTAAAGGATATGCTGCGTACGTCTGACAGGACACGGTTGAGACAGGCTGTACCAGAGCCGTATGCTGCCGTATGCTCCTATTTTTCAGCGTTGCCGGTCTTTTCGGTCCGGAGAGTCTCCCTGCTGAACTCTTTCTCCCATGCCTTGTCTGCTATCCCGGCATAGCGTCCGGCATAATCATCCATCGCCTCCGCCAGTCCGGTAAATATATCCGCCGCCCCGTCATGGGTGGAATAAGCTCCGGCCGAGTTGAACATCTCGCGCCCCACGTCGGGGTGGTCAATGAGCATGCAGGGCCGCAGGAGGTTTTCGTGTTCCCCCTGCCGCTGCCTGATCCGCTGGAAGAGTGAAGATTTCAGGGCTTCGCGGATCGTGGTGCGGCGGATGTTGTCCACCGCAATGTGACAAAACACGCAGGGCTCTATGTCCCCGTTGGCATTCACATGGAAATATTTTCTCCCCCCGGCGATGCAGCCGCTGATGATCGGCCCGTCATTCCAGAAGTCGACCATGATCATCGGCTTCGTGGCCCGGTAATCGATGGTCCGGCGCCGCATGAAGTCCCGCTGCTCAGGGGTAGGCATGAGCGTAAGGTCGGGATTCCTCCCCACCGGCACGTAGGAAAAGAGCCAGAGGGCAAAGCACCCCTTCCCGAGCAGCATGTCGATATAGGCGTCGCTCGTGATAATGTCGGTGTTTTTGCTGGTCTGGGTAAATGAGCTGCAGAAGGAAAGCCCCGCCTCGCGCAGCAGATCCATGGCCCGCATGACCTTGCGGAAATGGCCGGGGCCCCGCCGCTCGTCGGTTTCATGCTCGAAACCCTCCAGGGAAAATGCCGGCATGACGTTCCCCACGGAGATCAAGCGCTCCACCATCCGCTCATCGATCAGCCCCCCGTGGGTAAAGACGAGGAAAGCCATATCGGAATGCCTGGCAAAAATATCAAAGATGTCCTCTTTGAAAAACGGCTCTCCCCCCGAAATTACCGCGAAGTAGACCCCCATCTCCTTCATCTGGCAAAGGACCGAGTCGATCTCTTCCCGGGAAAGCTCCAGGGTTTTATCGTAATCGCCGGCATAACAGCCGTAACAGGAAAGGTTGCAGCGCATGGTTGGGCTGATGACCACCGTGGACGGAGGATAGTACCCTTCCCGCTCCTCCCAGGCCTTCCGCTTGTTGGTGCCGGCGAGGAGATGATTAACCGTCAGTGCGGTGATCCACTTGTCCCGCTGATTCGGGTGAAGGTCGCGGAGTATCCTGCGGGGGAACTCGATGCTCGGGTGGTTTTCGCGAATGAGCTGACGTATCCACCTGATCCGTTCCCGGTAGTAATCCTTTTTCGGGATCAGCTCCATGAGATAGGTCATCCTCACCAGGTTCTCATTGGAGCAGTTGGTCGCCATGGAGAGCAGGAGGGAGACGATCTTTTCAGTCGTGTAGTTTTTTATGCTCTGCAGCATTCAAGGCTCTCTTTACAGGTCCTCTGTGTAGTTAAGCGACCTATCGATTTTATGCATCACATGTACCGCAGGAACGTCATACAGATATTCCAGGTATCTCGGACCGCCCGGAAATGGCTCGTTGACCGGCCGTCCGCCACCCGTGCCGCGACGGGGATCGAATCGATCCTGAACCCCGCGCGCCAGGCCTTGAGGAGGATCTCCATCTCCATGGCATACCCGTCAGAGCTCAACTCTACCCCCCGCAGGAGCCGCGCCGAGTAGTAGCGGAACCCCGATTGGCTGTCATTTATGTCAAAGCCGGTGCGCGTCTCCATGCACCAGCTTCCGAAGCGGTTCCAGGAGGCGCGCAGCCCCGCCATCTGCCGGAACTGCTCGGCGCGGGAAGCGATAAGAATGTCGGAGCCCCGCTCAGCGGCAGCAGCCGCCAGCAGGGGAATGGCGGACGGATCGTGCTGGCCGTCCCCATCCATGGTTACCACCCCGGCAAAGCCATGTTCGAGCGCCCAGGCGAAACCGGTCTGCAACGCCTTTCCCTTGCCGCAGTTTTCCCGGTGGCGAATGACATTGACCGGCAGCCCCTTGAGGGAGGCCGCGGTCCCGTCGCTGGAACCGTCATCCACCACAAGCAGGGGAAGCCCTGATTGCAGGGCCTCGCGGGCCACTTCGGCTATGGTCTCCTCGGCGTTATACGCCGGTATGATCAGGCAGGTTCCCAATTTTCGACCAACTGCCGCAGCGTGCCGAAACGGTAACGCTGCAGGAGGTATCTCAGACGTTTTTTCGCATCCGTTTTCGGGCCGTAGACGACAAATGCCCTGAAGGGGGAAAGCCTGACGCGCGGACCGCGGGCATCCATTTCCCGCGGGTGGAGGTAGATCACCGCGGGAGAGCCGGCGGAATTAAGCTTCTCCACTGTTCCGCCGATCATCGCCAGGGGAAAGAACCTGAATCCCCAGCCGCCGCCGGTGGGAAGATTCCCCAGGAGGGACGGAGTGACCATCGGCGGAATCTCCAGGAGAGGGCCGGCCTGCGTCTGGATCCTGAAGGGGTGACGCACTCCATCCGGTTCCCCCACAAATGGAAGGGGATTGCAGCTCGAATCGTAGAGATAGCCTTCCTCGCGGAGGATCGCCGGCGCCCAGGGGGTTGAAGCAGTTGAGATCGACCACTGGGGCGCCCGGAATCCCACCGGTCTCACCCCGCACTGCAGCTCCAGAATCTCCCCCGTACGCCGCACCTCATCCCGGAAGAGCTCGGGAGAAAGCTGCGTCACCAGCCTGTGGGAATAGCCGTGCGACGCTATCTCGTGGCCGGCATCCGCGATCCGGCGGACCAGTGACGGCTCCTCTTCCGCAACCGAGCCGAGAATAAAAAAAGTCGCCGTGACGTTGAACTCCGCCAGAAGTGAGAGGATGCTCTCGACATTGGGGACAACGCGGCGTCGGGAAGACGGACCGGGCTGCGGTTCAACGGCGAGCCCGCAGACGTGGTACCAGTCTTCTACATCTATGGTCAAGGCGTTGATCACCGGTTACCGCTGTTCATAGATGATGTATTTACTGATATCTATCACTAGTGACAGCTATAAGTTACAATATTTGGCGGCGCAAGTCAACACTGCACGTCAATCAGGTTGTCAGTCAGATGTTTTGGAATAAAAATGCCGCGCACTGAAATTAGCGCTTGACTAAAACCCCGATGACCATATTTAATGCATACTCATTCGCCTGCTTTAATCCTGCCTGATCGCTTCGCCACACACAGTTCATGGGGAACATGGAGATGAAACTCCGCCTGATTTCAAAAATGACCCTTTCCACCAGCATTCTCCTGCTGCTGAGCATGACACTGTTCGCCTGGATCAACGTCGAGACGCTGCGTACCCTCCTTATCGAGGAAGCGGTATCCCTGGCCGACAAGCTGGGCGAGACCATCATCAAGACCACCCACTACCAGATGCTGGAAGATGACCGGAAACGGGTCTACGAAATGATCAGCGAGGTGGGGACCCAGAAAGACATCGAACGTATCCGGCTGATCACCAAAGAGGGGCTCACCATCTTCTCGACCGACAAAAAGGAGATCGGCACCTACCTCGACAAGACCGCCGAAGCCTGCAACATGTGCCACAGGAGCGATACCACCCTGGTCCAGGCCTCTTCCATGAACCGAAGCAGAATTTTCCGCACCCGGGACGGCAAGGAAGTCCTCGGCCTGGCAAAAGCCATTTACAACGAAGAAAAGTGCTATACCGCTCCCTGTCATTTCCACCCCAAGGGAGCTAAAATCCTCGGCGTGCTGGACATTGACCTCTCACTGGACAACATGCAGTCACAGCTTGCCGCCAACCGCTATAAAATCACCCTTCTTACCATCTGTATGCTGGGGCTCCTCTCGCTGAGCATGGTCTTCCTCATCCATGAACAGATCAATCAACCGCTCAAAAAACTGCTCACGCAGACGGAAAAAATAGCGGAGGGAAACCTGGAAAGCGCCGTGGAGATCACTTCCACGGACGAAATAGGCGAGCTGGGCACCTCCTTCAACGGCATGACGGAAAAGCTGAAAAAGGCGCGGGAAGAGTTGAAAGACTGGGGGAAAAACCTCGAGGCAAAGGTCGAGGAACGGACCAGTGAACTCAACAAGCTTCAGTCGCAGATGGTCCGTTCGGAAAAGCTCGCCTCGCTGGGTGAACTGGTGGCGGGCATCGCCCACGAAATCAACAATCCTTTGACCGGGATACTGGTTTTCACCTCGCTTATGAGCAATGACGCCAAACTTCATCCGGCACTCAAAAGCGATCTGGATACCATTATCCGCGAAACCGAACGTTGCGCCGACATTGTGCGGGGGCTCCTGGAATTCTCCAGGGAATCGATCCCCCAGAAAAACCGGTCATCGCTGAACAGCATCATGGACGCCGCCCTCGCGCTGGTCAGACACCAGAGCATGTTCCAGAACATCGACATCGTGAAGAATTACCATCAGGCTATTCCGGACGTCATGATAGACCACAACCAGGTTGAGCAGGTCTTCGTGAACATGCTTCTCAATGCGGGGCATGCAATGCCCGAAGGGGGGGAACTGACCATCGGCAGCGGCGTGACGGGAGATGGCGGAAATGCGTATGTCACCATTGCCGATACCGGATACGGGATCCCGGAAGAGATCATGTCCCGGATATTCGACCCCTTTTTCACCACCAAGGTGAACAAGGGGACCGGACTCGGCCTGTCGATTTCATACGGGATCATCAACAACCATGGCGGGACGATAGAGGTGCAGAGCACGGTCGGCGTCGGCACCACGTTCACCATCATGCTGCCGATCTCCCCACCGGAGGACTCTCCGCCTGCGGCGGCATGATATGTTGTGCTATAACCTTTTGGGTAAACTGTTCAAACCCGGTACCTGAATCTTCCATTTCCAGGGGAGCGACACATGCCGTGCCTTCCGGAAAAGTGAATTCACTCAGTTGATGTTGTAATCCTTGACGGAAATCCCGAGTTTTTTGAGCAGCGCCTGGAAATTCGGCCTCAGCATGCCGGTCTCTTCGGCGGCCCGGGTGACATTCCAGTTGTTCCGCTGCAGCGCACTCAGCACAAAAGCCTTCTCGACAGGCTCCACGGCGCGTTCCCGGATCTGCCGCTTGTGCTCCTTCAGCTCGTCGAGGCTGTGCGGGACAAAGGCCCGGGGCAATTGCGCCTCCTCGCCGGGGGACTGGATTTCCAGGTCCTCGATCTGGATGATGTCTCCCTCCACCAGCACAACCGCACGTTCGATAATGTTTTCCAGTTCGCGGACGTTGCCCGGGAAAGCGTACCTTTCGAGTATCTCCAGGGCATCGGTAGCTACCCCCCGGATGTCTTTCCCGACTTCATCACCGAACTTCCTGATAAAATGCCTGGTGAGCAGAGAGATATCGCCCTTCCGCTCCCGGAGAGGCGGAAGTTCGATGGGAATGATATTGAGGCGGAAGTAGAGGTCTTCACGAAAGGTCCCCTCTCTCACCATGGTCTTCAGATTACGGTTGGTTGCAGCCACCAGCCGGACGTCAAAAGGGATGGGCTGGGTCCCGCCGATCGGAGTAACCACCCGTTCCTGCAGCACCCGGAGCAGTTTTGCCTGGGTGGAAGGGCTGATGTTGGCGACTTCATCGAGAAACAGCGTGCCGCCGTCGGCTACCTTGAAAAGTCCCATCTTGGTCTGTATGGCGCCGGTAAACGACCCCTTGACATGGCCGAACAGCTCGCTCTCGAGAAGGTTGTCCGCGAGGGACGTACAGTCGAGAGCCACCAGGGGATGGTCGCGCCGGGGACTGTTTTTATGAATGGCCTTCGCCACCAGCTCTTTGCCGGTCCCGCTTTCGCCGTTGACCAGGACCGTGCTGTCGGTTGCCGCCACTTGAATGATCCGGTGGTAGACCTTCTGCATCTCCTTGCTTTCCCCCACGAACAGATCAAAACCGTGGTGGTCGCGGAGTTCCTTGCGCAGGTAGATCTCGTCGAGAAAAACCGCCTTCTGCACCAGCGCCTTGTCCACTTTTTCCAGCAATGCATCAGGCGTAAAAGGTTTTGCCACATAGTCTATCGCACCGTTTTTCATCGCTTCAACGGCGGTGTCAACAGTCGAGTAGCCGGTTATAATGATGACCGGCACCTCGGGCTGCAATATTTTAATCGTCTTCAGGACCTCCATCCCCCCCATGCCCGGCATTTTTAAATCCGTGATCACCAGTTCAAAATCTTTTTCCTGGATCATTTCGAGCGCAAGCCGGCCACTGGCACAGGTTTCAACACTGAAACCGCTGTTTTCCAGGATGCGTTTGACCCCTTCCCTGATTACCGCCTCGTCATCCACAACCAGAACTCTGGTCTCTTCCATAGCGGTTGCCCCTTCGTTCCCATTAGTTTCTCATCCGGAGTTTTGAATTGAAACTAATTAATGTTCCCTTAAATTAAATACACCACCGGAAACAGTAAGTCAATTCAATTAAAACTGCGGATGCCCTGACAGCACGGCTAACAGACCATGAACCCGCCGTTGCCCTAGTTTTCTTGACTGTGCAACCGGACCGGTTTACTCGCCTGTCCGCTTTTTTTATACACTGCATCCTGATCTAAAAATAGAGTTAATTCGGGATGTTATACAGAATGGCAGGGGCGCCATAGCGTCCCCTCCCCCTGACAGGTGTATAGAAGAATTATACTATTTCTCGTACAGAGGGAAAGCGGCCCCACCGTTAACAGCAAAACAACTCTGCTATTCCAGCATATTACAAGATAACAGTTAGCGATTATTAATTATGGCACGACCCCTGCAAAATAAATCGTCAAGAGCGCCACTACCGCACCCGGGAAACTGCAAAGGAGGATGCCATGAGAACCTTTATAAGAACGATCATCGCACTATTGGTCTGTGCAGCAATGCCGGCCCTGGCGGCAGGCCAGGTACAAGAAGAAGGCAGCATCATGATGGTGCTCTTCCTCGGCTTCGGGGCCCTCATCATCGTATCCCAGCTGTTCCCGGGAGTGTCGTTGTTTGCCGTGATGCTCAAGGAAATCATCACGGGTTCGCGCAAGAAAGCAGCGGTTGCCGCAACCGACAAGGCGGCAAAGTAACCGTAACTGCTCTGTCTGAGTGAGAAGAGGCGAGGTCGAAACGATGCAAGGACTCCTTATCGCGGATAAAGATGTTGATTGCCGGAAGCAGATGGCCCAGATGTTTATTGAAGCCGGGTACAACGTTATCGTAACAAACTCGGCGGCCAATGCCCTGGATGGCATTCTCAAGAATAACGCCCAGGTGGTTCTGCTCGGCAGCGGTTTCGACGACCTGACGGCCGCCGATCTGATCCCCCTGCTGAAACGCTGCAACCGGAAGCTCTCCATCATCCTGCTGGCCAATGATGCATCCCTGCCGCTGCTCCGCAAGCTGCGCAACGAAGGGATATTTTATCATGCACTCAAGCCGGTGAATGGAGAGGACCGGGAGGAAATCCGTCAGGTGGTGCAGTGCGCATTTCAAAGATTCAACGAGCAGCCGGGCTTAACATCTTCCATGGAGAAATGAAGCAGTCGTTACATATATCTTTGCCGGGCCGCAAGGGTCCGGCAGACAAACAGAAGGAGGGTGTCATGAGAGGCAAATATCTGGTTATCAACGCACTGACAGTCTGGCTGGCGACTATCAACTCCGCCTACGCGGCCACAACCACCAAGGTCTATAACAGCGGCATCCTTGTGCTCGTTTTCATCGGGTTCGTCGCCCTGGTCGTCGTGGTCCAGATGATACCCGCGATTATCACCCTGATGGGAATGATCAAAGGGCTGGTCAGAGAGAGCAGGGAAAAAACCGTTGCGATTAAAGCCGACTAATAGTATAACAACGATGCGGCCGTCGTCCGGTTACGGGATCGGCAGGCGGCACACAAAAACAGGAGGCATACCATGTGGGATTTCATTCAATCAATCGGCGAATTCAAATCGGTTTACACACTGGTCGATTTCTACCAGTACATAAAAGGGGTTGAGTACCTCATCTGCATAGCTTTCTTTGCAGGGTTCCCCGCGTTCTACCGGTACATCCACAAAGAGGACACCCCGGAAGAGCATACCAAGCACTAGTGCATAAACGATCCATACCATTTTCAATAAAGGAGAAAGCCATTATGTACGCAGTCAGGAACTGGCTCATCGGAGGGGTCTTGATGATGGCACTGATCGCTGCCCCCGCCGCCGGCAGGGCTGGCAACACGCCGGATTCCATTAATCTGGATTCCCTTGGGCAACTGTATGAGAACGTAAAATTCAACCACCAAAAGCATATCACGCTCGTCAAGGACTGCGCGGAGTGCCATCACCACACGACCGGCACGCTCGTGCAGGACAAGAATTGCGTAAGGTGCCACAAGAACAGCGGCGCAACCGCTGTCGTCGCCTGCCGGGGTTGTCATGCCGCGCAGACGTTCACTGCCGCAGCCCTGCGGGAAAAGAACAGAAACGACTACCACATGGACAAGCTGAGCCTCAAGGGGGCCTACCATCAAGGCTGCATGGGATGCCACAGCAAATCCGGCGGCCCGACCGGCTGCCAGGACTGCCATGCCCTGAAAAAGACGGGCGAAGCATTTTACAATGCCGGTGAGAATGCGCCGAAACATGCCGGGAATACCGGGAAACATGGCGGCCATTGATTAATCATGCCGGGCGTATGGCCCCGCGGATGCCAATTCGACGAAACGAAGGAGAACTGAACATGAAACGGAGAGATTTCCTGAAGGCTTGCATGATATGTGGAGCGGCCACCACGCTTGGCGTCTCAAAGAAAGCCTGGGGAGCAGGATCTTTTGAAGGATATCCGGAAGGGATGGGGGTCCTGGTGGACCTGACCCGTTGCGTCGGATGCCGGAGCTGTGAAGCAGCCTGCAACAAGGAGCAGAAGCTGCCGGAGCCGGATGCCCCCTTTAATGACCAGTCGGTGTTCGAGGAAAAACGGCGCCCTACCGAAAAGGCCTATACGGTCGTCAACCGGTATGAAACGAAGAAAGAGGACGGGGCGGCAGGGGGCCCGGTCTATCGCAAGATCCAGTGCAACCACTGCAACGAGCCTGCCTGCCTCACGTCCTGCTTTGTCAATGCCTATACCAAGACCAAGGAAGGGGCGGTTATCTACAACCCCAAGATCTGTGTCGGCTGCCGTAACTGCATGATCGCCTGCCCCTTCAATGTGCCGGGATACAGCTATTCCAGCGCGTTCAATCCGGTGGTCAAGAAATGCATCTTCTGCTACGACACCAGGCTGAAAAACGGAAGGCCACCCGCCTGTGTCGAGATCTGTCCACAGGAAGTCCTCACCTTCGGGCATCGGAAGGACCTGCTGAAGATCGGCCACGAGCGGATCAGGGAAACCCCTGACCGGTATGTAGACCATATTTATGGTGAAAGGGAAGTAGGGGGGACCAGCTGGCTCTACCTTTCCGGCGCACCGTTCGAACAGGTCGGCTTCGACACGACCATGGGGAATGAACCGATCATCTCCAACGTCAAGGAGTTTCTCGGCACGGTCCCCATGGTTCTCGCCATCTGGCCGGCTCTCTTTACCGGCTTCCATCTGCTGGCAAACCGTAAACAGGAGCACGGGGAACAGGGTCATGACCACGCAAAGAAGGAGGATGGCAAACAATGAACCGATACAAAAGAGAAGGTCTGGAATCAGTTGATGCTCTTTACAAAAATAACGGGAAAACCAAATGGAGCCTGAAAGAAAAACTGCTGCTCGGGCTCACCACGCAGCAGTATATGGCCCAGGCCCTGCGCAACCCCTTTAACTGGATACTGGGGATTATCTTCGCCGTAGGGTTGCCGATCATCGCCGGCCGTTTTCTCTTCGGCCTCTCCTGGGTCACCCACAGCTCCTATGACTACCCGTGGGGTCTCTTCCTCGGTTTTGGTCTGTTCGGCATGGTCCCGCTCTCCTCATCGGGTTTCCAGCTCGGCACGACCGTGGAAATATTCGGCCGTCACGATTTCGAGCCGATCGAACGGTTGGCCCTTTTGAACGGTCTCCTGGGCTATTTCTTCGCGGTCTGTTACCTGATGGTTGACCTGGGACAACCCTGGCGTCTCCCCTACCCGATGGTGGTTGCCTTCGGCCCGGCGGCGGTCCTTTTCCTCGTTGCCTGGCATGTGGCAACCTATCTCTCGGTGCAGGTCGCCGAAGTCTCCACCTCCTTTTTCGAATGGATAGGATTCCCGATGGGCAAACGGGGCGTGCGCAAGATCACCCTCGGCCTGACCGTAGCGGGTGTCATCCTCTCCACCCTCCACCAGGGGGCACTGGGAGCACTCTTCACCTATGCGCCGGGCAAGGTTCACCCGCTCTGGTACTCCGCTTCGTTCCAGTGGCTCCACTTCTTCGTCTCCTCCATCCCGGGCGGCTTGTGCATGGTGATCGTGGTCAGCACTATCGTCATAAAGACCATGGCCTGGCGCTGCGACGACACCTTCAAGAATAGCCTCGACAAACTCACCATCGCCCTCGCCAAGGGCGCCAGCATGGGGCTGGCCACCTATCTCACCATCAAGCTGATCGGCGTTGCCCACGACAACAAGTGGGAATACCTGGCCACCGGATGGGGGGCATGGTACGCCGTCGAAATGCTCGGCGGAGTTATTGTGCCGCTGGCCCTCTTCGCCTACGCCATCAGGCACAGGATGGTCGGGTTGATCCGTTTCGGCGCAGTCCTCGTTGTCGTCGGCGTGGTGCTCAACCGGATGAATACCGCCATGTTCACCTTCAACTGGAAAATGGCCGAGCGGGAGATCCCCCACTGGCGGGAAATTGTCATCAGCATCACCCTCTACGCCATTTATATCACGGTCTATCGTTTCATACTCTGCCGGCTGCCGATCCTCTACGGCTGGAAAACTGCCGATGAGACAGTGCCCGTGCTCGAAACGGCCAAGGCTTATGCAGCGTCGGACAAAACGGCGCCTGCTGCCGTGGGAACCTACTGCAACCGCGTGGAATAAGTCGTCCCACGACCAGCTGTCCCCCAATTGGAGCGTACTCATTGATTTGGACAGGGACCATGCCGGGTCTCAACGACCCGGCATAAACCTCCCGCCTGAAAAATTTCTGAATATCCTGCTTGACAATTCAATGTAGTGGGAATAAGCATTAGAAAAATCAAATGACAGGAGAAAACCATGATATCCCGCTTTACTGTTATGATTACGGCTGCACTGCTTGGCGCAGCAACCTTCGCGTCCGCCCTGGAACTCAAGGATATAACCTACGCCACCACGGATGCGGGCAAAGTGGTTTTCAGCCACAAGGTGCACCTGCAGAAAAAAACCAGGACTACGCAAAACCTCAACTGCAAGGCCTGCCATAACAGCAATATGGAAAAAAATGCCCACTATACCATGGCGGATATGGACAAGGGGAAATCATGCGGCATGTGCCATAACGGCAAAAAAGCGTTCGCCCTGGCCAAATGCACCCAGTGCCACAAGGTCAACGAGATGGTTTACAAGGTCAAAGAAACCGGGCCGGTCGTCTTCAGCCATACCAGGCATCTGCGGACCATGCAGTGCGCTTCATGTCACAGCAAACTGTACAAAGCCGGTAAGAACGCCAAGGTACGCATGGCCGAGATGGAAAAGGGAAAATCGTGCGGCGCCTGCCATAACGGTAAAATATCCTTTGCCACCGGCGAATGCGTGAAATGTCATCCTTTCCGCGAGATGACGTATGCCGTCAAGGATGCGGGGAACGTCACCTTCAGCCACAAGTTCCATACCGGCATGTACGGCTGCGCGGAATGCCACCCCCGCCTCTATCTACCGGGCAAGGGGAATTCATCCGTTTCGATGACCGGCATGGAAGCCGGGAAATCGTGCGGCGCCTGCCACGACAGCAAGGCCGCTTTCACGGTCAAGGAAAACTGCGCGAAATGTCACCAGGTTTAACGGAGGAGCAAGGAGGACGGCCATGTTTCTGAAATCATTGACTGCAAGGGCCATTGTGCCGATAGCGGTGGCGGTGACCGGGTTCGTTGTCATCTGCTGCATCCTCCTCTATTCGGTCATGAAAACCGACATGATCAACGATGCCGTCAAGTATGAAACCAACCTGGCCGACACCATCATCAAATCGACCCGCTACGCCATGCTCAAGTCCGACCGGGACATGCTGACCAATATCGTCAGAAATATCGGCCAGCAAAAGGGTGTGGAGCATGTGCGCATCTTCAACAAGAAGGGGCTCATCATGCTCTCGGAGGATCCGACCGAGCTCAACCGGTTCGTCGACAAAAAGACTGCCGGCTGCATCGGCTGCCATGCCGGAGCCACCCCCAGCGCAACGATCGGCGCCATGGAACAGGCCCGCCGGTTCGTCAACGACCGGGGGATGGAGGTAATCGCCATCACGGCTCCCATTTACAACGAACCGGCATGCTATACCGCCGACTGCCACTTTCACACTGCCAGCCAGAAAATCCTCGGGACCCTCGATATCGGCCTCTCCGCCTACCCTCTGCGCAAAACCCTCTCCCTGATGCGGAGCCGGATGATCCTGTTCAGCTTCATGGTCCTCATTCTCACCATCGGCGGCGTTGCCGCCCTGCTCCGGCGCCAGGTTTTCGATCCGCTCAGGGAAATTAAGGAATTTACTTCGGATGTCAACCGTGGTAATCTTTCCGGCGAACTCTCCGGGATTTACGGTGAACTCTCCGACCTTGCCAACGATATCCGGGCGGTTGCGCTCCGGCTGAAAGATGCCGTCCTCGAAGTGGAAAAACTCAAGGGGAAAACGCCGCCGGCAACCGGGAAGCCGGCCGGGAAAGAGCCTGCAGATACGGAGAGCTGACGCAGCCCCGGACCCGGGCCGCATACCCTTCAGATTTGCTCAGCACGGCGCTCAATACGCCGAAGCATACGGCGGGGCCGACACCGGGTACTGCACACCGTGTGAGTTGAATGCCACGCGAAAAACAGCCGGAGACGACGATTCGCCATGGATGACCACTCCCGAGCTCCCGTCACGGCAGCTGAAGCTCAAGCCGCAACGGGGCCTGAAAAAGGACCTCTCAAAGAGCCGGAGAAAATCCGCCGGCTCAGGACCCTGGCCAACCGGGGGTTGTTTGCCCTTGCGCTGTTCATCACCCTGAGTATCGGGGCGATCCGTGATTTCGACTTCTTCCCCTCTTTCCCGGCCCATTTCCGACAGATCCTCGGCCATCCCCCCTCCGCGAACATGATCAGCGGCGTACTCCTCCTCTACAGTTTTGCCGCGATCATCCTGATCCTGTCGCGGATGACCACCGGCTCCGATAAATTCGGCCCCTTTGCCAACGTCGGGTATCTCGCCGGCTTCTATTTTTTTTACCACTTCGCCGGCGCCATGGAGGAAAACTTCTGGGCGGTCTTTGCCGCGGGGATAACCGTGCTCAGCCTGGAAAGCTACCACATCCGGAACTATTGCAGTGAAGAGATCCGGAAGGAACGGGAGGCCCTCGCCGGAAACCCCAGGGAGCGGCACGATGACCGGGACACCGAATGATGCGGGCGGCATCTCAAAGCTGCTTTTACCGGCGGACCGCGACAAGAAAAGGGTTGACAGCACCGGAGTAAAATTGATAGGCTAAATTTTTGAATAAACGGCTCTTGGCAGTATTTAGTGTCCATCCGGAAACTCAGGATGTGACACTATTGGTTTCCAATTCGGGCTACAATTAAAGAGATCCGCTGGGGGTGTTTCGGCTGAGAGTCGGCCAATCAATTCCGGTTCGTATTCAGGCTTAGACCAAGGCGGCAAGGAGAAGGCGACGCAGGCGTGCTCATCAGCACTCCGAGGAGCCGACGACGAAGCCAGCACAGGTATCAGCCTGAAGACGAAGCGGTTTTATGGCCGGCAACCCTTTGAACCTGAACCGGTTAATACCGGCGGAGGGAAGCGCGCTGCACGTTTTCACCCTGCCGGCCGCCTTTCGCGGCCTTTTTTGATTTTCAGCCCGGCGTACATGAGCAGTACGTTGAGGAGCACCCGACGAAGCCAACAACGTCAGCGTTTGATTGCGACCTGGTATCCGGAGGCATCTGTGCAGATCACTGTTAATGGAGAAACCGTGACGATAACCGCGATGTCGGTTCTCCACTACCTCGAATCACTCTCCATCGACCCGCAGCGCGTGGCCGTGGAAATGAATCTCGACATCCTGCCGAAGATGGAGTACGGCACAACCTTCCTTAACGACGGCGACAGGCTGGAGATAGTCCACTTCGTGGGAGGTGGATAAAAACTTGACCACGAATGTCACGAATACACACGAATAGAGGCACAAAACCAGGTTCCATGAGTTTCAAGCTTTCTGATTTATTCGTGACTATTCGTGTAATTCGTGGCTCATACGGTTTTCTGTTTATATATTCAAGCATCAAGGAGCATTAGATGTCACATAGTAAAGACAAACTGATAATCGCCGGCCGTGAATTCACCTCCCGCCTGATGGTCGGGACCGGCAAATACGCCGATTTCCAGCAGATGGTCCGGGCGATCGAGGTTTCCGGCGCGGAGATCATCACCGTTGCCGTGAGAAGGGTCAACATTGCGGACAGAAGCAAGGAGTCCCTGCTCGACCATATCGACCTGAAAAAATATACGCTCCTCCCCAATACCGCCGGCTGCTATACCGCCGAAGACGCCATCCGGACCTGCCGCCTGGCAAGGGAGGCGGGGCTATCCGATTTCGTCAAGCTCGAGGTGCTGGGAGATGAGAATACCCTCTTCCCGGACAACGAAGAGCTCCTCAAGGCTGCCAGGGTCCTTGTCAAGGAAGGCTTCACCGTCCTCCCCTACACGACCGACGACCCGATCGTCTGCAGGAAGCTGGAGGAGATCGGCTGCGCCGCAGTCATGCCCCTCGGCGCCCCCATCGGCAGCGGTCTCGGCATCCGGAACCCCTTCAACATCAGGATTATCCTCGACACCGTACGCGTGCCGGTGATCGTCGACGCCGGTGTCGGCACCGCCTCGGACGCCGCCATCGCCATGGAACTGGGGTGCGACGGCGTCCTCATGAACACCGGCATTGCCGGGGCGCAGGATCCGATTGCCATGGCCGAAGCCATGAACCTGGCAGTGCGTGCCGGCCGCCTGGCATACCGCGCGGGACGCATCCCGAAGAAGCTTCATGCCAACGCTTCCAGCCCGCACGAAGGGATGATCGAGTGAACGAACCGTCTGTCGACTTCAACCTCTACCTGATTACCGACAGGAAAAACACCCGCGGCAGGGACATTTCCTTTGTCGTCGAAGAAGCCCTCAAGGGTGGAGTGAAAGCGGTCCAGCTCCGCGAAAAGGACCTCTCCAGCAGAGACTTGTACACGACCGCCTATGAGATGCGCAAACTTACCGCCCGTTATGGCGCACGCCTGTTCATCAATGACCGGGCCGACATTGCCCTGGCCGTCGATGCCGATGGCGTCCATCTCGGCACCGACAGCATTCCGGTCCACCGGGCCCGGAAAATTCTCGGGAAGAAGCGGCTGATCGGCGTCTCCTGCCACAATACGGTGAGCTCCATCAGCGCCCAGGAAAAGGGGGCCGATTTCATCACCTTCGGGCCGGTTTTTTTTACCCCTTCCAAGGCAGTCTACGGCAACCCGGTCGGGGTCGACAAGCTCGAAACCATAACCGGAATGCTCCGGATACCCGTTTTTGCCCTCGGCGGCGTAAACCGGGAAAACACCCCCCGGGTCATCGCAGCCGGCGCCCATGGCATCGCCCTGGTCTCCGCCGTCATGGCCGCCGGTGACCCGCATGCAGAAACGAAATCCCTGCTTGCCATCCTCCCGGCCCGAGAAGATTAGGACATGCACGAAGATCTCATCCATAACGATCTCCGTTTCAACTCGTACGGTTCATACCTGCGGCGCAGGTTCGGCTGCCGTGTCAGCAAGGTCAACGTAGACGGCGGTTTCACCTGTCCGAACCGGGACGGGACCAAGGGGACCGGTGGGTGTATTTACTGCAACAATACCTCTTTTTCCCCTCCCGGCACCCAACCCCTGGTCCCCATCGAAACCCAGATGGCGGAGGGGATGGCCTACCACCGCCGGCGGCTTGGCAGCGAAAAATTCATCATCTACTTCCAGAAATTTACCAACACGTACGCTCCGGCAGACCGGCTCCGCGATCTTTTCAGCCGGGCCCTCGCCCACCCGGATGTTGTCGGGATATCAGTCGGCACCAGGCCCGATGCGCTCGAAGACGATGCGCTCAATCTCCTGGAAGAGCTTGCCCGGACCCGTTACACCTGTATCGAGCTCGGGCTCCAGTCCATGGACGACACCCTGCTCCGGACGATCAACCGCGGGCATACCCTCGCCGACTACCTCCGCGCGGTAAACCGGATAGCCGGCCGCGGCATGGAGCTCTGCACGCATCTCATCTACGGCTTTCCCGGCGAGACCCGGCACGACTTCCTCATGACCGCCGACCTGATCGCCTCCCTCCCCGTCGATTCCGTGAAAATCCACCAGCTCCATGCAGTCAGGGGGACACAACTGGCGGAGATGTACTATGCGGGCGGGTTCATACCGCTGCCCCATGCTGAATACGTGGCAGCGGTCTGCGATTTTCTCGAACGGATCCCCGCGACCGTGGCGATCCAGAGGCTCTACGGCTCGGCCCCCCTCGCCATCCGGGTCGCGCCGACCTGGGACCTGAAAAACAACCAGATGTGGTACTCGGTGGTCAACGAGCTGAAGAAGCGCGGCACCTGGCAGGGGTGCCGGCTGAAAGCGCACCGGGCGGCTGCGGCCCGGTAAAGAATAAACAGGGGAAAGCATTTCTTCACAGAGACACAAAGAATAATTTTCACCACTAAGACACTAAGACACCAGGCTATGCGAAAGCTTTTGGGCTTAAAAACAATAAAATGGATTTTTAGCTTTTAAATTGTGCTGTTACCTGGCACTGCGCACATACAAAATCAAGTTAAAAGGCGGTTTTAGCCCCACGATTACTTCAAGACTACTCTCAATTCTAGAAGTTTTTTGATTCTAAATCCGACTAATCGTGAGGTAATCGTGAGGCAAAAAAGCTTTTCAACTTTTTCACGAATGAACCATAAAAACGATTTGATTTTCTTCGTCTCTTCGCGGTGAAAGCAAATTGCCTTTATTTTTAATTGGGGTACAGTTCTATGAGTAATAAATACCGCATCTTCGTTTTCCTGCTCCTCGCGGTCGGGCTCGCCCTTTCGATCCTGTCGGGCACCAACCTGTGCAGCTTCAGCGGCTGCAGTGAAAACCACCTGTATCGCCTCCACGGCCTCCCCTTCGCTGCGGTCGGCATCGTCTTTTTCACTGCAGCGTGCCTTCTTGTCGCCCTGGGAAACCGGCTCCCCTCTCTGCTCCTGCTGTTCGACCTGTTCCTGGCGGGGGGAGCCGGCGCCGAAATCACCATGATTCTGCACCAGAAGAACGTCGTTCATGCCTGGTGCCCTTTTTGCCTCGGGATCGCGGCTATCATCTATCTCCTGTCAGCCAGCCAGCTCGTCAGGTACTTAAAATCCTGCAAGGAGGGATTTCAGATGAAACTTACATCGATCGGCAAACCCCTGATGGTGTGCGTCGCCGCACTGCTCGGATTCTCCCTGACTGTTTCGGGCATCGCCAAGACTGCCGCCGCCGAAGGCGAGCTCAACCTTTACCAGGGGAAGCAGAACAGCAAACTGGAAGTCTACTTATTTTCCGACTGGCTCTGCCCGTTCTGCGCCAACGTGGAAGAGGTGGTGGAATCGGTCTACCCTGCCCTGTCGGGAAAAGCGAAGATCCTGTTCGTCGACAAGATCATCCACCAGGACGCAGTGAACTTCGTACCGTATCACCTCTCATTCGCGGCATACGAAAAAGCGAAATACTTCCCGTTGCGCAAGGCCCTCTTTGCCCTTGCCAAGAAGACGAAAAATCCCTCCTACGACGACGTCAAGGCCGCCATCGCCCCTCTGAATGTGACGTACAAGCAGCTCAACTTCCTGGAAGTCACCCGGCAGATGGCATCCTTCCAGAAGCTCGCCGAGCAGTACAAGGTCACTCAAACGCCGTCTATGGTCATCCGGAACGGAAAGACCAAAAAGATGCGGACCCTGGTCGGCGGCGAGATCAACCGGGACCTGATCATGAAGACGGTGAAAGAGCTGGAATAGCCGGGATACAAGGAGGAGATTCCCTTGACGAATGCAGTAATCCGCGGTACCGGCCGGGAGTATGCCATCGGCAAGATCCTCTGCATCGGCCGCAACTATGCCGATCATATCCGTGAACTGGGCAATGAGACCCCCGAGGCGCCGGTCATCTTCATGAAACCCGCCAGCTCGGTCATCGACGACGGCGGTACGATCGTCATCCCCCCCTACTCCCGTGACTGCCACCACGAGGCGGAACTCGCCCTCCTCATCGGTACGGAAGGAAAGAACATCCCTAAAGAGGGGGCGCTGGCGCATATCGCCGGCTACGGGGTTGCCATCGACCTGACCCTTCGGGATGTCCAGGCGGAACTGAAGAAAAAGGGGCTCCCCTGGGATATCGCCAAGGGGTTCGACACCGCCTGCCCCCTCTCCGCATTTGTCAAGCCGGATGCAGTCGGCAACCCGCAGGATCTGCAGATCAGGCTTTCCGTCAACGGCGCGGTCCGGCAGGACGGCTCCACCGCCCTGATGATCCATACCGTTGCCGCCATCGTCAGTCACATGTCGTCCATCTTCACCCTGGAGCCGGGGGACGTGATCCTGACCGGCACCCCGGCCGGGGTCGGGCCGCTGAAATCGGGGGACGAGGTGGTAGCGGAAATTTCCCGGGTCGGATCGCTCCGCGTTACGGTTGCCTGAGCGGAAAGAATGGAGGCCGGAAACAACAAAAAAGCCGCGGAGAAATCCGCGGCTTTTTTTCGGTTCTTTAATCTAAAAAAGGTTTGCTTTACACCCTTTAGATTTTATCCGCAGTTATCAGATGTATCCGTGGCAAAAACAGGTTCTAAGGCTTTTGTTCAACCACAGATAACGGCGGATAACGGCAGACTTAAACAAGACAATTACCTTTATTTTGGTTAGGTTCCGCTTTTTTTATTGCTTCAAGGTTGTGATGCATACCCGGCGGCGCGTCTCATTCTACCCCCCTGAACGCTGCGGTTATCCGCTCCATGCGGGAACGGTTGACGCCGAAGTCATAGGAGCCGGTAAGCGCCCCGGAGCGAAAATGAATCAGGCTTTTTCCCTCGTCGAAAACGAATTCCGCCTCGTCCACGAAGCCGAATATCCGGGAACGGAACTCTGCGGCGAGGTACCCCGGCTCATCCCGGGTGATCTCCGCGCGCGGCAGCGCCCTGATGACCCCCCGCAGCCGCTCCCGGGCCGCCTCGGCCCCTCCCGCGAACGGGATCGGCGCCATCAGGTGCCGCGGGTCGGCCGCTTGTGACGAGACACAATTCGGACTGGAGGGACAGGGGCGCAGACTCTTCATACCTCTTTCTCCTTCGACACTGTCCGCCCCTGCACTGCCCATAGTAAGCGCCGGATGCAGGACAGCAATCATGACAAGTGCGGCGAGCGATTTTTTCATGGGATTGCCGTCTTTGAAGCAAGTAAACAAAGCGCCGGTTCCATTTCTTGCTCCTGACCGGTTCTGCGCACCATACACCGGCTACAATCGCCTGTCAATTGTGCCTGAAAGGGGAAAGGCATTAAACGTTGCAAAATCGACTGGCTGGTGTACAACATCACTATACCACTCTGCATCTGGGAGAGCATACCGGATAAAAATGACCTTAAACATAAATATTTCAGGGATACAGAACCTGCTGCGGGCATTGCGCTCCAGAAACTATCGGCTCTTTGTAGCGGGCCAAAGTGTTTCCCTGGTCGGCACATGGATGCAGCAGGTTGCCATGAGCTGGCTGGTATATCGTCTGACAGGGTCTGTCTTCCTGCTCGGCGTCGTCGGTTTTACCAGTCAAATTCCCACCTTTCTTCTCGCTCCTGTCGCCGGAGTACTTGCCGACCGGTGGAACCGGCGGCGTCTGCTGATTGCTACCCAGGCCCTCGCCATGCTCCAGGCTGCATTACTGGCTGCCGCTGTCCTCTCCGGGACTATCCAGGTCTGGCATATTGTCGTGCTGAGCCTGCTCCTCGGCGTCGTCAATGCCTTTGATATCCCGATACGGCAGTCCTTTGTCGTCGAGATGGTCTCTCACCGGGAAGACCTCGGCAACGCTATCGCCCTGAACTCTTCCATGGTAAATGGCGCCCGGCTTATCGGCCCTACCATAGCCGGACTCCTGGTCGCTTCGGTCGGTGAAGGGGTCTGCTTCATCCTGAACAGCGCCAGCTACCTGGCGGTATTGGTGGCGCTCGCCGCCATGCGTCTTGACCCCATACCTCATCACCGGAAGCAGCGGCTGAATGTCATTCATGAACTTCGAGAAGGCTTCATCTACGCCTTCGGATTCGGGCCTATCAGGAGCATCCTGCTGCTGGTCGCCCTGGTAAGCCTGACGGGGATGCCCTATGCGGTACTGGTGCCGGTCTTCGCCAAGGAGGTTCTCCACGGCGGCGCTCATACCTTCGGTTTTCTCATGACTGCCGGGGGATGCGGGGCTTTTGCCGGTACCGTCTATCTCGCGTCACGCAAAAGCGTCGTCGGCCTTGGCAGGCTGATCGTTGTTGCCGCAGTTTTGTTTGCTGTCGGGATAGCTGCCTTTGCAGTGTCGAGTACTATCTCCCTCTCTCTGGCATCCCTGGTCGTGGCCGGTTTCGGGGCCATGACGCTGGTCGCGTCCTGCAATACAATACTCCAGACCATACTCGAAGAAGATATGAGGGGCCGGGTCATGGGCTTCTTCACCGTTGCATTCCTGGGGATGGCTCCTTTTGGCAGTTTAGGAGCCGGAACAATGGCCGGCATTATCGGCCCCCGCGAGACACTTCTGCTTGGCGCCGCATGCTGTCTTGTCGGCGCGGTTGTATTTGCACGGCATCTTCCCCATATCAGGGAGAAAGTGCGGCCAATATATGTCCAAATGGGAATAATCAAGGAAGTTGCCCAAGGAATGGAATCTGCCGCAGAACAGCCGCCGTTGCCGGGTACACCGGAGTGAAGAAGAAGCCGAAAGCAAAATGATTTCGGCTTCAATGAGTTAGAGCCAGGGAAAATGAAAGATATGGGGTCAAAACCCAACGTGGCGCACGTGCAACTTGAATTCGCCCTCCGCAAATTAACGTATCCATTATAAGTAAAATAACCGGATAATTGCCTTATTTATGCATTAATATATTTTAATGTAATAATATTGCTGCATAAACGGATAGTTACGAGTTACATGGCATTAGCAATATATAATCTACAATATGGCATTAATTATGCTCATTCTTATACATGTAGGATGAACTGTAAGGGCATAGAATTTATTACGAATGGCAAGATCAGCTCGAAAGGAGTGACCTATGCAATTCTACGAATACAAAGGATATACTATTTATCCTGCTCCACAGCTGTTATCAGGGTCTGGTTGTTGGATGATTGAATTGATAATAAAAAATAAGAATGTGATTAAGAAATATGTTGATAAGAACTTCTTCACTACAAAAGGTGAAGCTGTCTTTCATTCAATAATGTATGGCAGGAAGTTAATTGATGATGGCATCGTATTCCTTAATCAAGCTTGACTAAATAGTTTATCGCGGATTGCATGAGGAACTATTTATGGACCCAATTCATAATCTTCCAGATCCCAAGGTGTGTCGCACACGTCAATTATTTGATACGGGATATTATTTGTGCCTGGTAGAAGCCCCTATCAATTGTCCGCAATTAAGTATCGTCCGTGAATTCCATCTATGCAATCATTATTTCAGGGCTAATTTTACAGAAGAAAAAAAGCGCACGTAAATTTCTGCGAGATCCTGATATGGACAATTCTCCTATACTCCCTGCTCCTCATATATGCAAAACTAAGGGTATTTCCAACACTCGACTATGGGAGTGCCTGGTGGATAATGCCCATTCTTGCCATTACCTGCGGATTTCAAATCGTAATTTCATTTGTGACTTTACCGATCCGAGAATGTTTGAAAGTTACTGCTTGCCGGAGAAGACATAAGGTTTTCACAGGTGTCAGACCCACATCGGACATTGACAAGAATGTAGGTCTGACACCTTTCCTCGACACAGGTATGAATTTCAGTTACCATCATGTCCCGGTACATTCATTTCATGCTCATTATGCAACTTCTCCGAAACTGCCTGGAGAAACGCAGAAAGCTCAGCCTCTGGTCCCTCTCCAAGATTTATATGTTTTCCATCGATCCAAGAGCATAGCATCGTATATTCGCTCTCATCAGGAGCGATCCCCAACTCAAGTGTATAGTATCCAAAAGAAGGTTTTTCCGGAATATTACCTGCCACTATCTGTTCGATAGGGGTCAGAAGCACCACGGCAATATAGAAGGCTTCGGTCATGACCTTTGGACGCGGCATTGTCACGAGAATCACGGGGTAATCATCAATCCTTGCAGGGTCTACAGCAACGTCCTTATAAGAAAACGAAGCAGGTCCTTGTGCATCGCAACGTTCGCACGTGATACGCCAGAGATTCGCCAGAAAGTCATCCTTACCGGGAGTGGCCATCACTTGAAAAAAAGCCATCGGGTTATGGCTGCACATCTCTCTCAAAACAACATGACCGAAATCGTAATGATGCCGGGTTATGCTGTTCTTCATCTCAACATGTTCAGCCTGTTTTCCACTCATTGATTAACCTCTTTGAAATGTAGTCTGACAGCAATGCAGGGTTGATTCTATAGCGGTACAGGCGAGCATACATTATCTTCTGAATCGGCTTCTTCTCCGCAGGTAAAACATGCAACGGTAGGGTTACTCGTTATATGTTCAATCTCTATGGTTAAACCTTTACTTTTTAACACACATATATGACCTTGATGCTTATTTCCGCAACTGCAAATCTTATCGGGTTCCATAAAACCTCCATTTAT
>JBGPCQ010000003.1:0-55001 GCA_041481895.1 Geobacteraceae bacterium | reverse complement strand
TTCCCCGCCGTCGCGGCGACCGGAGAGCCCCGCACCTCCCGTGAGCAGGCCAAGCGGCTCCGGCAGCATGAAGTTCTCCACCGGCGGCGCGAAGAGCCCTGCCCCGACGGAAGCCAAACCAGCCGGCTCCGGCAGCATGAAATTCTCCACTGGCGGCGCGAAGAGCCCTGCTCCGACGGTAGCCAAACCGGCCGGTTCCGGCAGCATGAAATTTACGACCGGCGGCGCGAAAAATGCCCATCAGGCCAAGCCGGTTTACACCCTGCCGTCCGATTACAAAGCCACTCCAGGCAAAGCTTCCACCCTGTCAAAAGTGAACTCGGACAGTGTCCTCCGCCAGGTGAACAGCGCACGGGCTACCCTGCGCGGGGTCAATGCCCGGCCGGTACCGCAAGGCCAGGTCTCAGTTCACAAGGATGGCGGGCTGAGCGTAGCGGCATCAGGCGGGCGCACTTATACCATGAGGGCGGATGGTTCGCTGGCATCATTTTCGGGCCATGGCAGGAATGCGAGCTTCAACCCCGGCGGCAGAATCCGTGCCCTCCATACGGACAAGATAGATATCAGTCATGGCCTGCGGGGCGAACGAAGAATCCAGACCGTCCGTCCGGACAAGAGTGTGCTGGTCACCACGGGGCGGAACCGCGGCTACCTGCAGCGGCCGGTTTCCCGGCACAGCAGGACCTTCATCCAGCGCACCTATGTGGAAGGCAACATCACCTCCACCCGGGAGTACAGTACATACTCGTACAATGGCATGGTCCTGGAGAGTTACGCACCCCGCGCGCACTATGCCCCCGCTCTGTACGATTGGGCCGGCAATCCCTGGCCTGCGCCGGTGAGCTATCAATGGGGGTGGAGCAGGGATCCCTGGTACGGGGCCAACAACGGATTTTTCACGGCGCTTACCGCCTATCGGGACGCAACGCAATTGCTGACCGATTATATCCTGGCGCAAACCATGAAGACCGCCTACCAGGACCCCGTCGAAGGAAATGAGCCCCCGCAGGCGTCATATGCGGAAACCGACACCCCGATTTCTCCCGAGACCAGGGAGGCAATCGCCCAGGAGGTCAGGTTCCAGCTGGAACAGGAAAAAGAGGCCGCGCTCAATGCGAACCAGGCAGCAGGGTATGGAGAACTGCCTGCCGTGTTGAACGATCCGCAGCATCTGTTCGTGGTATCGAGCAGCCTCGTCGTCACCACCAACGGGCAGGGGTGCGGCCTGACCCCGGGAGATATCCTGCAGCTCACCGGTGCGCCCCCGGAAGGGGTGCAGATCGCAACCCTTAGCGTCGTGAGCAGCAAACGGCTGGACTGTCCCGCCAACTCGGTCGTGACCGTATCTCTCAGCGACCTGCAGGCGATGCAGAACAACATGCGGGAGCAGATCGATTCCGGACTCGGCACACTCAGAACAGGCCAGGGGGCAAAAGGTATCCCATCGGCGCCGCGCGACGCCATAGCCGTGCCGCGACCGACCGATGTCGCCGACCTTTCTCTCTCCGAGGCTAATGTGCAGGCCATGCTGCAGGCACAACAGAAGGAGGCCGACCAGGCGGAGGCAGAGGTGATGCAGGCCGCCTTTGCGGAAGATGCCAAAAAGATTTGAGAGCATGTATCAAAACCAAAAAGGAGAACAAAATGAAAAAGAGAGTGCTTGTTTCGGTCGTTGTTGTACTGGCGTGTTTGGCTCCCGTGGCTGTTCTGGCTGCGGGCGGGATGACCTATCAACAGCAGCAGTATAACCTCAACCAGGCCCAGCAGGCCCTTGACCGGGCCCAGGCGTATCAGGAGGCCGGAAAAGCCATCAACGAAGCCATCCAGAAAGTCGGCGATGAATATCTCAAACAGCAACAGCGGGAAGAAGAGCGTAGACAGCAAAGAGAGGATGAGGAAAACAGCAGACGGGAAGCCAATAACGATTCTGAGTAACCGATCCGATCCAGTTGATGACGACCTGAATAAAGCCCGGAGGAAACATGAAAAGTTTCATCATGATACTGCTGCTGGCATTTTACGTGCTGCCACTGGCCGCTGTGGCCGAGGAGACCGAGCCTGTCCCGGAGGTGGACCCGGTTATAAAAGAAGAGAAAATGCCTGCCAAAAAAGCGATAAAAAAAGCAAAAAAAGCTAAAAAAAAGGCAGTTTCCGAGCTGCCGCGGGTTAATGCCGAGGTGAGGAACCTGCAGGTCGGGCAGTCAGGCGAACAGGCAGTGGCCACCTATGACCTGGTGAGCGACGGTGCAGCAGGGGTGGCGGAGGTGACCGTCGCCATAATCATCGACGGCAAGAGGCGCACGTCGGACCAGCTCAGTCTCAGCGGCGATTTCGGCAAGGATGTCAGGACCGGCGCGGGGAAACGGATCATCTGGAATGCCACGGCCGATCTGCCGGCCGGGTTTGACGGCGAGCTGAGATGGGATGTGCAGACGGTCAGGGTCGCCGCCGCGCCGGCAGCGGAACCCAAGTTGTCACAAACGGTTGATGGTCCTTCGTATGAAGATACCGTGAACTTTATCGTCAACAAATACAAATACTATAGGGACGAGCAAAATAATGTAAAAATAGACAGTATTAACGGCTGTTCGATGGCTGTCAGCTGGACGAATGCCGGCAAGAGCGGCAGTAATAATGGAATAGACCTCAAGCGTTCCACCGCGGTCTATACCGAGCCGAATGTTTCCAATTCGGTAAACCCAATGGACGTAGTAATGGAGTCCCCCCAATTTAATTCAGGCAAGATGTATTTCTGGACGCATGATGCAACGTTCGCAGAACGGTTTGCCAAGGCGCTGCAGCATCTCCGCAAGCTCTGCGGCGCCAAGGATGACCCGTTCTAGGGGGCAGCCCCGGCAATCCCGTCAGCCGTTGAGACTCATTGCACTCAAATTCGGAGGCCCCATGAAAAAACTCGCCTTGCTCCTGTTGCTGGTCAGCGTGTTCCCGGCATTGGCCGCAGCCGCGGAAGTTAAGAACCTGAAGGTCGGGCAGGAGGGGGACAGTGCCGTCGCTACGTACGACCTTGTTGCAACCGCGGGAGAGCGGGAAGCGGAAGTAAGCGTCGCCATCATCATCGATGGACAGAGGCGGACGGCGGATCGGCTGCGGCTCTCCGGGGATTTCGGGAAAAATGTCAAGGTGGGCACAGGGAAGCGGATCGTCTGGGAGGCCACGGCCGATTTGCCGTCGAATTTTGACGGCGAGCTGAACTGGGACGTAGCTGCCGAAGTCATTGCCCGGGTCAACGGCACCCCCATTACCCGTGCTGAAGCGGACCGCGCGACCAAGGTGCTTATTGCACAGAACCGCATCCCGCAAAATATGGATACTGAAGCTCGGAAGCAGGCGGAAGACGCTGCCCTGGAACAGCTCATCAATGCCGAGGTTGCCTACCAGGCGGGGCTGAAGCTGGAAATCCAGGACCTGGACAAGCAGGTTGCCGACAAAGCCGCCCAGGGGAAGGCCCGTTTCCCCACTGCCGCCGAATATGAGACGGCGCTCAAGACGAACAACATCACCGAAGATGAGGTCCGGAAACTGATCCGCAAAGATATTGTCATCGGCAGGCTTCTCGAGCAGGAAGTAACCGGCAGGATAACGGTTACAGAAGCGGAGATCAGAACATTTTACGACGAAAACCAGGACAAGTTCAAGCAGCCGATGAAATACCATGCCAGGCATATCCTGATCGGTGTCAATCCGGATGCCCCGGCTGATGACAAAAGGACGGCCAGGGCAAGGGCCGAGGCAATCAGGGGGAAAATCCTCGCGGGCGAGGATTTCGCGGCCCTCGCCAAGGCCGAATCGTCCTGCCCGAGCAGCAGCCAAGGGGGGGACCTCGGCTTTTTCGGTAAGGGAGAAATGGTGCCCCCCTTCGAGAAGGCAGCAGAGGGGCTGAATCCGGGCGAGGTCAGCGGGGTGGTGGAAACACAGTTCGGGTATCATATCATCAAGCTTGTCGAGAAGCAGGAAGGGGGCGCCATGAAGCTCGACACGGCCAGAGAGAATATCCGGAACTACCTCAAACAGCAAAAAACGCAGAAAGCAGCAACTGATTATGTATCCACTCTGCGAAGTAAGGCGGCCGTCGAGAAGAGTGCCAGGTAGCGCCTACCGGCTGGCTGCCGGGCATGCGCCGATAGTCATCCGCATGATGCTTTCCTCTGCTCCATTGCCGATGCTGGAACGCGCTCGGGGGAAAATAAGGACAACCCTGAAGGGAACCATGAAAAAATTCATCGTGATGCTGTCGGTTATTATCGTCGTTCCGGGCCTTGCCCTGGCCGCCAAGTAGCCTTTGTGTCCTAGACTCTGAAGTTCTGTTTTCTGCGAGTTTTTCGCGCGGGCGCAAGCCCCCTCGCGGGTAAGGAAGTGCAGTAAGGGTCTCGACATCGGACAATAATCTGGGAGGCGGAATGAAAACATTTATTAATATTTTACTGATGTGTCTTCTATTGGATGTTAGTTCCATTCTAGCCATTGACCAAATGACTAGTTGGGACCGTTTAATTGAAAAGTATAAAAAACATATCGCAGCTGGAGTTGTCAGCCTTGTTAGTGACGTCCATAACAAAAAATCTATTTATCTGAATACCTACGAACTGTCAAAATACGCACGTAAAGACATTGATGAATTATTGTACACCATCCGCAATGATGATGAGATCAGCAATGGAATTCATATTGAAAATAATAACATTTCAGGAACCTCTGAATTGGCAAATCAAGGAATAGATCGGAGTTATGTAAGGTTAGCGATTGAAAAAATACTTCCCGGGGTAGTCAGCAAAGATAAAGCTGCACTATTGGCAACAGTTGAGAGCGGCGAAACAGGTGAACGCTTGCTTGCATCCACCGGAGTAATAAAGGCAGCTTCTGCCGTCGAGGTAAAGAACTTTAAGCTCGGTCAGGAGGGGGACACGGCCGTCGCCACCTATGACCTGGTGAGCAGCGGGGGCGAAGGGGTGGTGGAGGTGACCGTCGTCATCATCGTTGACGGCAAAAGGCGCACGTCGGACCAGCTCAGCCTCAGCGGCGATTTCGGCAAGAATGTCAAGGTGGGGCCGGGGAAGCGGATCGTCTGGAATGCCACGGCCGATCTGCCGCGGGATTTTGACGGCGAGCTAAACTGGGACGTCCGGGCTGCGGGTGGGACGATTACGGAACAATCGATTGTCGGCGAGGCGACGCTGGCACGGGGAGCCACGCCATCGTTCTACAGCTGCAACGCACACGCCGACTGCCAGACCGGCAATGTCTGTGTCGACAACGGCGGGGATGGTCACTTTTATTGTAAGCCGCTCTGCGGGAGTGATGCCGCATGCAGCGGCTGGCCCTATCCCCGGCTCGGCTGCTATGAGCACCGGCGTGCCGACGGCACGATATTCCCCTACCGTGTCTGCAACGACCAGCCGTCGAGGCTGCGTCCCTAGGGATCCCGGCGCGGGTGGGCCAAGGCACTGACATGGCTCTGATCAACACATGCTGAATATCAAACATGAAGCTAAACCGGAGGCCCCATGAAAAAACTCGCCATGCTCCTGCTTCTGGCCACCGCATTCCCGACATTGGCCGCAGCCGCGGAAGTGAAGAACCTGAAGGTCGGTCAGGAAGGCGACCAGGCCGTCGCCACGTACGACCTTGTTGCAACCGCGGGAGAGCGGGAAGCGGAGGTGACCGTCGCCATCATCATCGACGGCAAGAGGCGGACTGCGGACCAGCTTCGTCTCTCCGGTGATTTCGGGAAAAATGTCAAGGTGGGTCCGGGGAAGCGGATCGTCTGGAATGCCACGGCAGATCTGCCTGCCGGGTTTGACGGTGAATTGAACTGGGATGTCACGACTTTGGTCTCCAGGCCGGTGATGCTCCCCGCATCGCCGGGGCGTGCCCATGATCAAGTGAAGATAGGGTCTTTTGACATGCAAAAGGTCCTGCTCCAGTCGAATGCCGGCAAGAAAGCCCTGGAGCACCTGAAAGAGACCCAGCGGTCCCTCTCTCAAGAAGCCCTGAAGGCGAAAAATGACGAATTGACCAACCAGATTGTCGGCGAGATTGTCGAGGTCGTGAAAAAGTATGGCCGCATGAAAAATTACGACTTCATTTTTACAAGAAACGACTCGATGATTTACCAGGACGAGATGGTCGATTTGACCGAGCAGGTGCTGCGGGCCTTCAACACTGCGAAATAGATCGATTCCCGCCTGCCCATAAAAGAGGTGGGCCGCCCAAAAGAGCCGGCTATTGGTACTAATAGACGAAAAGGGCCCAACCAAAATCGGTTGGGCCCTTTTTACTGGAGCCATCTACCAGAGTCGAACTGGTGACCTATTGATTACGAATCAATTGCTCTACCAACTGAGCTAAGATGGCGTACCTGTTGATTAAATCTGCTCTGTCCGGCAACCCGGCGCAAAACCGGGACCGGTTTGACTTTTTATCGCATTTTCAGCTGCAAGTCAACCCATAAAGGTTTCACTCTTCCCCTTCACTCAGCACGCCCGGCTCTTCACCCCCTGGCCTGCTGTTTCCCCATGGCGTCGTCCATTACCTTGTAGGCGCAGAACTCACCGCACATGGTGCAGGCGCCATGGTCGGCGACTCCGGACTCCGCGCGGATCCTTCGCGCTTTTTCCGGATCGAGAGCTTCGCGGAACTGACCTTCCCAGTCGAGTTTCTTCCGGCACCGGGCCATCCTGATGTCCTTGTCCATGGCCCCCTTCACCCCTTTGGCGATGTCGCCGGCGTGGGCGGCGATGCGGGAGGCGATGACCCCCTCCCGTACATCTTCTACGGTTGGCAGGCGCAAGTGTTCGCTCGGGGTGACGTAACAGAGGAAGTCGGCGCCGGCGGCGGCGGCGATGGCCCCGCCGATGGCGCAGGTTATGTGGTCGTAACCAGGGGCGATGTCGGTGACCAGCGGTCCCAGGACATAGAACGGTGCGCCGTGGCAGAGACGTTTCTGGAGGATGATGTTGGCTTCGATCTGGTGGATGGGGACATGGCCGGGCCCCTCGATCATGACCTGTACGCCGGCGTCCTGAGCCCGCTGGGTCAGCTCGCCGAGGAGGATCAACTCGTGAATCTGGGCGCGGTCCGTGGCATCGGCGAGGCAGCCGGGACGGAAACCGTCACCCAGAGAGAGCACCATGTCGTATTCCCTGGTGATTTCCAGGAGGCGGTCGAAATGCTCGAAGAGCGGGTTTTCCCGGTTGTTGTAGGTCATCCACTCGATGGTGAAGGCGCCTCCCCGGGAGACCACGTCCATGATCCGCCCCTCATTTTTCATCCGCTCCACTGTTGAGCGGGTCACGCCGCAGTGGACCGTGATGAAGTCCACCCCGTCCTCGGCGTGCTTGATGATCCCGGCAAAGATGTCGTCCACCGTCATGTCGACGATTGCCTTGTTCTTGTTCCTGACGGCGTCGAGCGCCGCCTGGTAGAGAGGGACGGAGCCGATGCAGGCATCGGTCTCGGCGATGATGGCGCGGCGGATTTCGTCAACCGGCCCGCCGGTGGAGAGGTCCATGATGGCGTCCGCGCCATGCCTTACGGCAACGCGGGCCTTCTCCAGCTCTTTCGAGATGTCCAGGTCGTCGGACGAGGAGCCGATATTGGCATTAACCTTGGTGCGGAGACCCTTGCCCACGGCCAGAGGCCGGCCCCCCGTGCGCTGTATGTTGTGGCAGATAATGGTGTTTCCTGCCGCAATCCCTGCGCGGATGAATTCGGGGGCCACCCCTTCGGCCAGGGCCGACTCCTTCATGGTATCAGTGATGATGCCATCTCTGGCATATTCGAGTTGGGTCTTTTGCATGGGTATGCTCCTTATGTTTTAAGGGGCTGGGGGCTAGTGGCGGGTAAAACCAGTCCCTAGTCCCTGGTCCCAGTTTCTCGTGCAGCCAGAAAATGATTAACCGGTCCATGCCCTTTTCCCAAGGTTTGGGCGAGCTTGATGGCGGCGGTGACGAATTCCTTGGCCCGGGCTATGGCAGTGGAGAGCTGTTCCCCTTGGGCAAGAAACGCGGCAATTGCCGAAGCGAACGTGCATCCGGTGCCGTGGGTGTTTTTCGCAAGAATTCGCGGCACGGGAAAACGGGTAAACCCGCTGCCGTCAAACAGGACGTCAACAGCTACTCCGTCGGGGAGGTGTCCTCCCTTTACCAGGACATTCCGCGCCCCCATGCGGCAGAGGGCCCGGGCGGCATCCTGCATCCCTTCTTCATCGGTGATGGCGCGTCCGGTTAGTTTCTCCGCTTCGGGGATATTCGGAGTCAGCAGATACGCGAGAGGGATGAGGTGTTCCTTCATGATGGCCACTGCGTTCTTTTCCATGAGGGGTGCGCCCCCCTTGGCGGTCATGACCGGATCGACGACGATTATCCTTTTGTCGAATTCGCGGAGCTTCTCCGCAACCAGGGCGATGATCTCCGCAGAATAGAGCATGCCGGTTTTGACCGCGTCGAACGGGATATCGGAAAAGACCGCGTCGAGCTGCTCTGCCACGAAGGCGGGCGGCGGCGCGTGAATGCCGCTGACGCCACAGGTGTTCTGGGCAGTGAGGCATGTAATGACCGATGCGCCGTACGAGCCGAGAAGCGTGATGGTCTTGAGGTCAGCCTGAATCCCGGCCCCCCCCCCGGAATCGCTGCCGGCTATGGTCAGTACCTTGCCGCGCGGGAATTTCTCCTGCCGGTTGAAGAGGAGCGACAGCTCGTTAGCCGCCAGGGCAGGCTCACTGCTTCCCAGTATCGCCGAAATAACGGCAATGGCGTCAGCACCACAGTCGATGACCTGTGCCGCATTCGTGCGGTTGATTCCGCCTATGGCGACGATGGGTATTCCGACCCCGGCCCGGGCCTTTGCCAGCCCTTCAGGTCCGGCAAGATGCTGAATATCCTTGCTGTCCGTGGGGAAGATGGCGCCGAAGCCGATGTAATCGGCGCCGGCCGCTTCCGCACGGAGCGCTTCCTCCAGGCTGTGGGTAGATACGCCGATGATTTTTCCCGGTCCCAGCAGACTGCGGGCCGCAACCGGGTCGCCGTCATCCTGTCCCAGGTGGAGGCCGTCCGCATCGAGCTCCCTGGCCAACGCCACATCGTCGTTGACAATGAAGGGAACCCCTGCCTTTGTGCAGAGCTGTTTAATCTCCATCCCCAGGCTGATCCGGTCGGGATGATTTTTCCTCTTGTTGCGGTACTGGACGGCCGCTATCCCGCCGGAAAGAGCGTTCTGCACCCGTTCCGCGAGGCGGTCGTCATGGTCGGTGACGAGATAAACCCCCTTCATTTTGAATGCAGGGGGTCTTTTGTCAACGACAAGCCTGAGAAAATCGTGTGTGCGCTCCATGGATGGACTCATTGTTGGTAATAAAAGCAGAAAGCCGCGACAAAAGGTCACGGCTTTCCAGATCCTACGAACATGCGAATAGTGGACGGAACCGCTTCCCTACACCGGCATTATCCGGATCAGGTTCAAAGGGTTTGGGCTAAGCCCATCTCAGTTCGTGCGAACTCCCCCAGCTGGCCTTTTACATTGTAATGCTAGGCTAAAGGAATTTTTACGTGAAGTCAACGGTTTTTCCGGTTTTTGGCTTTACAGCAGGGGGGAGAAGTGGTAGAAAAAAATCAGTTTTGAGTTTCGAGTTATTAGTTTAGAGTTATAATTAAAAATTTAAACCCCAATTCATAATTCAAAATGGATTTCACATGGACAGTCGCCCGACTATCGCGGAAATAGATCTTGCCGCGTTGCGTCATAATTTCCAGCAGGTCAAAAAATCGATCCCCGCAACGTGCGGCATTCTGGCCGTGGTCAAGGCGGACGCCTACGGGCATGGCTTTATGGATATTGCCATGGAGCTGGAAAAACTCGATGTTGCCGCCTTCGGCGTCGCCTTTCTGGCCGAGGGGATCCAGCTGAGAAAGAGCGGCATCGACCGGCCGATCCTTATCCTCGGCGGCACGTATCCCGGCCAGGAGAAAAAGTGCATCGGCTTTAACCTCTCCACTACAGTCTTCTCGCCGGAGCAGGCGCGGCTTCTCAATTACGTCGCAGGGAAACTCTACCGGAAGGCAAAGGTTCACGTCAAGGTGGATACCGGTATGGGGCGTCTCGGTATTCCCCACGAGGAGGCGGCAGCCTTCTTCCAGAGGCTGAAGGGGATGAAGCACCTCGAACTGGAGGGGATCATCTCCCATTTTGCCTCTGCCGATGAACTGGACGACGACGGCCGCAGTTTTACCGCCCGCCAGGCCGAAATATTCACCCGGGTGGTGGACGAAGCGCGGGGCGCGGGGTTTTCCCCGCGCTATGTGCACATCGCCAACAGCGCCGCCGCATTCAGCCTGGAGATTCCGTATTGCAACATGGTCAGACCGGGGATCACACTGTACGGGGCGCTCCCCTCGGCCGATTTCGCGGGCCGGATGGATCTGCGTCCGGTCATGCACCTGAGAAGCCGGGTGGCGATGCTCAAATGGGTGGAGTCGGGAGCGAGCATCAGTTACGCCCGGCGCTACGTTGCAGACGGGAGGACCCTGGTGGCAAGCGTGCCGGTGGGATATGCGGACGGATACAGCCGGAGACTTACCAATAGCGGAGAAGCCCTGATCCGGGGGAAGCGAGCCCGGGTCGCGGGAACGGTCTGCATGGACTGGATCATGTTCGACGTCACCCATATCGAGGGAATTTCCGTGGGGGACGAAGTGACCCTGCTCGGCTGCGACCGGGAGGGGAACTGCATTCATGCGGAAGAGCTTGCCGACTGGACCGGGACCATTCCCTACGAAATTTTCTGCGGGATCAGCAAGCGGGTGCCGCGGGTTTACCTGAACGGTTCGCGATGAATATCGAAAGCTTTTAACCACAGAGGACACAGGGGTACTCAGAGGAAAAACGAGATCAAAAACAAAACCCGGTCTCACTCAAAGACGCAAAGAACCAAAAGAATTTTGTCTTTTTTTTTGTCTTTGCGGCTTTGTGAGAAAAAAGATTTTTGTCTTTTCAGAAGAACGAAGTTCTCTCTGCGTTCCTCTGGGTCCTCTGTGGTTAATGTTTGAAATGGGTTTTCCTGGCGTCTTGAGGTGAGGTTAAGAAATGACGAAACAGAAGATAAAACTTACGGGAATGGTGAAGGCGGCCGGTTGAGCGGCAAAACTGGGCCCGGCGGGCCTGGAGGAAGCGCTGCGCGGTCTTAGGCGATCAACCCACCCCTCCCTCCTGGTGGGGCCCGAGACGTCCGACGATGCGGGAGTATACAGGATAGGCGAAGACCTCGCCCTCGTGGAGACGACCGACATCATCACCCCCCTGGTGGATGACCCGTTCACCTTCGGCAGGATAGCTGCGGCCAATGCCCTGTCGGATATTTATGCCATGGGGGGAAGGCCGCTGACCGCCATGAATCTCGCCTTCTTCCCCTCGTGCGCGCTCCCCCTCCGGCTCCTTGCCGAGATCCTGGCAGGCGGCCAGGAAATGGTCAGCGCGGCGGGGGCATGTCTCGTCGGGGGGCATACCGTGGAGGACGATGAACTCAAATACGGACTTGCGGTTACCGGCATTATCCATCCGGATCGGATCGTCAGAAACTCCACGGCACTCCCCGGTGACCGGCTGGTCCTCACCAAGCCGCTCGGCACCGGCATCATTGCCACTGCGATCAAGGCCGGCATGGCCAGCGACGGTGAAATCGAGGAAGCGACCGGCTGGATGACCCGCCTGAACGCCGCAGCCGCCGAGATCATGGTGGCGTGCGGGGCCGACGCATGCACCGACGTTTCCGGCTTCGGGCTGATCGGTCACGCCAGGGAAATGGCCGTGGGGGGAGGTGTGACCTTGAGGCTCTTCTTCGACGCTGTGCCGGTCATGGGGGGGGTTCCGGGTCTGATTGGCGACGGCATGGTGCCGGCCGGCTGTTACCGTAACAGGGACTATTATTCGGGACCGGACCCTCTGGGGCCTAAAGGGATCGATGACCGGACCCTCTGGGGCCTAAAGGGAATGGGGGAGAGGCTCCTGCCGCTGTTCGATCCCCAGACTTCGGGAGGGCTCCTCGTTGCGCTGCCCCCCGTCGCCGCCGAACGGTTCCTCACGCAGGCTGCCGAACGGGGCTGTTTTGCGGCCATGGTCGGCGAAGTCCTCGACCGCCGGGAGCATCTCGTTGAAATCGTCTGAACGACTCGCCATGGCATTCGATGTGGGGACTACCACCATTGCCGCTTCTCTCCTCGAACTGGGCGGAGGAGAACGGCTTGCAGCAGCAGGCGCCCTCAACCCGCAGCGGGAGTTCGGGGCGGATCTGGTTTCCCGCCTCGATGCCGCCTGCACCTCCCCTGAAAATCTGAAGCGGCTGGCCCGGCTCATAAACAGCGAACTGGAGCGTCTCGCCGGGGAACTCCTCGCTGCGGCAGGCGCTTCCGGGCGCAACCTCGCCACCATTGCCATTGCGGGCAATCCCGCCATGGAGCACCTGATCCTGGAGCTGCCGGTTAATTCTCTTGCTTTTCCTCCCTACCGGCCGCTCTTTACTGCGGGTAAGGTTGTTAAAACCTCCGACCTGGGGTGGAAAACGGCTGTTGACACCTTTTTCTTCCCCCTGCCGGGAGGTTTCGTCGGCGGCGACCTGGTCGCCTTCCTCTACGGCGCCGGTGTGACCGGTCCCCAATCCCTTCAGGCCCCAAAGGGTCAGGTCCCTTCAGGCCCCAGAGGGTCAGGTCCCCGCTTGTACCTGGATATGGGGACCAACGGCGAGATAGCCCTGACCGCCAACGGGAGTATTTATGCCACATCGGCGGCAGCCGGTCCCGCTTTCGAGGGGGGGAACCTGTCATGCGGCATGGCTGCCCTGCCGGGGGCAATCAGCCGTGTGCAGATCGCTGGTGATACGGTGAAAACCTTTGCCATTGGCGGCGCCGCTCCTGTCGGTATCTGCGGCTCGGGGGTGATCGAGGCGGTTGCAGGGCTTTTGCAGGCAGGGGTAGTGGATTTCACCGGTCGCCTCCGGTCGCCCGGGGAGATTCCCTCGAATCTGGCCAGCCGGCTGACAGTCCGCAACGGAGAGACTTCTTTTGTCCTCTACCGGGATGCCCGTGGGGAGATAAGCCTCACCCAGCAGGACATCCGCCAGGTGCAGCTGGCGAAGGCCGCGGTCAGGGCCGGTATCGAGGTCCTTTTCGAGCGGGCCCGCACAGGTCATGAGGCACTGGCGGCAGCGGTTCTGACCGGTTCATTCGGCGCCCGGCTCGATCCCGAGGGGCTAAAAAACGTTGGAATTTTCCCGGAAAAGATGGTAGAAATATGCAGCTTCGTCCGCGATGGAGCACTGGCCGGGGTTGAAAAAGCGCTCCGTACACCCCGCGGATTCGAGGCGATCGACCGACTGGCGGCTTCAATACGAGTCATACCCCTCTCCGGCACCCCTGCCTTCGAGAAGCACTTTCTGGAATACATGAATTTCCCGAAACCCGAAAATTGAATCTTTTTCACCACGGAGGCACGGAGACACGGAGGAAAGCACTTAGCCACCAAGGCGCCAAGACACGAAGAAAATCAAATCAGTTTTTAAGTTCAATTAATCTAACAAATTAATTTTGGTTTCTAGGTGTCATGGTGGTGATCGATTAAGGCTTTGTTTTTCTCAGTGTCTCCGCGCCTCCTGGTAGATTTATCGCAAGGAGCAAGAAATGGCAAAAATCACGCGCGCACTCATCAGCGTATCCGACAAGACGGGCATCGTCGAATTTTCCCGGGAACTGGCCGGGTTCGGCGTTGAGATACTCTCTACCGGCGGCACAGCCAAACTGCTGCGTGAAGCCGGTCTTACCGTCAAAGACGTTTCCGAATTCACCGGTTTTCCTGAAATGCTCGACGGCCGGGTAAAGACCCTGCACCCCAAGGTGCACGGCGGCCTGCTCGGCATGCGGGGCAACCCCGAGCATGTGGCGACCATGAAGGCGCACGGCATCGAGCCGATCGACATGGTGGTGGTGAACCTCTATCCCTTTGAGGCGACCGTTGCCCGTGAAGGATGCACCCTCGAGGACGCCATCGAGAACATCGATATCGGCGGCCCCACCATGCTCCGCTCGGCGGCCAAGAACAATGCCGACGTTACCGTTCTTGTGGACCATGCCGATTACCGGAAGGTCCTGGAAGAGATGCAGGGAAGCGGCGGCAGCGTCTCAAAGGAGACCAACTTCCGGCTGGCCGTGAAGGTCTACCAGCATACCGCCGCCTATGACGGGGCGATCTCCAACTGGCTGGGCAGAAGAATCGACGACGACAGTGCCGATTTCCCGCCGACCCTGACCTTCCAGTTCCTGAAGGCCCAGGGGATGCGCTACGGCGAGAACCCCCACCAGAAGGCCGCCTTCTACATGGAGAGGGACGTGAAAGAAGCTTCGGTCGCCACCGCCCGTCAGCTCCAGGGGAAGGAGCTTTCCTATAACAATATCGCCGATACCGATGCGGCTCTGGAATGTATCAAGCAGTTTTCCGAAGGGGCGGCCTGCGTCATCGTCAAGCACGCCAACCCCTGCGGCGTGGCCCTCGGTGCGACCATCCGCGAGGCCTACGAGCGGGCGTATGCAACCGATGCCGAATCCGCCTTCGGCGGCATCATAGCGTTTAACCGCGAGCTGGACGGCGACACGGCCAGGCTCATCGTCGACCGCCAGTTCGTCGAGGTGATCATCGCGCCGCGGGTATCCCCGGCCGCACTGGAAGTGGTGGCCGCCAAAAAAAACGTCCGCCTCCTCGAGTGCGGAGAATGGCCCGCTGAACCGGCCCGGAGACTCGAATTCAAGCGGGTCAACGGCGGCGTCCTGGTCCAGGACACCGACTTCGCCCTCTACGACAGCCTGAAGGTGGTCACCAAAAGGGCCCCGAACGACAAGGAAATGGTGGACCTCCTCTTTACCTGGCGGGTCGCCAAGTTCGTCAAATCCAACGCCATTGTCTACGGCAGGGACGGCATGACCATCGGTGTCGGTGCAGGTCAGATGAGTCGGGTCAATTCCGCCCGCATCGCCGCCATAAAGGCCGAACATGCCGGGCTTGAAGTGAAGGGGGCGGTAATGGCCTCCGACGCCTTCTTCCCCTTCCGCGACGGCCTGGACAATGCCGCTGCTGTCGGTATTACCGCGGTCATCCAGCCCGGGGGGAGCATGCGGGATGCGGAGGTGATTGCCGCAGCCGACGAGCATGGGATTGCGATGGTGTTCACCGGTATGCGCCACTTCCGGCATTAGGACGATCACTTTTCCGCCATCTCTGCGTCAGATGTCACGAACTGCTTGTGCGGCGTAGCGCTGCTACGCCTCCGCGCGTTCGCTCATCTTCCTTGACCTGACGAAAAATTGATCGCCCCGCGGGCAACGTAACTTTTGTGTTATTTGATCTTGCGACAATTCCACAGGAATTGGACAGCGAAGGCTGCCCGCAGGGTGAGGCCACAGGCCGAATCAAAAATCCACGTTTCTTGGGTTAAAACGAACCTTCCAAACCTACTTTTAGGGAGAAGTCTCATCTATGAAAATTCTGGTTATCGGCAGCGGCGGGCGGGAACATGCCCTGGTCTGGAAAATTGCCCAGTCACCCCTGGTGGAGAGGGTCTTCTGCGCGCCGGGGAACCCCGGCACTGCGCAGCTTGCCGAAAATGTCGACATAAAGGTCGATGATCTGGCGGGGATGCTCGGCTTTGCCAAGAACCAGGGTATCGACCTTACGGTGGTCGGGCCGGAACTCCCCCTCTCGCTCGGCATTGTCGACCTGTTCGAGGAGTATGGCCTGCGGATCTTCGGGGCGCGGAGAAACGCCGCCCTGATCGAGGCGAGCAAGGCGTTCTCCAAGGACCTGATGAAAAAATACGAGGTGCCTACCGCCGCGTACGAGGTGTTCACCGAGGTCGAGCCGGCCGTGGCCTTCATCCGGAGAATCGGTGCACCGATCGTGGTCAAGGCGGACGGACTTGCCGCGGGTAAAGGGGTCATCATTGCCGCCACGGAGGACGAGGCAATCGGCGCGGTGACCGGGATGCTGTCGGGAGACGCCTTCGGCTCCGCCGGCGCGCGGGTGGTCATCGAGGAGTTCCTCACCGGCGAGGAGGCTTCTTTCCTTGCCTTTACCGACGGGAAGCAGATAGTCCCCCTGGCCAGCGCCCAGGACCACAAAGCGGTGTTCGACGGCGACAAGGGCCCGAATACCGGCGGCATGGGGGCGTATTCCCCGGCGCCGGTGGTGACCCCCCCCATCCACGGAAAAGCCATGGCGGAAGTAATGCACCCTACGGTGGACGGCATGGCTGCCGAAGGGCGCCCCTACCGGGGTGTCCTCTACGCCGGCCTGATGATCGACGGCGAGAGGGTCAAGACCCTGGAATTCAATGCCCGCTTCGGTGATCCCGAGTGCCAGCCGCTCCTCATGCGGATGAAATCGGATATTGTTCCCGTCCTCATGGCGGTGGCGGCCGGTAATCTGAACGGGATCGAGATCGAGTGGCACGACAAGGCGGCGGTCTGCGTGGTGATGGCGTCTCAGGGCTATCCGGGCGATTACCGGAAGGGTGACGAAATATTCGGTCTGGAAGAAGCGGAGCGGATAGAAGACCTGGTCGTCTTCCATGCCGGAACGGCCTTCAAGGACGGAAAGATCGTCACCAACGGCGGCCGCGTCCTTGGGGTCACGGCCTTGGGGGGTACGGTGCAGGAAGCTATTGACCGGGCTTACCGGGGAGCGGCGGCCATAACCTGGGAAGGGGTCCACTTTCGACGGGATATCGGGCGCAAGGCGATAAATCGGTAACAGGAAACAGGAAACAGGAAACAGGAAAAACCGAATTCAGCGGTCCGAATCCCGAATCCCGAACATGGAGGTTGTATGCAAAAGCCGCAAGTGCTTATAGTCATGGGGAGCGATTCCGACCTGCCGGTCATGGAAGAGGGGGCGAAGATTCTGGCGGAGTTTGGCGTCTCCTATGAACTGCGCATATCTTCGGCCCACCGCTCTCCGGCGAGGACTGTCTCCCTGGCCGCGGAAGCGGCCGGGCGCGGGATCAGGGTGATAATTGCCGGGGCCGGCATGGCGGCCCACCTGGCCGGTGTAATAGCGGCAGAGACCGTCCTGCCGGTTATCGGCGTGCCGATGGGGGGGGGTGCGCTCGAAGGACTGGATGCCCTTTATTCCACGGTACAGATGCCGGGCGGCATCCCGGTGGCAACCATGGCCATAGGGAAAACCGGGGCGAAAAATGCCGGGATATTCGCGGTTCAGGTCCTGGCCCTCGGTGACGAGCAGCTGACGGCCGCCCTTAAGGCCTACCGGGAAAGGATGGCTGAAGAGGTGGCGGCAAAGGACAGGGCTTTACGCGCATAAAATTAGCTGCCATTAATCAACTACCCAGAATATAACCGTTTTTTCTTGACAGGGGAGCGGTCGTGTATTAGGGTTTGGACAGTTTACATTATCGGACGAGGAGGTAACAACTCAATGAAAAAGATCGCCATTGCCATGATTACTGCTATCGCATTCGCGGGGTCTGCATTTGCAGCCGACGTGATCGATTTACCGGCCAAAAACGGTAATATCAGCTTTAATCACAAAAAGCACCAGGACGCCCTGAAGGACTGCAAGGCATGCCACGAGAAGGCCCCGGGCAAAATAGAGGGGTTCGGCAAGGATGCTGCCCACAAGCTCTGCAAAGGCTGCCATGAAACGAAAAAGGCCGGCCCGACCAAGTGCGGCGAGTGCCACAAGAAGTAAGCCTTCAGTCGGCTTGACCCGATGAATGCCTGGAAAAGGGGTAACATTTTTTTGTTATCCCTTTTTCTGTTGTATTTTTTTATTGTGCTTTTACAGCCAATTGCATTATTATGAAAAGCTTAATATCCCAGATTGCACAGAACGCCAAAACTCAGAACACCCCTTTTCATTCAGGAGCAAGCCTTGACAATTAATAAACGTACATTCACCCAAGCCGCATGGGATTTTTTCTGTTCCCTGAAACTCTCCATTTCTCTCCTGATCTGCCTGGCTGCAACTTCGGTAATCGGCACCGTAATCCCCCAGAGCCCCCAGAGGGAGTACCTGGCACACTTGACCGAAACCAAGATTCGCCTTTACAGCACTCTCGGTTTCTTCGACATGTACCACTCCTGGTGGTTTATTCTCCTTCTCTATCTCCTGACGGTCAATCTCGTGGCCTGCTCCATCAAGAGGCTGCCGAGGGTTTGGAAATTCATATCCGAGCCGAACCTGGTTCTGGATGACGGCCTGGAAAAGTCCCTTTCGCTTACCCATGAATTCAAGAAACAGGGGGATGCGGCGGCGCTCAGGGACAAGATGACGGCATTCCTCAAGGGGGAATTTGCCGAGCCGGTTGTGACGGAGCGTGACGGCGAATTTCACCTTTTTGCCCAGAAAAACCCCTATTGCCGCCTCGGCGTTTACGTCGTCCATTCGAGCATAATAATCATCTTCATCGGCGCTCTCATCGGCTCCTATTTCGGCTTCAAGGCGTATGTGCAGATTACGGAAGGGATGAGCACATCCACTGTGTATATGATGCAGCGCGGCGAAAAACCGCTGGATCTCGGCTTTGCCGTCAGGTGCGAGAAATTTTCCGCCTCTTTTTACGATACCGGCGCTCCCAAGGAGTTCAAAAGCATCCTGACGATCCTGGAGAACGGCCAGCCCGTGAAGGGATACGAAAACATCCCTATCGTGGTCAATGATCCCCTCACCTACAAGGGGATCACCTTCTACCAGTCGAGCTATGGACCTGCCGGCGACGGTGCGGTCTACCGGTTCACGGTCAAGGATAAAAAGGTGGGGACTCCGGTCAACCTGATGGTCCGCAAGGGAGAGCGGGTCTCCCTCCCCAATGGCGGCTACCTGCAGGTAGTTGACGCCACCCAGGAGGTGCGGACCTTTATGCCCCAGTTTTCCGGCCCGGCGGCCAAGGTCGAGACGTTTTCTTCTTCGGGGACGCCCGACACATTCATTCTCTTCAAAAACTTTCCCGACTTTGACAGGCAGCGCGGCGGCGACCTGATCTTTACCTACGAAGGCGGTGATGAGAAGTTCTATACCGGTCTCCAGGTGGCGAAAGACCCGGGGGTATGGACCGTCTGGACCGGGTGCGCCCTGATGATTGTCGGTATTTGCATGGCATTTTTCCTGTCTCACAAACGCATCTGGATCAGGGTCGTCAACGGCCGGGTCACGATCGCCGGAACGGCGAGCAAGAACCAGCCGGGATTCCAGCTCTTTTTCGATAACCTTATAGATAAACTGAAAAACGTATAATTATCCCGAGAGCACTGTCCGGTAAAATTCCCGGAGAAGAGCATCGCGCGCGACTCACCGACTAACTGAAAATACCGTAACTCCCCGGAGGATACAAGATGACCAGTTCCCTGCTGTTCAATGTCACAACCCTTGCATACATGATTTCGATGCTGATTTTTTTCGGCTTTATGGCGACACGGAACAAAACCGTCGGACTTGCAGCCAGCTCTCTGGCCTATTTCGGTTTTATTGTCCAGACAATCGCCATTATCCTGCGCTGGAAGGAATCTTACACGATGGGCGTCGGTCATGCGCCCCTTTCCAATCTTTACGAGTCCGTGGTCTTTTTCTCCTGGACGATCATTCTTATCTACGGAATAATCGAGTTCAAGTATAAATACCGGGTCGTCGGCGCCTTTGTCGTCCCCTTTGCCCTGCTCGGGATGGCCTGGGCGCAGCTCTACCTCGACAGCGGCATACAGCCGCTGGTCCCCGCTCTGCAGAGCAACTGGCTCCTCTACCATGTCATCACCTGTTTTCTCGGCTATGCGGCCTTTGCGGTGGCCTGCGGCATCTCCATCATGTACCTGATCAAGGAGAAGCAGGAAGGCCCAACCGGCGATTCAGCGGCGGGAGGGATCATTGCCCAGTTCCCTGCCACCAAGGTGCTCGATGACTTGAACTACAAGGCCATCATGATCGGCTTTCCACTGCTGACCCTCGGAATTGTGACCGGCGCGGCCTGGGCAAATTATGCCTGGGGAACCTACTGGAGCTGGGACCCCAAGGAAACCTGGTCCCTGATCGTATGGTTCATCTATGCGGCATTTCTTCATGCCCGGATTACCCGGGGATGGGTCGGGAAACGGGCCGCCATCCTCTCGGTGGTCGGTTTCGCCGCCACCATATTCTGCTATCTCGGGGTCAACCTGTTCCTGTCCGGCTTGCACAGCTACGGCAAGTAGCCGTGCTGCACCCGTACTCCGCCGGCACGTTTGCAGCGGAAACCGGAGGCGGATAATCCTCTGTAACTTTCGTCTGACGCAGAAGCCGGGTAATTGCCCGGCTTTTCTATGTACGGTGCCACATGACCGAGACACCAGCGGTTTCCATAATCATCCCGGTGAAACCGGGCGGCAGGGTAAAGGCTCTCGACGGGGTCCGCGAACTCGTCTATCCCATCGACTCCTTCGAAGTCTTCGTGGCGGAAGGGAAGTGCCCGAGCCGTCAGCGCAACATGGCGGCAGCAGCCGCTTCGGGAAAGATCCTCTGCTTTCTCGATGATGATTCACTGATATCGCCGGAGTTTCTGCACCGGGTAGTCCGCCACTATGCCGATCCTGCCGTTGCCGCGGCCGGCGGCCCTTCCCTGACCCCCGCTTCGGACACCCCTCTCCAGCAGGCCTTCGGCATGGCATTTGCCTCCGTTATCGGCGGCGGGGGGATGCGCAACCGTTACCGGCTGGCCGGGAACATTCGCGCAACCTGCGACCGGGAGCTGATCCTCTGCAATCTGAGCTTCCGCAGGGACGTTTTCCTCATGCACGGCGGTTTTGACGAACGGCTCTATCCCAACGAGGAGAATGAACTGATGGAACGGATCAGGCGGGGGGGCTGCCTTCTCATCCATGATCCCGAACTTGCCATCAACCGGAGCCAGCGTCCGACCCTCAAGGCTTTTTGCCGGCAAATCTTCAGCTACGGCAGGGGGAGGGGTGAACAGACAGTCATCAGCGGCATCATAAAGCCGATAACCTTCATCCCTTCCCTGTTTCTCTTCTATCTGCTCCTTCTCCCGCTGGTTCAGAAGCCGGTTTACTATCTGCCGCTTTTATGCTACCTAGGTATAACCATTTCCGTATCCCTCACCAACGCGGTACGAACCCGACGGCTGCGCTCCGCACCCCTTCTGCCGGCCGTCTTTGCGCTCTTCCACATCTGCTACGGCATCGGCATGGTGCAGGGGCTCATTGCTCCTAAGTTCAAGAAACAGGGGATTACGGAGTGCGAGGTGACGCTCCGGAAGGTCAAGGAGTTCGGCGGGACGATGGACCGGGGACCAGGGACTGGGGACTTGAGGCTGAAGGCTGAAGGCTGAAGGCTGGCGGTATTTTTTACCAGTCCCCAATCCCCGCTTTTAAAAGGGGTTAAAAGTGGATATCAGCATTGTCGTGCCAATCTATAATGAAGAAGACAATATCGAGGCGCTGCATGAAGCTGTCACTGCGGCGCTTGCCGGAAGCGGCCTGGATTACGAACTGATTCTGGTGGACGATGGCTCCAGTGACGGGTCGTTTCCGCTTTTGAAAACGATTGCCGGCAGGGACGGGCGGGTCAGGGTGATCCGATTCCGCCGCAATTTTGGCCAGACCGCGGCCATGGCCGCCGGTTTCGACTCTGCGCAAGGACGGGTGGTCGTGCCGATGGACGGCGACCTCCAGAACGATCCCGTCGATATCCCCCGTCTGCTGGCGAAAATCAACGATGGGTACGACGTGGTTTCCGGCTGGCGCAAGGACCGCCAGGACACCTTCATCAACCGCAGGCTCCCCTCCATACTCGCGAATGGCCTGATTTCACGGCTGACCGGTGTCTATCTCCACGATTACGGCTGCACGCTCAAGGCTTACCGGAGGGAAGTTCTCGACGGGATCAACCTTTATGGCGAAATGCACCGCTTCGTGCCGGCGCTGGCGTCCCAGGTCGGGGCACGGGTGACCGAACTTCCCGTGCAGCATCATCCTCGGCTCCATGGCACGAGCAAATACGGCATCTCCCGTACCATGCGGGTCGTACTCGACCTGATGACGGTCACATTCCTCCTTACGTATTCCACCAAACCGATCCAGCTGTTCGGCAAGTGGGGCGTATACACGATTTTTGCCGGTTTGCTCAGCGGCGGCATCACCCTCTACATGAAACTGTTCGATCATGTCAGCATGAACCGCAATCCGCTCCTGATCCTCACCGCGTTCCTCCTCTTCATGGGAGTGCAGTTCATCGTCCTCGGCCTCTTGGGCGAGGTGAACGCGCGCACCTACTACGAGGCCCAGGGGAAGCCGATTTACGTGGTGAAGGAAAAAATCAACTTCAGGGAATAGGGACCGGGGACTGGTAAGGCGGAGACTGGGATGAAAGACCATAAGCTTCTGAACCGTCTCATCCGGCATTACAGGAACAAAGGAACTGTCGATGCCTGAATCTATATCACCCAATTCTCAGTCCCCGGTCCCTGTTTTACCAGTCCCCAGTCCTTTAGGCACACAGGGGTCCCAGTCCCCAAGCCCCAGGACGCTCCGCGTCCTGATGTTAGCCCCCACCCCCTACTTCGCCGACCGGGGGTGCCATGTCCGGATCTACGAAGAGGCCCGCGCCCTCAAGGAGTCGGGCCATGAGGTCCTTATCGTCACCTATCACCTGGGGCGCGACATGGCGGGGATTTCCACTTTCCGCATACCGCCGGTCCCCTGGTACAAAAAGCTGGCGGCCGGCCCCTCCTGGCACAAGCCGTATCTCGACATCCTCCTTTATTTTACGGCGCTCACTGCGGCGCGCCGCTTCCGTCCCGATATCATTCATGCCCACCTCCACGAGGGGGCGTTCCTCGGCCTGTTCCTGAAAAAAATACTCCACATTCCGCTGATTTTCGATTGCCAGGGGAGCCTGACCGCCGAGATGCTCGACCATGGCTTCATCCGCAAGAGTTCGCTGCCATACCGGCTGTTCCGTTTCGTGGAAAAGATCGTCAACAGCGGTACCGACTTTATTGTCGCCAGCTCCCGGGCAGGAGCGCACGATCTGGCGGAGTCATGGGGGGTGGCTGCCGACAGGGTGAGGGGGATCCTCGATGGGGTCGATACCGCCGCATTCAGACCGTTTCCCCAGGTTGAAGCCCGGCGGGCGCTCAATCTCCCCCTGCATCGGCCGGTCGCGGTTTTTCTTGGCATCCTGAACAGCTACCAGGGGATCGATCTCCTCCTCGACGTGGCCAACATCCTGCAACAGCGGGGGACTGCGCCCCATTTCCTGGTCATGGGTTTTCCGGAGGGACAGTACCGGGAAAGAGCCGCGGCCCTCGGACTCGGCAACCTGATCACCTTTACCGGCAGGGTCGACTATGCCACGGCTCCCCTCTGGCTCTGCGCCGGTGACATCGCCATCTCGCCAAAAATTTCCCTGACCGAGGCGAACGGCAAACTTTTCAACTACATGGCCTGCGGTCTGCCGACGATCGTCTTCGACAATCCGGTCAATCGCGAGATACTGGGCGATGCCGGCGTCTATGCGCGGCCGGGGGACGCGGTTGACTTCGCCGCCAGGATCGAAGAGCTGCTGGCGAATCCCGAAAGGATGCGGGAACTCGCCGGCATGGTGCGGGACAAGGCCGAACAGGACCATTCCTGGCGTTCACGGGGTGAGGAACTGGTTACGATCTACCGGCAATTGCTGAAACCGGCACATTCCGCGAAACGTTGAGTCTGAAAACTGTGACCAGCCACGAATGACTTTGAGTCAAATAGCTTTATTAGATGTTTTTATTTGTTAAAAGACATAAAAAACAGGCCGTTGGGAAAAAATCCGCTTGCCATTAACAGCCGCTTAATGTATTGTTCACAATATGAACGATGATAGTGGAAAAACCCCCGACACCTATCGCTCCTATCTTCTGATGGAGGAGATCACCCGGGAGGAGCCTGTCACGCAACGGGAACTCTCCCGTCGGCTCGACATCGCTCTTGGGCTCGTTAACTCATATCTCAAGAACCTCGTGGCCAAGGGGTATGTCAGGATCAAGTCGTTCCCGAAAAACCGCTATGCCTATATTCTCACTCCGCAAGGTATCGCCGAAAAGAGCCGGCTGGCCTACCAGCACCTGAGCTATTTCACCAACCTCTACCGGATTGCCCGCCAGGACTATGCGGCGCTGTTCCGCTCACTTGACGCCGCCGGCGTGCGGAGGGTGTCGTTCTGCGGTGCGGACGAGGTTGCGGAGATTGCCTACCTGTCATTGCGTGAAACCGGCATCGAACTCGCCGCCGTCATGGACGACGGACAGAGCGGCGAGCCATTCTTCGGCATGGGTGTTATCTCGCTCGAAGCCGGGATTTCCGCCGCCGCCGACCGGATAGTCATCACTTCGTTCAAACGGGGGGAAATGCTGCGGGAAAGGCTCCTGCGGCTCGGGGTCGGGCCGGGGAGAATCTGCACCGTCGGCGCGAAGAGCGGGGACAAGGAATCGGGGACTGGGGACTAGGGCTTGGGACTAGGGGATAATGCGTGAGGAGTGAGGGTTTAATAATTGTTTTTGCCATTCCCCATTCCCTGAATTAAATAAAGGAGTTTGTATATGAAAAAAGCGCTCATTACCGGAATCACCGGCCAGGACGGCTCATACCTGGCAGAACTGCTGCTGCAGAAGGGGTACGAGGTGCATGGCATCATCCGCCGTTCCTCTTCCTTCAATACGGGGAGGATCAACCATATCTACCGTGATCCGCACGAAACGGGCGTGCGCATGTTCCTCCACTACGGGGACCTCAACGATGCAAGCTCCATCAACAAGGTTCTGCGGGATGTCCGACCGGACGAGATTTATAATCTCGGCGCGCAGAGCCATGTCCGCGTCTCTTTCGACATCCCGGAATACACCGGTGAAGTAGATGCCCTCGGGACCGTCCGGCTGCTGGAGGGGATCCGGGAAACGGAGCTGAACACCAGGTTCTACCAGGCGTCCTCGTCCGAGTTGTACGGCAAGGTCGTGGAAACCCCCCAGAAGGAGACCACCCCCTTTTACCCCCGTTCTCCCTATGCCTGCGCCAAGGCGTATGCCTTCTACATTACCCTCAACTACCGGGAGAGCTACAACCTGTTTGCCTGCAACGGCATTCTCTTCAACCACGAATCGCCCCGCCGCGGCGAAACATTCGTCACACGCAAGATAACCCGGGCCGCGGCGCGGATCAAGCTGGGGCTGCAGGACTGCCTCTACCTCGGCAACCTGGAAGCGAAGCGCGACTGGGGGTTTGCCGGTGATTACGTGGAAGCGATGTGGCTGATGCTCCAGCAGGCCGAGCCTGAGGACTACGTGGTGGCCACCGGCGAGACCCATTCGGTCCGGGAGTTTGCGGAAAAGGTCTTTGCCCGGCTCGACATGCCTCTCGAGTGGCAGGGCAAGGGTGTCCATGAAAAGGGGATCGATGCCAGGACCGGTAAAATCATGATCGAGATTGATACGAAATATTTTCGTCCTGCCGAGGTTGACCTCCTCCTGGGCGACCCGACTAAAGCCAGAACAAAGATGGGCTGGGAGCCGAAGATCAATTTCACGGGGCTGGTCGAGATGATGGTCGATGCCGACCTGCAGTTGATGGAACGGGAGAAGAGGGCGGATGGCGTGTGATGAAGGATGAGCAGACTGACGGCTTGTTCGTGTCATTCATGGCTAAAAGGAAATAAAATGGATAAGAAGGCAAAAATCTACGTCGCCGGTCATAGAGGCCTCGTCGGCTCAGCATTGGTACGCAAGCTTGCAGAGGAGGGCTATGTCAACCTGGTGCTACGGACCAGTTCCGAGCTTGACCTGTGCGACCAGGCTGCGGTCGCCGAATTCTTTGCCAAAGAGCGCCCCGAATACGTTTTTCTCGCCGCCGCCCGGGTCGGCGGGATTGTCGCCAATAACAGCTATCCCGCCGAGTTCATCTACGACAATTTGATGATCCAGAATAACATAATCCACCATGCCTGGCAGAGCGGCGTAAAAAGGCTCCTTTTCCTCGGCAGCAGCTGTATCTATCCCCGGCTCGCCCCCCAGCCTCTGAAAGAAGAGTATCTCCTGACCGGGCTCCTGGAGCCGACCAATGAGCCGTATGCCGTTGCCAAGATCGCCGGCATAACCATGTGCCGGTCGTACAACCGGCAGTACGGGACAAAATACCTGGCAGCCATGCCGACCAACCTGTACGGCCCCAACGACAATTACAACCTGGAGACCTCCCACGTCCTGCCGGCGCTTATCCGCAAATTCCATGAAGCGAAAATGGGGACTCGGACCCTCGCGGGCCTAAAGGACTCGGGACTCGGGACCGGCAACAACGAAAAATCGGAAACTCGGGAATCGGAAACCGGGAATCGGAACATTCCGATCACAAGTCCCGAATCCCGAATCCCGAATCCCGAACCCCGGGTCGTCGTCTGGGGAACCGGCGCGCCCTATCGGGAGTTCCTCCATGTGGACGACCTGGCCGATGCCTCGCTTTTCCTCATGGCTTTGACAGACGATACGTTCCAACGGGTTCTTGACGATCCTGTGTCACCGGCGCTCATCAATGTCGGCACCGGTGAAGAGGTGAGCATCCGGGAGTTGGCCCTCCTCGTCAAGGAGACGGTCGGTTTTTCCGGGGAACTGGTTTTCGACACCAGCAAGCCCGACGGCACGCCACGCAAATTGACAGACTCTTCCCGACTCCATGCCCTTGGCTGGAAGCATCGTCTGGTGATCCGGGAAGGTTTGAAATCTGCCTATGAATGGTACCTGGAGAACATGCAATGATCCTTGTAACCGGCGGTTGCGGCTATATCGGCAGCCACGTTGTGCGCCAGCTCTCCGAGGCCGGGCGGCAGGTGGTGGTGTTCGACAACCTGTCCACCGGCTTTGCCGACGCCCTCGTCCATGGCGAAGAGGTGGTGGTCGGCGACCTCGTCGATAGCGCGGCCCTGAATGGACTGTTCGCGGGGCGCCGCATCACGACGGTCCTCCATTTCGCCGCGTCGATAGTCGCCCCGGAATCGGTGACGAACCCCCTGAAGTTCTACGGCAACAACACGCGCAATACCTTCAATCTCCTCCAGGCGTGCGTAACTCACGGGGTGGAGCGCTTCATCTTCTCCAGCACCGCCGCGGTCTACGGAATGCCGGTGGACGGCATGGCCTCCGAGGAAAGCCCCCTCTCCCCCATCAACCCCTACGGGACCTCCAAGCTGATAAGCGAATTGATGCTGCGGGACGTCGCCTCTGCCCATGGCCTGACGTATGCGGCGCTCCGCTACTTCAACGTGGCCGGAGCCGACCCGCAGGCGCGCATGGGGCAGCGGACACCGGAGGCGACTCACCTCATCAAGGTCGCCTGCCAGACGGCCCTCGGTCAGCGGGAGGCCATGTCGATATTCGGCACCGACTACCCGACCCCCGACGGTACCGGCATCCGCGACTACATCCATATCGAGGACCTGGCAGCCGCCCATCTGTCCGCCCTTTCGTCCCTGGAACGGGGCGGGGATTCAACTGTACTCAATGTTGGCTACGGCCGCGGGAGCAGCGTGCGCGAGGTGATCAGTCTGGTGAAGGAGGTCAGCGGCGTCGATTTCCCGGTGCGGGAAGAGGCGCGGCGGCCCGGCGATCCGGCCATGCTCGTGGCGCAGGCCGACAGGATCAGGCGGGAACTCGGCTGGCATCCTCGTTTTGCGAATCTGCGGACCATTGTCGAGGATGCCTGGCGGTGGGAGCGGAAGCTGGCGAAAAAAAGCTAACGAAGGTTTTTTCAAGATACGCCCATATTCGATACCTGGCCGGAAGCTATCTCGAAGGCGATGGTGATCAGGGTCCTTGTGCGTGATCTAGGGTAGACCCAGGCAAATGATGATTGAACCCATGGGGAAAATAAAGCCGCTGTTCGATCGTGTCATGCAACTCCGACGGGAGATGGCATGGATCCTGGTTGGACAGGCCATCGGCTTTGTCGGCGGTTTTATCGGCATCAAGGTGCTGACCAACATACTGGGACCGGCGGGGTATGGTCAACTTGCTCTGGGGCTCACCATTGCCGGCTTTTTTAATTTGTTCATCTACGGTCCAATTGCCAACGTTGTCTCCAGGTTTTATTCGGTCTGCCGGGAACGGGGAACCTTAAGCGCCTATTTTGCGGTGCTCAAAAAGTCCCATAAGGTTCTTGCCGCTGCTCTTGTGGCTCTTTCTCTAGCTGCCGGCGCTATCGGCTGGATTTTGGCGGGCAGAGAGTGGGGGCTTCTGATCGGTATTTCTGCACTTTTTGGCGTAGTGAGCGGGATCAATGCTTCTTACGTTGCACTCCAGAGTGCGATCCGGGACCGCAAGGTGGTCGCGTTGCATCAAGGAGCGGATGTCTGGATTCGCATCGGCCTTTCGATTCTTTTTTTGTATCTCTTTCACAAAAGCGGCTACACAGCTCTCATAGGTTATCTTGCGGGCACGCTACTCGTAACCATTTCACAAAACATCTTCGCAAGAAGAAAATCTGAAATAGCTGGGCAATGGAGCGAATCCGCCTTCAGTCGGGAGAGTTTCACTGAATTTTACCGGTATGCTGTCCCGTTTGTTCTTTGGTCAGGCATCGCCTATGTGACAATTTACGGTGATCGCTGGATTTTGCAAGCGCTATTTGGGGAGAAGGAAGTCGGGATTTATTCGGCTCTCTACCAGATAGCAAGTTCTCCCATAAATATTTTGTTCGCGATGATTAATCAGTTGGTTACCCCGATCATCTTTGAAAGAGCCGGGGCACTTACTTCTCTCGAACAATTCCAGAGGAGTAGCTATCTGCTCCGGCAAACAGTACTTATCATGACAATGATATATGCGGTTCTGATTGTGCTGACCTACCTCTTCAGCAATGTATTGGTGACACTACTTACCTCCAGGGATTTTGTCGCATATCACAATATCCTGTGGATTATTGCGCTTTCGCTCTCCATCTTTAATCTTGGGCAATTACTGACTACAAAGGGGCTTTACTGCAATAAACCAAGGATTTATCTTTTGCCCAAAATGATCCAGACCTTGAGTTTTGTTCTATGTGCCTTCCTGTTGGGAAACAGATACGGGATTCCCGGAGTTGCCGGTGGCCTCTGCATTTCTTCTCTTGTTCATTTGTTCTTGGTTATTCTGGCAAATTCTCGACTCAATGCAGACAATTCTCTTTCAACGGTAGTCTAAACCATGTTTTTCCCTGAAAGAATCAAAAGTATCAGTCCTGGCGACAAGGTTCTGGAAATCGGCCCTGGGGGCACACCTCATCCACGTTCTGATGTTTTACTTGAAAAAGTTTTCATCAACCCAAATGAGGCTGAAGGTCAGCGGGGATACACACCTGCCTTGAATGATACGAGCAAGGTTGTCTATTATGAAGGAGGGGCGTTTCCATTCCAGGACAAGCAATTCGATTATGTAATTTGTTCGCACGTTCTGGAGCACGTCGAAGATGTAGACTATTTTTTGTCTGAAATTACAAGGGTTGGTAGCAAGGGATACCTGGAATTTCCTACAATTTATTATGATTATATTTATAACTTCCCGGAGCATACAACCGTCATTTTTCACAAAAATGAGATCATATACTGGATGCATAAGTCTGAAACCGCCTTAGAAAAATTTGTCAATGTACAAAAACTGTTTTATGAATCACTTAAAAGCGGGCATACAGCCTTAATTGAAAGTTTAAAAAGCTCTATGTTCCAAGGGTTTGAATGGTTTGAAAATATAAAAACAGAAAAAGCAAATTCTATTAATGATGTAACATTTGATGTTTCAGATATTGTTATAAAACCTAAGAACAACAAAGAAAAAATAATAGATGTCATAAGCATACTCAGAAGCATTTTATACAGGAATTAATATTGTATCTAAAAGATTACATCAATAAAATGAGAGATATTCCTTTTTTATTCTGGATAATGAAGAGAGCGTTAAACGTTATCAGATATATTGAGTTTGCTAGGGATTATCGTAGATTTAAAGCATTCTATTCAAACGCATCTCAACGTTTTAATTTGTATTGGAAAGACAGATACCCATGTCTTGGTGATAAATCTGCGAGCACTGGTTTTGACCGGCATTATATTTACCATACTGCCTGGGCGGCACGTGTAATTGCCCAAATACGCCCGGAATATCATGTGGATATATCGTCGTCGCTGCATTTCTGCACTGTTGTTTCAGCTTTTATTCCGGTCAGGTTTTATGATTACCGACCTGCAGACCTGACCTTAAGCAATCTGACATGTTCTTCGGCAGATCTTATTGCATTGCCGTTTCCCGACAAAAGCATCACATCACTCTCGTGCATGCATGTAGTTGAGCATGTGGGTCTTGGGAGGTATGGCGATCCGCTTGATCCTGATGGAGACCTGAAATCTATTGCTGAATTGAAAAGGGTACTTGCTCCAAGTGGAAATTTGCTGTTTGTTGTCCCAGTGGGGAAACCTAAGGTCATGTTCAATGCCCACAGAATCTATTCATATGAGCAAGTTATCGCATATTTTGCAGGTTTGAAACTTGAAGAATTCGCGCTAATTCCTGATAAAGCGGAAAGTGGCGGACTTATCCGCAATGCTTCAAAAGAGATGGCAGATGCTCAGACCTATGGTTGTGGCTGTTTCTGGTTTAGAAAGGAAACTTGACTATGTTGACGTTTGTTGGTACGACAAACGAGTCTAATGGTGAAGCATGGCTCGAAACGGCTCTCAAGCGCATCCCCGCAGGCGACCGCATTCTTGATGCCGGTGCAGGTGAACAGTAATACAAGCGTTTTTGTACTCACCTGAACTATGTCTCCCAGGACTTTGCCCAGTACGACGGAGCGGGCAATGCCACCGGCCTCCAGATAAGTACGCCCACGTCAGGGTTGGTTTCGTTGTAATAAATGTTCATCCGCATTTTTATTGTGATACTGGCGAAGTATGCTGCAAAAGATAGCAGTTCAACGGAAAGCCTCAATTTCGGCTATCACGTCAGAGCATTAAAAAAAGGATAGTAGCCGGTGATCATAGTAAAACTGATGGGTGGCCTTGGTAACCAGATGTTCCAGTATGCGGCCGGAAGAAGCCTCGCCTGCCGCCTGGGGGTCGATCTGAAACTCGATCTCTCTTGTCTCGGGGCGCATCATGAAGGGGATACCCCCCGCCCCTATGAGCTCGGCTGTTTCAAAATCGCCGCTGACAAGGCTAGCGAGGATGATGTGGCAGCGCTGTTGGGGCGGAAAACGGTCTATGCGACCTTACGGGCGAAGCTCTGCGGTCGCCTCGGCTTGCAGTGGGAGTTATCCCGCCTCTACCGCGAACCCCATTACCATTACGACCAAAATTTTGAGTGCCTGTCGGATAATGTCTATCTTGCGGGCTACTGGCACTCCGAACGGTACTTTGCACCCATTGCTGATAGGATAGCCCAGGAGTTTACCTGCCGGCATCCCCTGTTAGGCCGGAATCTTGAAATTGCCAGCGATATCGACAATACGGAATCGGTGACAATTCATGTCAGACGGGGCGATTATGTGGCGGATCGCAGGACCGGCGATTATCACGGCGTCTGCAGCCTTGAATACTACAGGGCTGCGATTGCCGAACTGGCCAAGCATACCGAACGTCCCCATTTTTTCATCTTTACGGATGATCACTCATGGGTAAAGGCGCATCTATTGCTGGACTTCCCTGCTACGTACGTGGATTGCAACGGTCAGGACAAGGGTTATGAAGACCTGCGTCTGATGAGCCATTGCAAACACCATATCATCGCCAACAGCTCTTTCAGCTGGTGGGGGGCGTGGCTCAACCGGAATCCCGCCAAGATCGTCGTTGCTCCCCGGAAGTGGTTCAACGGGCCGAATCCGGATACGAAGGATCTCATTCCGGCCGGCTGGATCAGGCTTTGAGGTCGCTGCCATGTCTGTCCCCAAAATTACGGTTCTCATGCCGGTGTACAATGGCGAAAAACATCTGGCACAAGCTGTGGACAGTATTCTCTCCCAGACATACAGCGACTTTGAATTCCTGATCATTAACGATGGTTCGTCAGATGGGAGTGTTGATATAATCAATTTATACAACGATACCCGCGTCAGACTTCTCAGCAATAACCAAAATCTAGGCCTTATTGCTACCTTGAACAAGGGTATAGACCTTGCCCGGGGAGAGTATATTGCGCGGATGGATTGCGACGACATCAGCTTGCCGAAACGTCTGGCAAAACAGGCAGAGTTTCTGGAGGCGGACCATTCGTGTGCGATGGTTGCGGCGAAGGCGGTTTTCATAGATGACGACGGCAAAGAGTGCGGATATTGGGGAGATGACCAGAACTCCACATCCTATCGGGAAATTGTTCGACGCCTTCCCCGTGCCAACTGCATAGCCCATCCTGGGGTGATGATCAGAAAATCGGTGCTGGCGACCTATCGCTACGACGCTCGGCAGGTGCATTCCGAGGACTACGACCTGTGGCTCCGGCTATGCGCCGATGGCGTACGGATCGAAAAAATTGACGAGATTTTATTGAAATACAGGCTGAATCCTCTGTCGGTTACCGCGCAGAGCAGCAGGAAATGTCCCGACTTCAAAAACGTTAAGACGAAAAGCATATTTGTTTGGACGAGGATGCAAGCTGGAGCGGTCAATTGGTTCGTTTCCAGGGTTTTTTTCAATCTCTTCAAGGATCTGTACTATCTGGCCGGTAAAGCGGTTCTGGCAGCTTTCAAGGTGGTACCAAGCAGGAAGAGGTGATATCGGTAATGAGAGTTGAGATGTCATCGTCAAACTTCAATATGCGCATAATCGGTTACAACACGAGCCCTGTTGTCAGGTGCTTTGTTGCGGTTGCCAGGTTATTCGGCTTTTTGCTGCCGTTTCGCAGCGACTCCTCGCTCTTCTTTTTTTTCCCCTTCTGCCATGTCGGAGGGGCTGAGAAAGTCCATGCCGAGATCGTTTCATGTTTTAAGGACGAAAAGCCGTGGGTCTTTTTCACCAAAAAATCCCGCGATCAGCGCTTTCTGTCGCAGTTTGGCAACCGGGCACGGCTTTTCAACATATGGCATCTGCTCAAGTACGGCTATCCCTTGAGCGTGGGTGTGATGGCGGGCTTTGTCAACCGGCACAAAAATCCTGTTGTGTTTGGAAGCAACAGCCTCTTCTATTACCTGTTGCTCCCGTATCTGCGGCCGGAAGTAAAGTGTGTCGACCTGCTCCATGCCTTCGGGGGAGGTTCCGAATGTTTCAGCCTTCCCGATGCTCCCAGGCTCGATGCGCGGGTCGTGATCAACGGAAAGACCCGTTACGACCTCACGGAGCAGTACAAGGCACACGGGCTGCCGAGCGTCCTTGGCGACCGCGTCGTGCTGATCGAGAATAGGGTTGAGGTCCCGGAAGCTTATCCTGCCAAACAACAACACGAAAAGTTGAAAGTGCTGTACGTCGGGAGAGGCTCAGAGGAGAAACGGGTGCACCTCGTGGGGCGGATTGCGGCCCGCTGCTGCCGGCGCGGTTTACCCGCCGAATTTCTTCTGGTGGGAGATACGATTTCTACTGTAGCGGCGGAAGACCGCCCTTACTGCACTTTTGCCGGGGAACTGGCGGACCGGGCCGAGCTGCGCACTCTCTATGCCGATGCCGACCTGCTGTTGCTGACATCGAGTCGGGAAGGTTTTCCCATGGTCATCATGGAGGCAATGGCGCACGGGACCGTGCCGCTTACCACGGATGTGGGCGGCATTTCAGACCATGTGCGGGACGGCATCACCGGATGGCTTGTCGGAAACGCTGCGGACGAGGGGAGGGTGATCGATTCGGTGTGCACGATTATAGAGCGTATCTGCACTGACCGGGCGATACTGGATGGCATGTCTCGCACCGCTTACGAGTACGCCCGCAGCCACTTTGGCGGCGAACGGTTCTGCACAGGGTGGCGGGACGTTTTGAACTATTCAAGCCAGAAGGACGCCAATGGCTAAAGTCAGCGTCATCATACCCTGCTACAACCAGGGCACCTATGTGGACATGGCGGTGGAGTCGGTTCTGGCGCAATCCTTCCAGGACTTCGAAATCATCATTGTCAATGACGGCTCGACCGACCCCGCGACGAACCGCCTGTTGGCCGATTACCAGAAGCCCATGACGAAGGTTATCCACACGGCAAACCAGGGTCTTGCCATGGCCAGGAACAACGGCATCCGGGAGGCTACGGGTGAATTTATTTTACCGCTCGACGCCGACGATAAAATTGCTTCCACCTATCTGGAAAAGGCTGTGCGAATCCTCGACGAACTGGCAGAGGCGGGAATTGTCTACTGCAAGGCGGAGACCTTTGGCGCCGTGACCGGCCCGTGGCTTGCGGTGGGATTTTCCCTCCGCAGGATGCTTCTCGGCAACCTGATCTTTTGCTCCGCCCTCTACCGGAAGAAAGACTGGCAAGCAGTCGGCGGCTACAACACTAATATGGCGCACGGCTGGGAGGATTGGGACTTCTGGCTATCCATCATCGAGTTGGGCAGGGAGGTCTACCGGCTTCCCGAGGTCCTTTTCTATTACCATGTCAAGGAAGTTTCCATGGCCAAGTCGATGGACGTGGCAAAACGGGTGGATATGCACATGCAGCTCATGCGGAACCACAAAGAACTGTACATCGAGAATGCCGAAATTCTCGTTGAACTTTACTACCGGATAACCGCATCCTGGCCCTACCGGCTGCTGAAAAAGCTCCAAATTCCCCATTTCATCAGCAGTCTGAAGAGAAAATGACATGAAGATCGTCTTTATCGCACCCTTTGGCATCCGTCCCAAGGGGACCGTTGTTGCCCGCATGCTTCCGCTCGCTGCCGGCTTGCAGGACCTTGGCCACAAGGTGGTGATCATCGCCCCGCCGTACACCAATCCGGAGGATTCCGGGAAGGTGGAGACGGTGCGGGGGGTAACGATCAGGAATATCGTCCTCGGCCCGAAGCACGAGGCGCTGGCCGCACCGGTTCTGGCCTGGCGGCTGTTCCGGGCGGTGCTTGCAGAGAAGCCTGACCTGGTCCACCTCTTCAAGCCGAAGGGATACGGCGGTCTGGCGGCGATGCTGCAGCTCTTCTGTGACCGGCTCGGTCTCCGCATACCGCCGCTATTCCTCGATACCGACGACTGGGAAGGGAAGGGGGGGATGGATGAAATCCTCTCCTATTCGCGGGTTGAGCGCGGACTGTTTCGCTTTCAGGAAGGGTGGCTTCTCCCGCGCGCGCGGGGGGTGACCGTGGCGAGCCGCACCCTTCAGACACAGGCGTGGGGGATGGGGATTGCGCCGCATCGGGTTTTCTATCTGCCCAACGGCATCGACAACCTGCCGCCAGGGAACGGCGGACGCATCAGGGAGAAGCTCGGGATACCGGCGGAGGCCCCGGTGCTCCTTCTCTACACCCGCTTCTTCGAGTTCAGCCAGGAGAAGCTCCATGCCGTCTTCGGCGCAATCTGCCGGCGGGTTCCCGGAGTGCGCTTTCTCGTGGTGGGGAAGGGGCGGCACGGCGAGGAAGAGATGCTGCTCAAGGCCGGTCGGGAGTTCGGTTTTGCAGACTCTCTCGTCATGGCCGGATGGGTGGAGCCGGACGAGATACCCGACCACCTGGCCGCGGGGGATGTGGCCATCTATCCCTTCGCCGATACCCTGGTAAACCGGGCCAAATGCCCGGCCAAGCTGACTGAGCTGCTGCGCGCCGGAGTGCCCGTGGTGGCTGACGGTGTCGGGCAGGTCGCGGAGTACATCCGGCCCGAGGTTACCGGCATCCTCTGTGACCCGGGCAACTGGGAGGAGATGGCGAGCAGGGCGGCAGACCTGTTATGCGACAGGGAGCAACGGCTGACGATCGGTGCTGCAGGAAGCAACTACCTTATGGCGCGGTTCCACTGGCGCAGGTTGGCAGAAGAGTTGCTCGAATTTTATGTGCGAAGGGCCGGTGTTTCCCTCTAGCCCCTTCCCTGATGGAGATGTTTCATGATGGATGTGTTCACGCAGATCGAAATAGGGAAACTGGTCTGTCCGGTCACCAGGCAACGGCTAGTGGCGGATCGGCAGCGGGGTTGCCTGGTCACGGCCGACGGCCGGCGGTCGTACCCTCTCGTCAACGGCACCGTGCCGGTCCTCCTGGTCGACCCCGACGCGACGGCAGCGTATGCAGGTGAGTCGCAAAAAATGAACGAAGAATACGCAGAGCATTTTACCTCAGTGACGACCTGGTTGACGAAAATACAGCAAAGGTTCATTTCCGATTACCGGTCAAAATCTTCAGCAACGGCGCCATTCAGGGTGATGGATCGCCTACCTGCGGAAGCGCTCTGTCTGTCGATCGGAGGGGGGCCAAGCAGATGTCATCCGCGCCTGGTGAATCTGAACGTTGGGCCGTTTCCCAATGTTGAGGTCGTTGCAGACGCTCACCTCCTTCCTTATGCCGATAATAGTGTTGATGCAATTTACAGTGAAGCTGTTCTGGAACATCTGAGCGATCCGGCGCAGGCGGTGAGGGAGATGTATCGGGTATTGAAGCAGGGGGGAGAAGCGGTCATCATCACCCCGTTTCTGCAGGCTTACCACGGCTATCCCCATCATTATCAGAATTTTACCCTTACCGGCCATACCAATCTCTTTCGGGCGCAGGGCTTTGCAATCCTCGAGGCGGGTACCTGTGTAGGGCCGATGTACACTCTTGTCAATCTGATATCCAAGTTTATCAAGTTTTACTCCCCGAAGTTGTTGACGCTGCCACTACTCATTATCTGGAACCTGTTGGGATTGTTTATCCGGCCGCTCGATCTGATCTTGAATAAGCTGGAAAACTCTCATATGCTTGCCTCGACCACCTACCTGGTTGCTAGCAAGCAATAGCATATACTGTGACTGGAGTTTATGATGACAGAACGAAGAAAAGACTTGATGGTTATGCTGGCACTTCTCATGCTTTTGATCCTGTTTTTTTCCAAAATACTCTTCACCTCCAAAATCATCCGTGCTCCCGACATCATTAACGAATTTTATTGGGGTGTTAAGGGAATGGCCGGTTGGTCATTCTGGAGTCTCTTCAAAATTGATATTTCAACAGCGTCCTGGAATCCGTTTGTAAACTCCGGTTACACGAATGAAGGCGGTGATGTTTCAGGGCAGTTTCTGCTTTTCCAACGCATTATATTCCATTTTTTCCCTTCCCCGGCCAACGTAGCTTGGTATATCGTATCCAGCCTTTTTTTCGGTGCAGTCGGGATGTATTGCTGTTGCCGGTTGACCGGTGCCAGTAGAGCGGCATCTTTCCTGGGGGGAGTAATCTTCGCCCTGGCTCCGGAAAACGTTTCTTTGATCAATGCGGGTCATGTGATCAAAATCGCGACAATTGCTTATGCCCCATGGGCATTCTGGAGTCTCGAACAGGCCTTCCGATCCCGCAGGATTTTCTGGTTCATGATTACAAGCGTCGTCCTGGCATTCCAGTTTTTCGGAGGGCATTGGCAGATCGCCTATTATACCTGTCTGGCTGTTGGAGTATACGCCATTGCCCGTACCATCGGCATCCTGTTGGAGGAGAGAGGGGGAGGGAAATTACTTGCAGCCAAATTGATGGGGCTCAATCTGGTAATGTCAGTCTTTTTTCTCACGACTGTGGCGATCTCACTCGTTCCACTGGCTAGTTGGTCAAAAAATACCAATCGGGGTGGGAACAGCGGAGCAAATGTCGTAACAACAAGCGGCACTACCCAGGCAAAGGGGGGGCTTGACCGGGACGAGGCGATGTCCTGGTCCCTGCCGCCCGAGGAGCTCGCAGCGTTGGTCATACCCGGGTTCTTCGGTTTTTCCCGGCAGGAGGGGGGGGACAACCCGCCAAACATCTCTTCGTACTACTGGGGGCGGATGCGGTTTACCCAGACGGTCAGCTACATGGGGCTTCTCCCCTTGCTTCTCGTGCCGCTGCCGCTGATTTTCCGGCGGAACAAGTATACCTGGCTGGCGCTGGCCGCGGTGGTAGTGGGGGTCCTGTTTTCCATGGGCAAGTACACCCCGTTCTACAACTTCCTCTTCGACTACTTCCCCGGCATCAACCGCTTCCGGGTCCCAAAGATGATCATGTTCATTCCGGTCATGGGGCACGGGGTGCTTGCCGCAATGGGGCTGGATATACTGACGGATCCTGAGGTGCGCGGGACGAAGGCGTTTGGCCGCTACCTGCTGGGGGTTATGCTCCTCCCCGTGGCGCTTCTCCTGCTGCTTGCCGCGGAGTTGAGCGGTCGGGATTACTGGCTCGGGCAGTTCTACGAGCTGCTGGCCCAGCCGACCCGCTTCGAGCAGGGTCCGCAACTGCTCGTGCAGCGCTGGAACAACCTGGTCGTGGAGACCGGCATTGCCGCAGGCCTGGCGGCGCTCTTTGCCGCGGCCTTCGGTGCGTTCCAGCGGCGATGGCTCACTGCCGGGGTTCTGCCGGTTGTTCTGCTGGTTCTTTTCCTCGCCGATGTCGGGCGGATCAACAGCAAGTTCATGTTCCTGGTGGATGAGCCGCAGAAGGCGAAAGGGGAGAAAACCCCGGTAATGCAATACCTCTTGGCCCACAAATCGAACCAGTATCGGGTCCTCCCCATGGACGGAGGTGACCCGATGCAGTATGCCACCATCGGCATTCCGGTTATGTTCACCTCCAACCCGGTACAGCAGCGGCGCTGGCAGGAATTCCTGGATGCCTTTTCCCTGGCCTCGGCCATGCCCGACATGGTGAACGTCAAATACCTCATATACGGAGCTGCCCAGTATGCGCAGGAAAAGGCGCAGTTGGGCGCGAAATACCAGCCGGTGTTCCAGGCGCCCGACGGCGGGGAGATCGTGCTGCAAAACAAGACTGCCCTCCCGAAAGGATGGCTGGTGCCGGCGGTTGCCCAGATAAATGACCTGCAGCAGGCACTTGGTATTCTGCAGAATCCTGCCTTTGATCCGCATAAGGTGGCCATTGTCGAATCGCCGGCGCCGTTTCCCATGGCTGATCCGAACAGTGCGGCGGTATTGCTTTCCGACAGTGTGGCCGTAACCACGTATGAAGGGGAGCACATCGCGGTATCCGCCAGTGTGCCCCAGAATGCCCTGCTGGTTCTCGGCGAGAAGTATTACAAAGGGTGGAAGGCGACTGTGGACGGGAAACCGACGGAAATCTACCCGGTCGACCATATTCTGCGCGGGGTCTATCTCACCCCGGGCGACCACAAAGTCGAGTTCGTCTTCGACCCGCTCCCGTTCAAAGTGGGCAAGTGGCTGACTCTGGCGTCTTTTGCCTTTTTCGCTTGCCTGCTCGGACGGGAGGTGTGGATCAGGCGCGGGAAACGTGAACAGGGATGAGCTGTCTGCTCACTGCCCACTTGCTATGACCAACGAAACCATAGATGAATTGCGCCGCTACGGCCTGCGGATCATCCAGCCGCGGGACGGCTACCGCTACTCCCTCGACCCCTTGCTCCTGTGCGATTTTGCGGAGGTTGGGCGAGGAGCCAGGGTTATCGATCTGGGGACTGGTTCGGGGGTCATTCCCCTCGTTCTTGCCCGCAAGGTGGATGATGCTTCCATCGTCGGGGTGGAGTTCCAGGAGGAGATGGCCGGGTTGGCTGCCCGGAATGCAGACATGAACGGATTGCAGGAGCGGGTCGAAATCGTCTGTGAAGATATTCTTTCCCTGCGGAAGCGCTTTCCGGTTTCAACTTTCGATCTTGTGGTCGCCAATCCCCCGTTTCGCAATCCGGGGAGCGGGCGTGTGAGCCCTAAGGCGGGGCGCGATCTGGCCCGCCACGAGTCGACCGCCGGACTTGCCGATTTTCTGACGGCGGCGAAATATCTGGTGAAACCCGCGGGAAGCATCTGCTTCGTCTACCACCCGTCGCGGCTGGCGGAGTTCATTACCCAGGCGAGTGCGCTGAAGCTCGCTCCCCTCCGGTTGCGTATGGTGCACGGCAACAGCGGGATGGAGGCGCGGATGTACCTCATCGAGTTGGCCAAGGGCAGAAAAAGCGAGCTGGAAGTGCTGCCGCCTCTGTTCGTCTATGATAATGATGGTGAGTACAGCGGAGAAATGAAACGGATACTGGGAGAACAAGCTGCTTAACGGCAAAAAGATCGTCGTGGTTCTGCCCGCTTACAACGCGGCAAAGGCCCTTGAAATGACCTGCCGGGAGATGGCAGAGGAGTGGAGGGAACCTTTCGCCTCAGGAATCGCTGTTGTGCCGCGTTGCCAGCTCTCTCGTCAGGATCCTGGCGAAGGCTGCGCGTAATTCCGGGTCACTGATGGAGGCGGTTTGTTCCCCAATCCGGCTGGTTTCTTCTTCCGTCAGGCGCCGTTCCGGTTTCTTGCGGGGTTCGGGTTGGTGGGGTAAGGGTTGCGGCTGGCCGGCCTTGAGGTAGATATCGCGCACCAGGTCACGGCCGAGACGTTCATTGATCTTGTCGATCATCCCTTTTTTGAGGAAGGTGAGCTGCTGCATCCAGGGAGCGCTGGAAACCGCAACGGTCAGGATGCCGTCGCGGAAGCTGACGGGTCGTGCCTTGGCGGCAATCTGTTTCCCTACCGCGGCATTCCAGACGAGCCAGATCTTTCCCTCTTCCAGGCGTTTCTCCGCGGGTTTGCCGCGAAACGAGGCGGCCAGGAGGTCGGAGATGGGGGCGGGCCGCTTCATCTTCTGCCTCGTCTCAGCCATTGCTCCCCTTTTTCTTCTGGAGGACTCCGCCGATGTACTGGCCGACAAAAGCTCCTACCAGGGTCAGGGGGATGAACCTCCAGTTGAACCCCCCCTTCACCCGCAGGTAGATGATGGCCGGAATGGAGATGTGGATGTAGAAATACCACGCGAAGGAGAATTTCTCACATTTCTGCCTCAGGTAACCGAGCGGCAGATTGATGGCAATGGCCAGAAGTATGATCCCTATAAGAGTCAGAATGAAGCGCATGTTTTCCACTCCCGCATAGTAGGATTTTATGGGATTTTTGTCAATGCGCATGTTAATGTAATCCAAAGCCATTAACGGAACCATGGGAAGGCAAAGGCAGAGGATGCGACGATGGTCAATAACGACGAATATGTGGCGATATTCAACTCCATCCACCGGGTGATGAAGGCGGAAAAGACCCTCAAGGAGCTCCGCCTCCCGATCCTGCTTATCCCGGCTCCCCGGACCTTGACCTCGGATTGCGGCCTCGCGATTCGCTACGCCGCCGCGGACCGGGAAGCCGTCGAACAGGCCCTGGCGGCGGCAGAACTGGCCCCCGAGGAGCTTTACGTCAAGCAGGGGGAGGAGTATGTAAGGGTCCTGAAAACGTCATAGCTTACATCGCGTTACCCCCATTTCACCTTGACAAAAACGGGCTCTCCCGTTAATCTATCCGTTTATTTCCGGAACCTTCAGGAGCAACAGATGAAACCTTTATTTTTAAACCCTCCCACCTTCGAGGACTTCGATGGCGGGGCAGGCTCCCGTTACCAGGCCTCCCGCGAGGTCACCTCCTTCTGGTATCCGACCTGGCTCTGCTATCCGGCCGGCATGATCGAGGGGAGCCGGGTGGTGGATGCGCCGGTGCAGAGGCTCGGCCTCGACGATTGCCTGAAGATCGCCCTCGACTACGACATGGTCGTCATCTATACTTCCACACCCACCCTGCGGATCGATACCGAGACCGCGCGCCGCATCAAGGCGCAGAAGCCCTCGACCGTCACTGTCCTGACCGGCCCCCATGTCACCATCCTTCCCGAAGAGACGCTGAAGTTCGCTTCCGGCGCAGTGGATATCGTCTGCCGCGGAGAGTTCGACTATGCCGTCAAGGAACTGGCCGAAGGGTGGCCATGGGAAAAGGTGGAGGGGATCAGTTTCATGCAGGACGGGACCGTCCGCCATACTCCCGACCGCCCCGCCCTGACCGACCTGGATGCGCTTCCCTTTGTCAGCCAGATCTACAAGCGTGACCTCCCCGTCGACGACTACATCATCCCCCATATCAAGCATCCCTATGTTTCCATCTATACCACCCGGGGCTGTCCGGCCCTCTGCACCTTCTGCCTCTGGCCCCAGACCTATTCCGGCCACAAGTTGCGGATGCGGAGCGCGGATAACGTCTACCAGGAGGTGAAGTGGATCAAGGAGAACCTGCCGCAGGTGCGTGATATCTCCTTCGACGACGATACCTTCAGTGCCGACCGGAAGCATGCCCTGGCCGTTGCCGTAAAGATCGCCCCGCTCGGCGTTTCGTGGGTGATAAACGCCCGCGCCAACTGCGACTATGAAACCCTGAAGATCATGCGGGACGCAGGTCTGCATCACGTGATCGTCGGCTATGAAAGCGGCGATGAGCAGATCCTGAAAAACATCAGGAAAGGGGTAACCCGGGCCCAGGCGGAGGAGTTCACCCGCAACTGCAAGAAGCTCGGCATCACCATTCATGGCGCTTTCGTCATGGGGCTCCCCGGCGAGACGCGGGAGACCATTCGCAAGACTATCGACTATGCCAAACAACTGGACCTGGACTCCATCCAGGTTTCCCTTGCCTCACCCTATCCCGGCACAGAGTTTTACGAGCAGTGCCGGCGGGAAGGATGGATCGTCTCCGAGACCTTCCTCGACGACACCGGTCACCAGAGCTGCGTCATCGGCTACCCGCACCTCTCCAACAAGGAAATATTCGATGCCGTGGAGCTTTTTTACGACAAATTCTACTTCCGACCCAAGTACATAGCCCGCAGCATCATGAAGATGATTCTCAGCGGCGAGGAGCGGCGCAAACTCCTGAAAGAGGGGAAGCAGTATTTCGAGTATATGCGTAAACGGAAGCAGGGCAAGACATGACAAGGACCTTTGCCACAGAGGCAGAGTGGCACGGACAAAGATTTAGAATCTGCTGGTTTTCCCGGCAGCTCTGTAGCTGATTCCAATTATGAAAGAATTGATAATCAACGCCGACGATTTCGGTCTTTCTTCCGGCGCCAACCGGGGGATCATCGCTGCCTGGCGCGATGGTATCCTCACCTCCGCGTCCCTCATGGTCAATGGTGAGGCCTTCGATGAAGCCGTTTCCCTGGCGCGCGTCAACCACGGACTCCAGGTGGGGCTTCACCTCACTCTTGTCCAGGGGAAGGCCACGGCCCCTTTTGGTGGCTTCCCGTCCCTTACGGACCGGGAGGGAAATTTCCCCACCGACCCGGTCATGGCCGGAATGCGCTACTTTTTCCTGAAGTCACTGCGCAAGCAGCTGAAGGCGGAGATCGAGGGGCAGATCGTAAAGTTCACGGGAACCGGCATCCCCCTCTCTCACATTGACGGTCACCTCAATATTCATATGCACCCGGTGGTGTTCGACATCCTGCTGTCGCTTATGCCGGAATACGGCATCAGGACGTTCCGCCTCAGCCGGGAGAGGCTTTTCAACGACCTCTCCCTGGCGCGCCGGCGGATCGTCGGCAAGGCGACGGACGCCTTCATCTTCGGACGGCTGGCGGGCCGCTGCCGACCGGGCCTTGACCGGCTGGGGATCGGCTACACGGCCGAAGTTAAAGGGCTCCTCAATTCCGGCCGGATGACGGAGGAGTATCTGCTCAGGGCGCTGGACCGGCTCGGGGACGGCGCGACGGAGATATACTTCCATCCCGGCTGCCACCCCGATGAGGGTTTGCGGAAATGGATGCCGGACTATCGCCACGAAGAAGAGCTTGCGGCCCTCACGAGTCCGAGGGTGAAGGAAAAGCTGAATTCGCTGGGGATTGTGCTGAGGAATTACCGGGGAGAAAAGAAGAATACGGATTTCGGAATCCGGATTTCGGAATGAAAAGATTTATTTCCGCACCCCGGATTCCACATTCCGCACTATTGAAAGGATACCATGTTAAAGTCACTTGTTGTCATGCTGCTGGCAGTAACCTTCGGGACCATCGGCGACATCCTCCTCGCCAGGGGGATGAAGGAGCTGGGGGACATCTCGGCCATGAATCTCCGGGGAATTCTGAATGTTACCTTACAGGCCCTGACGAGCACCAAGCTGATCGTCGGCGTCATGATGCTGGCAATCTTCTTCTTCCTCTGGCTGGCGGTCCTTTCCTGGGAAGACCTCTCCGTCGCCCTTCCGATGCAGGCCCTCAATTTCGTGCTGGTTGCCCTGCTCTCCCAGTTTTACCTCCACGAGCCGGTAACTCCGATGCGGTGGGCCGGCACGATAATGATCTGCATCGGTGTGTTGCTGATCACCAAGAGCGGCGCGACGTAAACCCGCCAGTCTACCTGAAGTCGGCATACGTGGAGATTACCAGGTCGCGCGTCCCGGCTTCCTTCAGGTGACACCCGTAGCAATCCCTGGCCGGATCGATTGAGGCCGGCTTCCCCGCTGGGGTGAAGCCGGCAAAAAGCCACCCCCCCGTCGTCTGCTGCTTCCTCTCCTTTTTCATCAGGACAATAATGTTCTTTTTCCCCTGCACCGGCTTCCCCCCCTCTTCCCGGATGCCGTAATAGGTTACAACGAACCTGCTCCCCTCGGGATATCTGCCGCCGGTCTTATAGGCTTTCAGCGTGTTCCGGTCGGCCTGGATGTAATAGATGCCGTAATAGGGGGATTTCTTGTCGCTGACAATCTTTTGCCGGCTCTTTTCCCATGTTTCATACCCCTTCGGCAGGGAAGCACTTTCCCCGGCGTCCGACGATGCGGCCGCAAGTGCCAGGGACAGGATCATGGCGAGTGATAGCGTTCTCTTCAAAGTTTTAAACCTCCCGTCAATCCCCGGACGATGGTTCCGGTCGAATACTTGACACGATAATTCATTTTCCCTTCTGTTTCAAGAGGCAGTTTCAAAGCCCCGCTGCAGGAACGCGGCTGCGTGTGACGCCTGCCGCTCCCCGATTCTCATTGACAGAGACCGAATCGGGATGATAACGTTCTCACGCGGAAAAGCACTTCGCTGCCGCATTGTCGCCGATCACTCACTCCCCCGGGGTTGCCATGAAAGTACTTGCCGTCAATCCGAGCCCTCTGACATATTCAGGGGTATTTTTACGCCTCGAACCTCTCGGCCTGGAGCTGGTCGCCGAGGCGGCCCGGCGCGCCGGACACGAAGTCCGCCTCATCGATCTCCAGGCGCAGAACCACCGGAGTTTCTTCCGGGAACTGGAAACCTGGCGGCCCGACGTGATCGCGTTCTCCCTGAACTATTTAGCCAATACCCCCGAAGTGATAGACCTGGCAAAGGGGGCCAAGGACATCCTTCCCGATTCCTACATAATAATCGGAGGCCACAGCGCTTCATACATAGCGCGGGAACTCCTGGAGCATGGCGGGGGTAAAATTGACTGCGTTCTGAAGGGTGAAGGGGAAGCCGGACTCCCCCCGCTGCTTGAGGCGATCACGCAAGGCCCAAAAGCCGCAGCCTCCATTCCCGGCGCCGTGACGCTCGACGGCGAAGGGCCGGCCCCGCTCTTCGTAGCCGACCTCGATGAACTCAGCCCTGCCCGTGACCTGCTTAAAAACCGTAATAAATATTTCATCGGCATCCTCGACCCGTGCGCTTCCATCGAGTTTACCCGGGGCTGCCCCTGGGACTGTTCGTTCTGCAGCGCCTGGACCTTTTACGGCCGGAGCTACCGGACGAAGAGCACCGCCAAGATCGTCGACGAACTGGCGCGCATAAAGGAGCCGGGAGTCTTCATCGTTGATGATGTGGCTTTCCTCCAGGGTGGGCCCGGGATGGAGATCGGCGAAGCCATAGCGCGGCGGGGGATCAGGAAGAATTACTATCTCGAAACCCGTGGCGATGTACTTCTGCGAAATATCGAGGTATTCCGGTTCTGGAAGAAAATCGGCCTGGAGTTCATGTTCCTGGGGATTGAAGCGATTGACGAGGAAGGTCTATCGCAATTCCGGAAGCGCACAAATCTCGACACGAATTTCGAAGCGCTGGAAATTGCCCGTTCCCTCGACATCAGCGTGGTAATCAACATCATTGCCGATCCGGACTGGGACCGGGACCGTTTCAGGGTCATCCGGGAGTGGTGCATGGAAATCCCCGAGATCGTCAGCATCACCGTCAATACCCCCTATCCCGGGACGGAGAGCTGGCTTACCGAACCGCGCAAAATAACAACACTCGACTACCGGATGTTCGACATCCAGCATGCAGTGTTGCCGACCCGGCTTCCCCTGAACGAGTTTTACGAAGAACTGGTCAAGACCCAGATGGTTCTGAATATGAAACATCTCGGATGGGAAGCCTTGAAAGGTACGGCAAAATTTGTCGGACGGCATCTGCTGCACGGACAGACCAATTTTCTCAAGAGCCTGATCAAGTCGAAGAGCGTATTCAACCCCAAACTGCAGATTGCGGACCATGCACGTCCGGCAAAATACAAAATGTCCCCCCCTCCCCCCCGTACCGAAGGGAAGGTCGACGCCAGGAGCCTTTACGTGCATCAGCCGCTCGGCCGGAAAAGCCGGGCGCTGGACGATTCGACCGAACAGTTCGTCAACGAGACACGCATGGGAGACGACAAGTCGTAGCATCTGCCCCTGCGTCGGATCGGCCCGATCGCCGTTAGCGGGCAGGAGGCGACATCCTTCATTCCGAATGTAAAGGGGGCCGACCGGCCCCCTTTACTGTATGTCAGGAAAAGACTTTTTAGTTCCCATCCGGAAACTCCGAATTGGAAACTATTTCACCTTCTTGAACTCTCCGTAAGCCTTTTCGAATTCTTCCTGCTTGAAACCCTTTATAATCTTTTCATCGTTACCAAAGACGATGACCGGAACCGACCGGCTCTTGTAAGTTTCTACCAACATCTCCATGGCGTCGCTGTCCTCTTCAACGTCTTTGTTGACGTATATGATATTGTTCTTTTTGAAGTATTCCTTGGCCTCTTTACAGTGGGGGCACCAGGAGGTGGAGTAGAGGACTATTTTCGGATAGCTGCGGGAGACCTCGCTGACCGGTGACTGGTGCTGTGGGTAGTCCTTGATGACGGGCGCGGCACAGCCTGCCAGGGCAAGCGCGAGAATGACAGAAAGGGCTGTTTTTACGAATGGCGACATGACAGGTCTCCTCCATGTAGATGCAGGACAATAATGTTCTTGCCAACAGACAGAGAAATGAATGGATGAGTCTTATTTTTTAATTACAAGCTGTTTTCTGACCAGATTAAAGCGCAGCGGCTTTTCCTGGCCGGGGCGCTGGATGACGATGAGGATATTGGTACCGGCGCGACCACGCAGGCGATGGTCGACGATATCCTTGAATTCGCTCCCTTTTGTCGGTTTGCTGTCGATGCTGGTGATGATGTCGCCAAGCCTGACCCCCGCGAGATGGGCTGGGCTGCCGGTTACCAGCTGCTTTACTTCGATCTGGCCGTTGGGCAGGGGGACACCGTCTATGCCGATTCCGCCGAAGTTTTTCGAGGAATTGCCGGCCCGAGCTGTTCCCGTAAGCAGATTGAGCGCAAGCGCTATGATGAGTATCCGCCGAATCACAGTGAAACTATACCGCAGGGACAGGGGGAGGTCAAACAATTATCTGGCGGGCCAACAATGCGTGTTGGCGACCGGCTTCCGGTATGCTAGAATTATCGCCAGACACCTGTCAGGGAGATGAGCCGATGGAACAGCGAACACGGATCAGGGGAATTCTGGCAGCCGAGGCCCCGGGGGCCGAGCTGACCGTAAAGGGGTGGGTAAGAACTGTCCGGACCGGTAAGGATGTAACCTTCCTGGCCCTGAATGACGGCTCGTGCCTTGCCAGCCTCCAGGTGGTGGCGACGCCTGGAATCGCAAACTATGAGGAGATTGGCCGGCTCGGGACGGGTGCGGCGGTGGCGGCCAGGGGGGTGCTGGCGGAATCGCCGGCAGCAGGCCAGGTGTATGAACTCAAGGCCGAGGAAATCACCATCATCGGCCCGGCCGACGAGAGCTATCCGATGCAGAAGAAGCGCCACAGCTTCGAGTACCTCCGCACGGTCGCCCACCTGCGGCCCCGCACCAACACTTTCGGCGCCGTGTTCCGGGTACGTTCGTCCCTCGCCCAGGCGATCCATCGCTTCTTCGCCGAACGCGGCTTCGTCTGCGTCCATACTCCCATCATCACTACCAGTGATTGTGAGGGGGCTGGGGAGATGTTCCGGGTCACCACCCTCGACATGGCCCATCCCCCCCTCATCGCCGGCGAGGTGGACTACTCCCGCGACTTTTTCGGGCAGGCGGCAGGGTTGACCGTCAGCGGTCAATTGGAAGGCGAGCTGTTTGCCATGGCTTTTTCCGATATCTATACCTTCGGCCCCACCTTCCGGGCGGAAAACTCCAACACGGCCCGGCACGCCGCGGAATTCTGGATGATTGAGCCGGAGATGGCGTTCTCCGACCTGATGGCGGATGCGGCCCTGGCCGAGGAGTTTTTCAGGTATCTGTGCCGCCACGTCCTCGACAGCTGCCGGGATGATATGGAGTTTTTCAACGAGCATATGGACCGAGGGTTGATCGCCAGGATAGAGAAGGTGGCCGGATCACCCTTTGCCATGATGGAGTATGGCGAGGCCGTCGAACAACTGCTCAAGGCGCCGGTCACGTTCGAATTTCCGGTGGAATGGGGGGCAGACCTTCAGTCGGAACATGAGCGCTACCTTACCGAGCAGGTGGTCGGCGGGCCGGTGTTCGTCGTGAACTATCCCCGGGAGATCAAGGCCTTTTACATGCGGCAGAACGACGACAACCGGACCGTTGCCGCCATGGACCTCCTGGTCCCCAAGGTGGGTGAGATCATCGGCGGCAGCCAGCGTGAGGAGCGGCTCGATCTGCTGACGGAGCGGATGAAGAGGGTGGGGATCACACCTTCCGATCTCTGGTGGTATCTTGATACCCGGCGCTGGGGCTCCTGTCCCCATGCCGGCTTCGGGCTCGGATTCGAGCGGCTCATCATGTACCTGACGGGGATGGAGAATATCAGGGATGTGATACCGTTTCCGCGCACGCCCCGTCACGCCGAATTTTAGGCATTCCACTTTTCCGCAATCTCTGCGTTGATCTTCGGGATTCCTTGTGCGGCGTGGCGCTGTTTATGCCCGTGGGTACCACGCCTCCGCGTCACCCCCCTGTTCAGGCAGGGGAAAAAATGATATCATCTCTGTCAACGCAGAAGTCCGGCGTGCGTTTTAATAATTAGAAGATTTCTCCGATGCGGTGCATTACGGGGAAAGAGCAAGAAGGGAGCATACCTGGATTCGACACCGGAACTCAATCGCTTTCTGGCCGATGTGGAAAGGCGGGCTTTCACCATGGCCCGTTTCGCTACGAGCAATACCGATGAAGCCCTTGATCTGGTTCAGGATGCGATGCTCGATTTCGTCAAGCGTTACACCGGTCGGCCGGCAGCGGAATGGCATGTGCTTTTCTACCGTATCCTGCACAGCCGGATCACCGACTGGTACCGCCGCGCAGCGGTGCGCAACCGCGTTCGTTACTGGTTCATGCCGGATGACGAGGAGGGGGAAGACCCGATCAATACTATCGCTGACCCTGCGGCGCCCGACCCGGCAGAACTCGTGATTCGCCGGGACACGGGGGAGGCCCTGGAGAAGGCCGTGCGCCAACTGCCGCTCAGGCAGCGCCAAGCCTTTCTGCTGCGGGCATGGGAGGGATTCGACGTTGCGCAGACTGCGGCGGCCATGGGCTGTTCGGAAGGAAGCGTGAAAACCCACTATTCACGGGCCGTACATACCCTGCGCGGCTGGCTGGAGGATTACAGGCCATGAGCAATGAGTTGCCGGACAAGAAATTCCTGGACGGAATTCAGGAAACGCTCAACAGGAATGCGGATGCCCTGGATGAGGAGACCCTCCTCCGCCTGAGACGGATCCGGCTTGATGCCTTGGAGACCGCCGGCAAGCGGCGGACGTTATTTGCCTTTCCACGCTGGCTTACGGCGGGCGGTTTGGCAACGGCGGCTGTCGTGGCTGTGGCAGTTTCCGTCTGGACTTTTTCTGCCCGGCAAAGACTGCCGGTAAGCCTGCCGGAGGAGGTGGAGGTTCTGGTCATCAAGGACCATCTGGACCTTTACGAGGACCTGGATTTTTACCGCTGGCTCACTGCCGACGAGTCGAAAGGAAAAGCGCGATGAAAAGGGTGCTGTTTTTCTTGATCGCGATCTCCAGCTTCTGCTGTGCTCTTCCTGTATGGGGGGAAGAGCCTGCTCCATCATGGGGGCAGCTAAGCAGGGAGGAGCAGCGGGATTTGAAATCCTTCAGGGAGCGTTGGGACAGGCTGCCGCCAGAAAGGAGGGAAAGGCTCCGCCAGGGGGCCGAGCGCTGGCGGCAGATGACACCCGCGGAGCGCGGGGCGGCGCGGGAGCGTTTCAATCAGTGGCGCGCCCTGCCACCCCGGGAGAGGGATACTATCCGCATGCGTTCCGACGAATTCCGCAAGCTCCCGCCGGAGGAACAGGAAAATATCCGCAACCGTTACCGATGGTTCAATAACCTGCCGCCGGATCAGAGGCGCGCCCTCAGGGAGAAATGGCAGAGCATGCCGCCGGAGCAGAGGTATGGCGTGAGGGAAAGGCCCCGTTACATGATGCCCACTCATCGCCCCGGTTATATGCAGCGGGAAGGCTGGCGGCCCGGCAGGCCGGGATCCGGCAGGATGAAGCATGAATGAAGTCGGCCGGTGATACGAAAAAGCCCCCGGAGTCCCGGAGGCTTTTTTTATCGGTAGAAACAATGAAATTTCACAATGACAGGTCCCGACACTCAACCATTCTGCTTTTCAGAAGGCATAGATGAATTTGAGCCAGAGATTGTTGCAGATCGACCGGTTCTCCATGGCAGTCTCAAAAAGGTACTTCGCACTGGAGCTCATGTTCTTGTAGTCGTATTTCAGAGCGGAGCCGAAGGCGACGACTTCGGCAGCTCAAGGAAGCCGAGGATCTGGAGAAACTGCATCACCAGGCGGTAGGTAATGCCCCAGAGGGGCGTATTCCCGGGCTCCAGGATCCGGATGGCCGGAGAGGTCAGTATTCTTCCGGAAAAATGAACCGGGGCCGTCAAATGGCGTTCCGGATCGAGAAGCAGAGCAAGAGGCACCCAGAAGAAGCAACTGACTTCATCGCTCAGTCTGAAGATGGTGGCGGGGCCTGCCAGAGCGAACACGAAACAGGAAACCCTGACCGGGAAATGGGCGCCGGCTATGTCGGAGAGGCGGCCTAAATAGCGGGCACTCCCCAGGTCCAGGCCGATTTCCTCCAGAGTTTCCCGCTCCGCGGCCCGCCGCTCCTCCCCATCAAGTTCCTCGACTTTGCCGCCGGGGAATCCGAGGTCTCCCGACCAGGGGTCAGCGTCATGTTGCGCCCTCTCGATAAAGAGCACTTCCGGTCCCGTAGGGGCAGCGCGGAGGATGAGTGCAACGGCGGCATGGGTGCGGGCGTCCCGGGGCATCAGGACGGGACGATGGTTGTCCAACAAGGATTGGATGTCGTCGAAGGATACCACTGATCAACTCCACGGGAGATATGAGGGCTTGACGTGAGAAGGAAAATCTGCGACATTCATTCATCATGATAAAGCGGCAAACGACCATAAACAGGATTTTCAAGCTGTCCGGCATCGGGCTCCACACCGGGCGTGAGGTGACCCTGGAATTTCTCCCCCGCAGGGAGTTCGGGATCGCTTTCGTTCATAACGGCTGCCTCATTCCCGCCCGTTACGATAAAGTGGCGGATACCCGTCTTTCGACCCAGATAGCCGAGAATGGCGCATCGGTCGCTACTATCGAGCACCTGATGGCGGCCTTCTATTTTTCCGGACTTACCAACTGTCTCGTCTATATCAACGGTCCCGAGGTCCCCATTATGGACGGCTCGGCATGGGAATTCTACCAGGAAATGTGGCGGGCCGGGGTCTACGAATTCCCCGAGTCGGGCGTCTACCTGAAAGTTCTTCGTCTCCTGGAGGTGCGCAGCGGCGATGCTTTTGTGCGTGTGAAGCCCCTGAACACCCTGGATATAACAATGACCATCGAGTTCAGACCCCCGGTGGGGAAACAGAGGAAACGGGTTACGGATGTGGAAAATGCCTTTTCCATCGTAAACTCCCGCACCTTTACCCTTCTTGAAGAAATCGAGGCGATCCGCGAAGCCGGCCTGGCAAAAGGGGGGTCGCTCGATAATGCAGTGGTGATTGGAGACGACAGTATTGTAAATCCCCACGGCCTCCGCTACAAGAAGGAACTGGTGAACCACAAGATACTCGACCTCATCGGCGATCTCTACACGGGGAGCTACCGCCTGCTCGGCAGGGTAGAGGCGCACAAGACCGGCCACTACCTCAATAATCTCTTTCTGAAGGAATTGTTTTCCGATCCGGCCAACTACGCAATTTATTGATTTGCCTTCGCAGTAAACGAACCCGGGCCGAGACAGCCCTCCGGTTCCCCGCTGAAAACCAGACGGCTATGTCACGGCAGCCGCTGAATCATGCTTCGGTCTTTGACAAAGTCCTGCGGACATCCTTGCCGGATGTGGCAGGTTACCGGGCAATCCTCCCCGTTGTGCCGTTATGCTACCTTCTTGTTAAGCAGAACTATTCCATTGATGTCGGAAAGCCACAGGGCTTCGCAGTTTGTGCATTCGACAATGTCCTTGGCATAGCCGTCGGAATGGATATCGATCTCGATGCCGGTGGTGTTGTTGCAAATCGGGCAGTTCATAGTCATATCTCCTTTTCTCTCTTCTTTTGTTTTATTATAAGATGCTTAAAAAAATAGTACAAGCGATGATTTTTTAAATAATCCTTGTAAAACAATATGTTAATTAAGTTTTGTGGCATGGTGTCAAACTTCAATTTTAGAACAAGTGGACCCATAAGCTGCCGCAACTCTTCTCATGCTGATGTAACATATTGATAATTAAGACTATTTTAAAAATAGAACAAGAGTGTGGCTTTTTAACCGTTCCGGAAAATTGTGGTGAATGATTTGAGGCAATAAAAAGAGAAAAAAATGTCGAGATCAAAAGTAGACCGGCGTTTGGTTGGTATAGTCGGAGGATATTACAGGAGCCGACGGTGGACCGCTTCGGCAAGCTTTCTGCTTTGGGGGTGTCCGGGTCTGTTTGTCGCGGGGACCCCGGTGCAGTCAAATATTATTGGCAAAGGTGAATTGACATGAAAGAGGCGATGTTTTACGAAAAACTTGCAGGATCGAAGGTCAATTGCGGCCTCTGCCGCTTCCGCTGCGTTATAGCGGATGGCAAGCGCGGTCTCTGCGGGGTCCGTGAAAACCGCGCGGGGACCCTTTTTACCCTCGTGTATGGCAGGGCCGTTGCAGAGCATCCGGACCCGATCGAGAAAAAGCCCCTTTTTCATTTCCAGCCCGGCAGCAGGACCTATTCGGTGGCCACGGTAGGCTGCAATTTTCGCTGCCAGCACTGTCAGAATTACAGTATTTCCCAGTCCGTGTGGGAGGGGGGAGAGATAAGCGGCTTTGACCTGCCTCCGGCAGAGATAGTCAGAAAGGCCGTCGCATCGGGGTGCTCATCGATTTCCTATACCTATACCGAGCCGACCATTTTCTATGAATATGCCTATGACACCGCGGTCCTCGCCAGAAAGGCGGGTCTCAGAAACGTTTTCGTGACTAATGGCTACATCACGTCTCCGGCCCTGAACCAGATCAGTCCCTTTCTCGATGCAGCCAACATCGATCTGAAAGGGTTTTCGGAAAAATTTTACCGGGAGGTCGTCCATGCCAAGCTGGGCGAAGTTCTGGAAACGATTATCGAGTACAAGCGGCTCGGGATTTGGTTGGAACTGACCACTCTCATCATCCCCGGCCACAATGATTCGGACAGGGAGATCGAGCAGCTTGCCCGGTTCATTGCGGAGCAGGTGGGTGTCGATACCCCCTGGCACGTCAGCCAGTTTTATCCAACGTACCGGCTGACCGATCAGCCCCGCACCCCGCTTGCGACCTTGCGGCGCGCCCGGCAGATCGGCCTCGATGCCGGCCTGCGCAATGTCTATGAAGGGAACGTGCCGGGCGAGGGGGGTGAGAATACCCGATGCCCGGCCTGCGGCGAGCCGCTCATTCTCCGCCACGGTTTTCATATCCAGGAAAACAGGATACGGGACGGGAAATGCCCTTCCTGCCGGATGGTTATAGACGGTGTAGAGATGTCGTGATGGGCGGACGTTTTTCCTCTCCCCTGGAGACCGTCTCCGTTCTCCCGGAGAACATCTCACGCTCATGGCAGGTTCAGCGGAATTTGAATAGTTGTATTCACACCATTCTCTTTACTTCAGGTATAAAGTTTGGCGGTCAGCCAATAAATTTACGCACCTTGAGTTACTAGGCTTTAAATTTGCATAAGAATTTTCTAATTCATCTGGAGGCGAATCACCGCGAAAAAAAACTGCTCCAACCGTGGGCCGGCGTGATTCCGGATAGAATGACCATTATTTCATAAACAGTGAAATAACGTAATTACAGGCAAACCGCTGACAAGGTCCATTGCTGTATCTGTATTCATGATAATTCCCTTATATTTTGCGTCCGCACTTCCCTCCGGCCAAGAATCGGAGAAGCGGCGCGCCATGAACAGGCGGCTTGAGGATGAACGACAGCTATAAGAAACTGACGTATAAATCCGGCCATATCCTCGTGGCTGGAATAGTGATGATGGTTCTGTCCTGGCTATTAAACGCGGCCTTAGATACGATCGGTCTCCAAGAAAAATCCTTTATCCAGCAAATCTTTGCCCCCTCATTTCATGACGTCTGGGAACGTCTGCTCACCGTCTTTCTCATAGCTGTATTCATTGTGTATGTAAACTACATTACGCAGGGCCGTGACCGCCTGGCAAAAGAGCTCCATGAGGCAATGCTGAAAGCCCTGGAGGAAAAAACCAGGGCGGAAGGAATACTGTCTGCTATTGGCGATGGCGTAAGC
>JBGPCQ010000002.1:0-71311 GCA_041481895.1 Geobacteraceae bacterium | reverse complement strand
TACGGCAGAACTGTAAAGAAGGGAACCACCACCAGCAACTACCTCTATCCGTTTTTTTCCACGACACAAGGAGAAAAGGAGAGCGGATTCCAGTTCTGGCCGCTGTACGGCCAGTCAGCAAAGGAAGGGGTCTACAGCAAGCGTTTCGCTGCCTGGCCCTTTTACTTCCAGGAACAGAGCGGGCTGGACACCGATAATCCGACCACTCAATTGTACCTGCTCCCTCTGTATGCGGCGACCGATTCTCCGAAGGTCACCGCCCGGTATTACCTGTGGCCATTCATCGGCTACAGGTTGGAGGCGGAGGGGCATCAGGAGGAGCGGGATTATTTCTGGCCTTTCGTGCGGACGATCCGGGGAGAATCGCGTACGATGGACAGTTTCCTTCCCTTTTACTCCAGGGACGACAGGAAGGAGACCCGCAAGCGCTGGTATATGTGGCCGTTATATAATTACGAGGAGATCGACTCAGAGGTATTCCGCCAGGAGCGCGACAGGATCTTCTATTTCCTTTATTCGGACAACCGCGAAAGCTGGCCGAAGGATGGCGCAGCACGGCGCAGGACGGCATTCTGGCCGTTTTATGTCTATAACCGCGACACTCGCGGGGTCAAGACACTCTCTCTGCCCGCTCCTGTCGAGCCCTACCTGAACAGGGAAGGGATCGACAGAAGCTGGGCCCCTTTCTGGCGTATTTACCAGCAGAAATGGAACGATAAGGGGGATTCCGCAGCATCTTTCCTCTGGAACCTCTACTGGCATGAACAGAGGGGCGAAGACCTCGCTTATGAGTTTTTCCCGTTTGTGGCATACCGTTCCGAGAGAAAAATGGCCGACTTCAAGCTGTTTAAGGGATTACTCCGCTTTCGGAATGAGGCCGGCAGGCAAAGACTCTCTTTTTTATGGCTCCCGTTCGGAATCGATTGGGAGAAAAGCGGGGATGCATCCGGAGCGCAACCGGTTACGAACAGTGGGAGTAAACCGTGAAGGGGTTACTTGAAAGAATTGGCGGCAGACTTCTTCGTTTTGACGAAATACTCGGAGAAATGCTCATCCTGCTGGGTCAGACTCTCTATTTCTTCCGTGAAGCCCCCCGTAATCTGCAAAGCATCTTTGTTCAGATGGCCATAATCGGTTACGAGACCCTTCCGGCTGCATCGGTCATGGCGTTTTTTGTCGGTATGGTCCTGGCGCTGCAAACCGGCATCGAACTTCAGAAATACGGGGGGCAGAACATTATCGGTGCGATCGTGGGACACTCCATGGTGCGCGAGTTAGGGCCGGTCATGATCAGCTTTCTTGTGGCCGGTCGAGCAGGATCGGCCATGACTGCCGAGCTTGGCGTCATGACGGTCTATGAAGAGATTGACGCATTGCGGACCCTTGACATCAATCCTGTCCGTTACCTGGCGATGCCGCGGCTGATCGCCTGTCTGATCTCTGTTCCTGCGCTGGTAATTTACGCCGATTGTGTCGGCATTTTCGGGGGAGCAGTCATAAGTAATCTTCATCCGCAAATCTTCGTTTCCTATGCTACCTATTACGATAGCCTGACCGACGCCCTTAAATTGAGGGAGATCGGAAACGGACTGATTAAATCCGTTGTATTTGGCGGAATAGTCGCCCTTGTGGCATGTTATGTAGGGTTCAAAACCACCGGAGGAGCCAGGGGAATAGGCCGCTCCACTACCAGGTCAGTGGTCATGTCATTCATGCTCATTCTGGTAGCGGACTATTTTCTGACCAGGCTTCTCATGTAGGTGCTCATGGTCTGAAGCGCGGATTCCCTCCCGTTTCAACTGAGCCGTGATGCCGTAAAAGGAGGCATTCTCGTTATGGCTGTTTCACTTGAAAAAAAAGTCGGCTTCTTCTTTCTGCTAGGGTTAATCATCCTCGGCGTAATGCTGGAAGCGGGCGAGAAGTGGAATCCCTTTGAAAGGAAGGTCATGTACACTACATTCCTGGCGAGCGTTACCGGCCTCAAGGTCGGAGACCCGGTGCGTCTGGCCGGAGTCGATGTCGGCAGGATCTTGAAAATAAATATTATTGATGGCAAAATCCGCATAGATTTCGATGTAAAACCGGACACTGTTATCAAGACCGATACCGTTGCCAGCCTCCGTCTTACCAATCTGCTCGGGGGGCAATTCCTCGGGCTTTCCTTCGGTTCTCCCGAAGCGGCGCGCCTTCCGCCGGGAGGAACGGTCAAGGGAAAGGATGTGGCCAGCGTCGATTCCATTGTGGAAAATGTCGGCGAGTTGACCAAAGAGACCAGAATATTCATTGACGACCTGAACAAGAACCAGAAAGAAGTAATGGTGAAGATTTCCTCAATACTCGATGAGAACCGTGGAGATCTTCAAGGGGCCATTAAAAACATCAACAGCATAACCGCAAAATTTGACCATGGCGAAGGTTCCCTGGCCTTGCTCCTGAATGATCGGGCACTCTACCGCAACGCGACCGACGCAACGGCAAGCCTCAAGACTATTGCCGGCAAGATTGAGAAGGGGGAAGGCACTTTCGGCAAGCTCGTCAACGACGATGCGCTGTATACTGATGCCAGGAGCGCCGTTTCAGACATCAAGGAGAGTATGAAGGATGTCAGGGGAATTGCCGGTAAAATTAACCGGGGTGAGGGGACCATGGGGAAACTCGTTAATGACGAGTCGCTCTATAATGAGGTCCGAGACGCTTCGAAAAACATCAAGGAGATCACGAGAAAAATCAACGAGGGTGAAGGGACTTTTGGCAAGCTCGTGAACGAAGATAAGCTGTACCGCGACGCGACTGCTGCCCTGAAAAAGACTGAAAAGGCGATGGAGGGGTTGGGGGACGCCGGGCCGATATCGGTCCTCGGCGGCATCATCGGCACACTCTTCTAGAATGGGAGCGCGGCTTTTCCGCCCTGGCTGCGTAAGTCTTCGGGGGTGCGTGCTCGACGTAGCGCTGCTACGCCTGTGCCGCACCCCCTCGACAGCCTTGCCAGGACGAAAAATCCACGCTCCTTATGCAGTTTTGTAATAGGTTTTTTGATTTTCCGGTTTATTCTTTTCTGGCGCGTGACCCGCGCCATTTGCATTAAGGAGCGGTATGGAGCAAGTTCTGCAAATAGCCATCGGCACCTTCACCATGCGCCCCTACGTCTTCGCCTTTCTGGCGGTTTACCTGGTGGCGGCGGTGATGCATCTCGGTTGGCGTACGGTCCTCTCGTTCACGGTGGTCGGCTACCTTATTTCCTTTCTATCGGAAGTCAGTTCCATCAATACCGGTTTCCCTTATGGCTGGTATTACTATATCGACGCCACGAAACATCGTGAACTCTGGATCGCCGGCGTCCCCTTCTTCGATTCGCTCTCCTACGTATTCCTCGCGTACTGCAGTTACGCCACTGCTCTCCTCGTCGTTTCTCCCATCAAGGCAGGGCGGTATGGCCTGGTGACGCTGGAAACCCGCGGCATCCGGAAATCTTTTTCGGTCCTTTTTCTCGCTGCTCTATTCCAGGTCTTTCTCGATATAATCATCGACCCGGTCGCTCTCCAGGGGAGGCGATGGTTCCTGGGGCAGATTTACGGTTATCGGGAAGCGGGGATCCACTTTGGGGTTCCCATTTCTAATTACGTGGGCTGGCTGTTGACCAGCTTCTGCCTGGTCCTGGCGCTCCAGATCATCGATGCCAGGGTCGGGAAACAAACGGGAATGCCGGCAGGCATACGCAACTTTCCTTTCAGGGCTCTGCTCGGACCGCTGCTCTTTCTGTCGGTCCTCATTTTTAACCTGACGATCACCTTCCTTATCGGCGAGAGGCTTTTGGGTACGACCGGCATCTTCATTTTTACTCTGCCGCTTGCCATCATCATTGTCGGCATAGTTCGCCGTACCAACCGCTATACACGGGCTGAACTCGCCGAACACCTGCGGGACTATCCCTGGTCACCGGCTGCGGGAAAAGGATAGAAACGTCAAATTATAATAAAAAAAGAGCCCGGACCGATACAATTGTCCAGGCTGCTTCAGGGCATTAATTTACTTCTTTTTCATGCTGGTAGCAAGGAAACTGCCTATTCTCTACTCAGATTGAACTTTTCGATCATCTTCTGACGGTAGTCCACGATTTCTTTCCGCAATGAAGACAACTCGCCGATTTTTTCATCCACCATGTTGATGTGCGTATCAAGAATCTCGATCAGCTGCGGGATCATGTTGTCGGTTCGTCTGGCTTCTCCGTAAGCATCCCCCAATACCTGAAGTTCTTTTATCGTCAGGCCGAGCGTCTTCAGCTTGAGAATGAACTTGATCCTTCTCACCATATACGGAGTATATGCCCTGCTACCTCCTTCCGGGCGCTGGAAGGATTTGATGATTCCCATTTCTTCCCAGTAACGGAGTGTCCGGGTGGTTAATCCCAGAGTCGTGGCGACATCCCCTATCGGGATCAGCACTTCATCATCGGCTATCTTGTCCATGTCATCTCACCTTTACGTAAAATAATAATCTTTTAATCTAAATATCCAGATTTGTCAACACTTTTAGCTTCCACGGAAATTCGGTTAAATAGAGGAGAAATAGGGAAAAATATATTTATATAAAATTGTTTTATTTTAGCTTGACATGAACGTAAACTGAATATATTTTATGGTGCAAATCTGCCGTTCACCCACAGGCTCAAATGTAAATGGTTTTAGCTGGGCAGTAACGGCAGTAAGGAGGCAGTTGAAAAGAAGGAAAGCAATTTTACCCTAAGGTAGAAAGCGCTATAAACTCCTTCTCCAGGCTGCATGTACATCTGTTGCAAACCATGCGATTGCGCAACAGAACGAGGGTTTATCAATATGGTGTACGGATAGGTTCAGGACACGGGCAAATTTCAACCATAAATTGCATTTTTGCACGCTGGAATCATTTGATTGAAAATCTGCCGGGTCAGGCTCGGCATTAATATGATGCAACCCCGGAAGCCCGGTAACGCGCATGGCATCATTGCGACAGAGATAATCACAGCGAAAGGAGGACGTGTCCCATGGCGACAAAATCCTACAACTGGAGCGAGATAGCGCAGAATCCGAAATATCTCGAACTGAAGCACAAGAAGAGGAGGTTTCTCTTCGGATGGTGGATTGCATCATCGGCTTATTACTTCCTCTTGCCTGTTCTGTCAGGGTATTTCCCCGAATTGTTCAAGATCAAGCTCGTCGGGGTAATCAACTTCGGCTACATCTTCATTTTGTCCCAGTATGTCATGACGTTCTGCGTGGCAATCTTCTACACCAAAGTGGCCAATAGCGAATTTGACCGTTTGACCGAAGAACTTATCAAAGAAATCCAGTAAGGGGAGGGTACATGTTCACCAGAATTCTGTCAGCAATGATTCTCATGCTTCTCCTGGCTACGGTCGGGTTCAGCGCAGAGCCGGCAAAACAGGCAGCGCAACAGGCTCCCGCAGCAGTAACGCCTTTATCTGCTGCTCCTCAGGCAGCAGTCCCTGCCCAAGGGGCGGGTGGAGCACAGACCCCGGCTGCTCAAGCCCTACCGGCGGCGGATGCGGCTAAAGCAACTGCTCCCGCGGCACCCGCCAAGGTCAAACCTAATCGCGCCATCACCATTACCATGTTCCTGGCCATCATCGCGGTAACACTCGGCGTCGTGGTCTGGGCGGCCAAGCGGACCTCTTCGGCGTCCGACTTTTATGCGGCCGGTGGCGGAATAACCGGCCTGCAGAACGGCTGGGCCATCGCCGGTGACTATATGTCGGCGGCTTCATTCCTCGGCATGTCCGGTCTCATCTCGCTGTACGGGATCGACGGCTTTATGTATGCGGTCGGACCGGCATTCTCGTTCATCGTCATACTTCTGGTAATAGCCGAACCCTGTCGTAATGCCGGCAAGTACACCCTGGGCGACATTCTCTCTTTCCGGACCTCGCCCAAAAAGGTGCGGGCCGTGGCCGCACTTTCCACGGTAACGGTGTCGCTCTTCTACCTGATCGCCCAGATGGTCGGCGCCGGCAAGCTGATGCAGGTTTTGCTCGACATCCCCTACCGCGTATCGATTGTCGGGGTCGGCATCCTGATGGTCGCCTATGTCTTCTTCGGCGGCATGAAGGCAACTACCTGGGTGCAGATCATCAAGGCCAGCCTGCTGATGACCGGGACCTGCCTTCTTGCCCTGCTGGTCATGCTGAAGGCGGGAATGAACCCGATCCAGTTTTTTACGGACATCGTCGGCAATCAAAACATCCAGGATCATGTGCGGTTGAATGTACTCAAGGAAGCTGTGGCAAAACCCGGATTCGACTATGGACAACGCTTCCTGGAGCCGGGCCTGTTCCTGAAAAACCCGCTCGACCAGATTTCTCTCGGCGTCGCGTGGGCGCTGGGCGCAGCCGGCCTGCCCCACATCCTGATGCGCTTCTTTACCGTTCCCAATGCCAAAGAGGCTCGCAAATCGATCGTCATCGCCCTGTTCATCAACGGCAGCTTCTTTTTTCTGATCAATCTGATCGGTTTCGGCGCAGCCCTCTACCTGACCCCGCAACTGATCGGATCGGTCGACAAAGGGGGAAACATGGCGACACTGCTGCTGGCGCAGTTTCTGGGCGGCGGTGCAGGTACCTTCGGCGGGGATCTCTTTCTCGCCTTCATCTGCGCGGTGGCTTTCGCCACCATCCTGGCGGTGGTTTCCGGCCTTGTGCTGGCCGCTTCCGCGGCTATTGCCCATGACGTGTATGTCAACATCATAATGGACGGCAAGGCTGACCAGCATACCCAGGTCAAGGTGGCCCGCATCTCCTCGCTCTTCGTCGGTATCGCTGCTATCGTCATGGGTCTGGCGGCCGAGAAGGAGAACGTGGTTGCCCTTGTGGCCCTGGCTTTTGCGGTGGCCGCATCGGGCAACTTCCCGGCGATTATGCTGTCACTCTTCTGGCGCCGCTTCAACACTGCCGGTGTCGTCAGCGGACTGCTGGTGGGAACGATCACAGCCCTGGGCCTAGTGATGATTTCGCCGGTCATGACGTATCCGCAAAAGATCGCCGACGACGCCAAAAAAATCATCGTAACCCTCGAGAAAAAGCAGTCTGAAGGCGCTGTACTGGCTGAGAAGGACCTGAAGGCCCTGGACAAGGCACGAGGCGACTTGAAAAAGAATGACGGCGGGACCTCCATGGTCGGTCTCAAGGCAGCCATCTTTCCGCTCAGGAATCCCGGCATCGTTTCCGTACCGCTTGGCTTCATCGCTGCCGTCCTGGGGGCACTGCTCTTCCGTGACCGACGCGCCGAGGAAATGTTTGACGAGATCGAGGTACGCCAGATCACCGGTCTCGGTATTTCAAAGGCATCAGATCATTGATCCTGATAGCGTGATTACACCACTAAGATACTAAGAGCACTAAGAAAAACAAAGGAAGCTTCACAGGATGTCAGAAGTGAAAGTGATTAGTTTTTCTGCCATGAACAGTAGTTGCCGATTTTTCTGCTCCTGCGGGACGCCGCAGGGGCAGAAAAAACCATTTGCGAGCCAGTGTACGTAAAGGGAAACCATTGAAAGCTGGAGGGAGCTATGGCGCAGGAAGCGACGGCAGTCGGGGATGAGGGGGTTCGCATTTTCGAAGAGATGAGCAAGGAACAACTCATCAGGATCATCATCGATGACGCCAAGAACTGGCTGGCCCATGACGGACTCTGGTTCCAGGCGGTGGAACAGAAACATGGCATGGAGGAGGCCATCGATGCCGACCGGGAGGCATGGCGCCAGTTCACGGTGATCGAGGCTAAGCGGATCATGGAGCGGCTCGGCCTTAAGCCGGGGGGAGGGATCCCTGCGCTGGTGGAGTGCCTCAAGCACCGGCTCTATGCCCGTTTGAACCTGCAGGAAGTGAACGAGCAGAGCGACCGCCGGGTGGTGTTCCGCATGCTCGACTGCCGGGTGCAGTCTGCCCGAAAACGGCGGGGGCTTCCCGATTTCCCCTGCAAGACGGTGGGAGTCGTAGAGTACGCGGAATTTGCAAAGACCATTGACCCTCGCATCAGGACGAACTGCATCGCCTGCCCGCCGGATGGGCATCCGGATGAATACTGGTGCGCCTGGGAATTCACGCTGTGAAACGCCGCTTTTCCGCCCCGGCGGCGTAAGTCTTCGAGATCACTTGTGCGGCGTAGCGCTGCTACGCCGCACAAGTGATCTCTTGACAGCCTTGCCGGAACGAAAAATCGACGTTTCATGAGATATGCATCTTTCCTTTGAATCTCACAATCCACAGGGACGAATAGATTTTTCGAGATCGGGAAAATATTTCGTTCCTTTCCGGAGGAGAACAACCATGCATACCGCCATGCCGGAAGTTTACAAAACCACGCACAAGGTCCGCTTCGTGACGGCCACGAGCCTGTTCGATGGCCACGATGCAGCCACCAACATGATTCGGCGGCTCCTGCAGGGGTCGGGTGCGGAAGTGATTCACCTGGGGCATAACCGCTCGGTAGCCGAAATAGTCACTGCCGCTATTCAGGAGGATGCCCAGGGTATTGCCGTCAGCTGCTACCAGGGAGGGCATCTGGAGTTCTTCAAGTACATCCGTGACCAGCTTCAGGAACAGGGTGCCGGCCATATCCGGGTCTTCGGCGGTGGCGGCGGCGTTATAGTCCCGGAAGAAATCAAGGAACTGGAGGAGTATGGTATCAGCAAGATTTTTTCACCGGAAGACGGTCGCCGGATGGGGCTGCAGGGGATGATCAACCTGATGCTCAAGGAGTGCGACTTTACGGTTGAGCGGGACATAGCTGAAGAGATTGGTCGGCTCAAGGGACAGGATATCCGGGCGGTCAACACCCTCATAACCCTGGCCGAGCAGGCGGTCCACGACCACTCCTCCGGTTACGGCACGGTGCGGGAGACGATCCGTTCCATGGTACGGGAAGCGCCGGTAGTCGGGGTGACCGGGACCGGCGGCGCCGGCAAGAGCTCTCTCACCGACGAACTGGTGCTCCGGTTTGTCCGCGATTTCCCGGACAAAAGCGTCGCCATCCTGGCGGTCGACCCCTCCCGGCAACGGACCGGCGGGGCGCTTCTGGGTGACCGGATCAGGATGAACGCCATCAACACCAGTCGCATCTACATGCGGTCGCTCGCCACCCGCGACTCCCGCACCGAGCTTTCCGCAGCTATCCAGGACGCTATCGACGTGGTACAGGCGGCCGGTTTCGACCTGGTAATCGTGGAAACCAGCGGCATCGGCCAGGGCAATGCGGGGGTGGTGGGGATCTGTGACGTTTCCCTCTATGTGATGACCTGCGAGTTCGGTGCCCCCACCCAGCTGGAGAAGATCGACATGCTGGATTTTGCCGATCTGGTCGCTATCAACAAGTTCGAGCGGAAGGGGGCCGAGGATGCTCTCAGAAACGTCCGCAAGCAGTACCGGCGCAACCGCAATCTGTTCGAGACGGCCGATGAGCAACTGCCGGTGTTCGGTACTATCGCTGCACAGTTCAACGATCCCGGCACCAATGTCCTCTACCGGGCGCTGCTCGATGTCCTCAACACCAAAAAGGGGCTCGGCTGGCAGTCGGCCCTTGCTATTACCGATCGGGAAAGCCTGAAAAAATACATCATTCCCCCCGAGCGGTTCCACTACCTGGGAGAGATCGTACATTGCGTGCGGAATTACCGCCAGCAGGTCAAAGAGCAGGTAGGTGTTGCCCGTCGCCTCTTTCAGCTGACCGGCGCACGGGAGGTCCTGGGCGAGGGTCCCGCGGCGGAAGAGCTGACCAGGCAGATCACCATTTTTGAAGCCAAGATTCACGAGGAGCCAAGAAAAATTCTCAAAGAATGGCCAGAGCTCAAGGAGACCTATCGCCGCGATCAGCTGGTGACCAGGGTGCGGGACAGGGAAATCCGCAGCGACCTCTCTACCACCACTCTCTCCGGCACCCGCATCCCCAAGGTCTGTCTCCCCGACTTCGCCGATTGGGGCGAGATCCTGCGCTGGGCCATGTTTGAGAACGCGCCGGGCCATTTCCCCTTCACCGCCGGTGTTTTCTCCTTCAAGCGGGCAGAAGAGGACCCCAAGCGCCAGTTTGCCGGCGAAGGGACCCCGGAGCGGACCAATCGCCGCTTTCACTACCTCTGCAAGGACGATGACGCCAAGCGCCTCTCCACAGCTTTTGACAGTGTCACGCTCTACGGCGAGGATCCGGACTATCCCCCCGACATCTACGGCAAGGTGGGAGAGAGCGGGGTCAGCATCTGCACCGTGGACGATATGAAAAAACTCTTTGCCGGGTTCGACCTCTGTGCCCCCAACACCAGCGTCTCAATCACCATTAACGGCCCGGCCCCGATGATGCTGGCATTTTTCTTCAATGCCGCCGTCGACCAGCAGGTAGACCGGTTCAGGGCCGGGAAAGGACGGGAGCCGAACAGCGCCGAGTATGAGGAAATTCGTTCCTGCACCCTGCAGACTGTCCGCGGCACGGTCCAGGCTGACATCCTCAAGGAGGACCAGGGACAGAACACCTGCATCTTCTCCACCGAATTCGCCCTGAAGATGATGGGGGATATCCAGCAGTACTTCATCGAGCAGAAAATCCGCAACTATTACTCGGTGTCCATCAGCGGCTACCACATCGCCGAAGCGGGGGCCAATCCGATCAGCCAGCTGGCGTTTACCCTGTCCAACGGCTTCACCTTCGTGGAGTACTACCTCTCACGGGGGATGCACATCGACGACTTTGCCGCCAACCTCTCCTATTTCTTTTCGAACGGCCTCGATCCGGAGTACACGGTCATCGGTCGGGTGGCGCGGCGGATCTGGGCGGTGGTCATGCGCGACAAGTACGGTGCCAATGATCGGAGTCAGAAACTCAAGTACCATATCCAGACCTCCGGACGCTCTCTCCATGCCCAAGAGATGGACTTCAACGATATCCGTACCACCCTCCAGGCGCTGATGGCAATCTACGACAACTGCAACTCCCTGCATACCAATGCCTACAACGAGGCGGTCACCACCCCCACCGAGGAGTCGGTGCGCCGCGCCATGGCCATCCAGATGATCATCACCCGGGAATTCGGACTGGCCCGGAACGAGAACCCGCTCCAGGGCTCCTTCATTATCGAGGAGCTGACCGACCTGGTGGAAGAGGCGGTCATGTGTGAGTTTGAACGGATCGACCAGCGAGGGGGGGTGCTTGGCGCCATGGAGACCCAGTACCAGCGCTCCAAAATCCAGGACGAATCCATGCTCTATGAGCAGAAGAAACATAGCGGCGAACTTCCCATCATCGGCGTCAATACCTTCCTGAACCCCCGCGCTGACGAAGAGGGCTTCAACGTGCCGGGGGAGCTGGCCCGGGCCACCGGGGAGGAAAAGGAGCAACAGATCCGGAACCTGCGCGCTTTCCAGGAACGCAACCGGGACAAGGCTCCCCTGGCGCTGCAACGCCTCCAGGACGTTGCTGTTGCTGGCGGCAACATCTTTGCCGAACTGATGAAGACGGTCAACTATGCATCCTTGGGACAGATCAGCCATGCGCTGTATGAGGTGGGGGGGAAGTATAGAAGAAATATGTAAACAGTGGGTGCGGTTGACACGCTCTCCCCTGACCTGTATCATGAAAGTTAAAAAAGGAATTTCATGATGACAGATGATGGGACGGTGAAGGGTGCTATGGTTATTACGCCTCACGATACGAGGTATCTGTTCGTCCTGCCGTTTTCGACAGACCATTCTCTCGCCCGGCGCTTCCTCGCAAGTGACCGGGATATTGTCGGCAACATCCGGTTTGGCAAACTGCTCGAAACGCTTGACAAGGTGGCCGAGAATACCGCCCTGGCTTACGTCAACCAGTTCTACCCGGAGGCCAGGGTAGTTACTGCCGCGATCGACAGTATCATCGTCAGAAACCCCGCCGATACGACGCACGACATTGTATTTTCGGCTCAGATCAACCATGTGGGGACGTCTTCAATGGAGGTCGGCATACGGGTCGAATCTCTTGGCGCAAAGTCATCTCACCTGCTGACCTGCTACTTTACCATGGTGGCGCGTTCGACCGATTGCGGAGAGGCGAAGAGCCTCCAGTTGCCGCCGCTGATGTATGTGCAGGATAGAGAAGTTAAGCGGTACAACAAGGCAATCCTGCGCCGTCAGGCATATCGTGACGGGCTTGCAAAAGCCGAAGAGATGCCGTCACTCGACGAGTACCTGTTCCTCAAGAAGCTCCACAAGGAACAGGAGGCTGAAGGATTCAGCGGATTGCGGGCAAGTGACCTGACTCTGCAAAGCATCCAGAGGGCTTATCCGGAACAGGAAAATGTTCCCCGGACGATCTTCGGCGGCTTCCTTATCCGCCGCGCCTACGAGGTGGCCGCACTGGCTGCCGAGATGGTGGCCCCGAACAGGGTGGTGCCGTGTCAGGTTAATCGCATTAATTTCAACCAGCCTGTTCTCCTTGGTGATCAACTTAAATTTACCGCGAGGGTTGTCTATACCGGGAAGACAACAATAACCGTGCAGTCGGATATTGAACGGTTCAGCCGTAGCGCCGGCGACAAGGCGCTTTCAAATTCATGCCTGTTCACGTTCCGCAATGTCGATGGAGACATGAATCCCCAGCCGGTGCCGTTCATTTATCCGGTTACGTATGCCGAGGACGCACGGTTTTTGAACGCCCACCGCCAGCGAGTAGATTGAACCGGCTACCCGGTCCAGGAGCCGAAGCCCCGGCCGTTCAAGGAATTACCAGAGATCGAATAATTTGATGAATGGGGGAAGAATTGATGCTGACAAAAATGGAATCGGAGCAGCGGATCATCCGGCTGCAGCAGGGACTCCGTACCAAGGGACTCGACGGAGCGTTATTTATCTATCCCATTGACGTCTACTATTTCTCCGGCACGCGGCAGAATTCAACCCTCTGGGTTCCGGCGACCGGTAACCCGCTCCTTTTCGTGCGCAAGAGTCTTACCCGCGCTCAATCCGAAAGCGTCATCGAAGAAACCCGGCCGTTTCCATCCAGCAAGGAGTTTCCGGCCCTGTTCGGCGACGAGGTGAAAAGAATCGGCATTACCTTCGATGTGGTTCCGGTGCAGCAGTATAACTATTACGCCAGGCTCCTCCCGGGCCGGGAGTTTATCGACATTTCCGCCTTCAACCGTGAGCTGCGGTCGATCAAATCCGAATGGGAGCTGGAGCGGATGCGGTTCAGCGGCGCCCGGGTCTGTGACGTGTTCCGCCAGATCCCCCAGTTTTTGAAGGAGGGGATGCGGGAGCTCGATTTGTCCGCGGAGCTGGAATGCCGTCTGCGCAAAGCCGGCAGCGAGGGGTATGTGCGGATGCGCGCGTTCAACCAGGAGCTGTACCAGGGACTGGCCGTTACCGGCAAAACCGCGGGGAGTCCCGGTTTCTTCGACGGGCCGGTCACCGGACGGGGGCTCTCCAACGCTTCGCCTCACGGGGCATCCACCGAGGCAATAACCGTAGATACCCCTGTACTGATAGACTTTACCGGGGTCTTCAATGGCTACATCGTGGACATGACGCGGATCTTTGTTATCGGCAAGCTCACGCCCGAGTTGGAGCAGGCCTTTGCCGCCGCCCGTGCCATCCAGAAGTGCCTGGTGGAAAACCTGAAGCCGGGCGCCATCTGCGAAGAATTGTTCTTCACTGCGGCCGGAATGGCGGAACAGGCCGGATTTGGGCAGAACTTCATGGGGGCGCCGGGGGAAAATGCCCGCTTCGTCGGTCATGGCGTCGGCCTGGAGCTGGACGAGTTCCCGGTCCTGGCCCAGGGATTCAAGGTGCCGCTCCAGGCAGGGCAAACCATCGCCATCGAGCCCAAGTTCGTCATACCCGGCCAGGGAGTGATCGGCATCGAGAACACCTTTGCCGTCAGCGAACGGGGAGGAGAGAAAATCACCGACCTTTCCGATGAGATTGTCTATCTGTGATACTGGTAATACTTCATTAGTCATCTGCCACTGGTAGTGAAATTGGGGTAACCGACGGGTTGCCCTTTTTTTATCCCGTGGGCGAGCATGGATAAATTTACATCCTCGGAAACAATTGCTCATTCTTGATTTATACCTTTACGTAAAATTGCAAAGCAGTGATAATCCTTTAATTCCGATGTGTATGCAGCTCGCTGGTTTTCAGCTACAATCCGGATTCAATGGTATCAAGGGGTGTAAAGCTACACCTGACGATAATAATATAAACATGTTTTAAAATTGCTTGACATGAACGTAAACTGTTTTATATACTCAAGCTAAAAATACCTCTGCTGGAGGGGAAATAATGAGCGATGTTTTTGTTGTAGATGCGTTACGTACCCCGTTCGGTTCGTTCGGTGGAGTTCTGGCGGATGTCGAGGCGCCACAGCTTGCTGCGACAGTTATAAGGGGGCTCTTTGAGAAGACCGGACTGGCCGCTGACGCTACGGATGAGATAATAGTCGGACAGGTTCTGTCTGGGGGGTGCGGCCAGGCTCCGGCGCGGCAGGCAATGCGTGCTGCCGGCATCCCGGACACGGTTCCCGCCATGACCATCAACAAGGTATGCGGCAGCGGCCTCAAGGCGATCATGCTCGGAGCAGGCTCCATCAAGCTCGGTGATGCGGGCCTGGTGATCGCCGGGGGGATGGAAAGCATGTCGCTTGCTCCCTACATCCTGAAGAAAGCCCGCACCGGCTACCGGATGGGACATGGTGAACTGTTCGACCTGATGATCTACGACGGTCTCCAGGACCCTTACACCGGCCGCCACATGGGGGAGATCGGCGAGGACAGCGCCGCACGGAACGGCCTCAGCCGGGAACAACAGGACGAATATGCGCTGCGCTCCTACCAGTTGGCCCAGGCGGCGGTTTCGAACAGGGTCTTCAGTGATGAGATCGTGCCGGTCATCAAAAAAGGGAAAAAAGGTGATGAAATAATCGACACCGACGAAGAGCCTTTCAAGGGGGACGTTACGAAACTTGCTCAATTGCGGCCCGTTTTCCGGAAAGACGGCACCATCACCGCCGGCAATGCCTCCTCGATCAACGACGGGGCGGCCCTGGCGTTATTGACCGACGAGGCGGGGCTCAAGAAACATAACCTCACTCCGAAGGCGCGCATCGTGGCCACCGCCACCGCCAGCCTGCATCCTGACTGCTTCCCCGAAGCTCCGGTAGGGGCCATCGAAAAAGTCTGCGCCAAGGCGGGGCTTTCCGTCGGCGATATCGACCTGTTCGAGATCAACGAAGCCTTTGCTTCGGTGGCGCTCATCGCAATCAAATCGCACAAGCTCGACCTGGCCAGGGTCAACGTTAACGGCGGGGCCTGTGCCATCGGCCATCCCATCGGCGCCAGCGGCGCACGGCTTGCCGCCACGGTGATCCGGGAGCTTCACAGGAGAAAGGCGCGCTACGGTCTCGCCACTCTGTGTATTGGCGGGGGGGAGGCGGTAGCGGTGATCTTTGAACGGGTGTAAGGAACGCCACTTTTCCGCAATTCTGCGTAAGTCTTCGGGACTCCTTGTGCGGCATAGCGCCGCTATGCCTCCGCGTCATCCCTCGACAGCCTTGATCTTGCGAAAAATTGACGTTCCCGATAAAGGTTTTTTCTAAATCTATATTTGGAGGAACTATGATCAGGACGGTCGGTGTACTCGGCGCGGGGCAGATGGGGAACGGCATCGCCCATGTCTTTGCCCAATACGGGCATGACGTGGTGCTCTATGACATTGCCGCACTGCAGTTGGACAAGGCGGTGGCCACCATTCGGCAGAACCTCGAGCGGCAGGCAAAAAAAGGGGTGATCGACGAGGCGGCTGTTGGCGAAACAATGGGGCGCATCCGGGTTTCAGGGGATATGGCCGACCTGGCATCGGTCGATTTTGCCATCGAGGCGGTCACCGAACATGAGCCGCTCAAACTGGATATTTTCCGCAAGCTCGATGATATTGTCCAGGCCGGGGCGATCCTCGCCTCCAACACCTCCTCCATTCCTATCACCAAGATAGCATCAGTAACGAAGCGGCCGGAGAAGGTGATCGGCATGCACTTCATGAACCCGGTACCGGTGATGAAACTGGTCGAGGTAATCCGCGGCCATGCCACAAGCGTTGAGACCTTCAACCGCACCGCCGCCCTGGTAGCCAGGCTGGAGAAGGAGATGGCGGTCTCCCAGGACTATCCCGGGTTCATCGTCAACCGCATCCTTATCCCGATGCTCAATGAAGCGGTCTTCGCCCTCTACGAAGGGATCGCCACGGCGGAGGACATCGACAAGGGGATGAAGCTCGGCACCAACCAGCCGATGGGGCCGCTCACCCTGGCTGATTTCATCGGCCTCGACACGGTCCTTGCCATAGCCAATGTCCTCTACGACGGCTTCAAGGACCCGAAATACCGTCCTTGCCCGCTGCTGGTCAAGATGGTCAATGCGGGGTATCTGGGGCGGAAGTCGGGGAGAGGCTTTTACACCTATTAGACTTTTCACTCCCTCCCCCTTGATGATCAAGGGAGGGGGAATCAAAAAGAGGAGTGAGTCATGGAATATAAAAACCTGCTTATCGAAACGACCGATGGTGTGACCACCCTGACCGTCAACCGCCCCCAGAGCCTGAATGCCCTGAACAGCGAAGTGCTGGGGGAACTGGAATGCGCATTCTATGAACTGAATCGCGACCCTGCCGTGAAGGTGGTGATTGTGACCGGGGCCGGAGAAAAAGCGTTTGTGGCAGGAGCCGACATCAGGGAGATGGCCGCCATGACCGCCTACGAGGGACATCAGTTCGGGCTCAAGGGGCAAAGGATCATGCTCTTTATCCAGAGTATGGGAAAGCCGGTCATTGCAGCTGTCAACGGTTTTGCCCTGGGGGGCGGTCTGGAGCTGGCCCTTGCCTGTGATTTCATCTACGCCTCCGAGAAGGCAAAAGTCGGATTTCCTGAAGTAACCCTCGGGATCATGCCCGGCTTCGGCGGCACCCAGAACCTGGCCCGGCTTATCGGCCCCAGCAAGGCCAACGAGCTGATCTTCAGCGGCAGGATGATCGATGCCCGGAAGGCATCTGCCTGGGGGATCGTTAACGAGGTCTTCGCCCCGGAAGAACTCCTGGCCAGGACCAGGGAGACGGCAGCAGCCATTGCTAAAACCGGCCTGCTCGGGGTCGCCTACGCCAAGGACGCCATTGCCAACGGGCTGGACATGGCCAAGGAAGACGGTTTCCGTTACGAGGCTTCACTGTTCGGCGTCCTCTTCTCCACCGAGGACCAGCGGGAAGGGATGGGGGCGTTCGTGGAGAAGCGGAAGGCGGAGTTCAAGGGAAAATAGTCAAAATCTACCACGGAGACACTGAGACACTGAAAAAAGCGGTAGAGAATCAAAAACATCGTGTGGAAACCAAAGTCAAAAACTACAAATATTGCCAATTATAGCCAATCTTTTAAGGCTTCCGGGTTTTCCATTGTTTTCGTCGTTGTAGTTCTCCGTGTCTCCGTGGCAGGTTATCAAAGGTTTTAACCATATTTACAAGGGGGTACGCCATGGATTTCGAACTGAGCCAGGACCACAAGGTGTTGAGGGACAGTGTACGCGACTTTGTCGAAAAGGAAATCAAGCCGCTGGCCATAAAAATCGATGAAGACCACAAGATACCTGACGAGTTAATCGAGAAGATGAGCGCCATGGGGCTGATGGGAAGTTATGTCCCCGAGGAGTACGAAGGGGCCGGTCTCGACATGCTCTCCTATGCCATCGTGGTGGAGGAGGTCTCCAAGGCGTGCGGCTCCAGCGGCGTGCTCATTTCCGCGCACACCTCCCTGGCCTGCGACCCGATCTACCGGTTCGGCACCGCCGAGCAGAAGAAGCAGTACCTTCCCGACCTGGCGACCGGCCGCAAGATCGGCTGCATCCTGCTCACCGAGCCGGACGTGGGGAGCGACGTTTCCGGCATGTCGACCATGTACCGGCGGGAAGGAGATGAAATCGTCATCAACGGCGGCAAGACCTTCATTACCAACGGCGCCTGCCTCGGGACCGGCATCCTCTTCGCCACTCACGACAAGAGCCTGAAACACAAGGGGATCTCCGCCTTAATAGTCGATCTGAAATCGCCGGGAGTGACCATTCTCAAGAACGAAAACAAGATGGGGATTCGCGGCAGCTACACCACCGCCTTTGCCTTCGACGACCTGCGGATACCGGCTGCGAACCTGCTGGGCCAGGAGGGTCAGGGGTTCAAGATTGCCATGGAGACCCTGAACGGCGGACGGATCGGCATCGCTTCCCAGGCACTGGGGATTGCTGAGGGGGCCTTCGAGCGGGCACTGGCCTACTCCAAGGAGCGCAAGCAGTTCGGCGCCCCCATCTGCGACCTGCAGGCGATCCAGTTCAAGCTGGCCGACATGTATTCCCGGATCGAGATGAGCAAGCTGCTGGTCTACAAGGCGGCCTGGATGAAGGACAGCAAGATGAACTACGCCATGGAATCGGCCATGTGCAAGATGTGCGCCTCGGAGACCGCCACCTACGTCACCAAGGAGGCGGTCCAGATTCATGGCGGTTACGGCTACATCACCGATTACGAGGTGGAAAGGATGTACCGGGACGCCAAGATCACCGAGATATATGAGGGGACTAACGAAGTCCAGCGGGTAGTCATCTCAAAAATGCTGCTGGCCTAGGTAGAGCGTCCATATTTCCGCCATCTCGGCACCACTCCTCGGAATCCACTTGTGCGGGGTAGCGCTGCTACCCCTCCGCGGGATTCCTGCGGGGTGGCACCAATATGACGAAAATCTGAACGCTCAGGAACCGGAAGACTGAATTATTTTGAACAGCGGAGAAGTTTTGTGGAAGCAACCCGGGAAATCTACTGGAACGTCGGTCATGGGGTGGTCATCCCCATGTACCTGTTCGCCTTCATCGCCATGGGGCTCTGCGTGTGGGGTTTTTACCGGCGCCTGCCGGTCTACCGCCAGGGGAAGTCCCTGAACCGGTTCGACCGGCTGCCGGAGCGGATCTCTCTGCTGGCGAAGAGCGTCCTGGCGCAGACCAAGGTGCTTCGGGTGCTCGAACCCGGCTGCCTCCATGCCCTCTTTTTCTGGGGATTCGGCCTTTTGTTCATCGGTACCCTGCTGATCATGGCCCAGGCCGATTTCAGCCAGCCGCTGTTCGGGGTGGTCTTTCTCAAGGGAGCCTTCTACAAGCTCTATTCCCTGGTGCTCGACGCGGCCGGCCTTGGCGCTTTACTCATGCTGGGGGGGCTGCTGGTACGGCGCTTCTTTGTCAAGCCGGCGGGGCTGGAGACGATCCGCGATGATTACGTGGTGCATGCGCTGCTGTTTGCGATCCTGGTGACCGGCTTCGTAGTCGAAGGGGTGCGTATGGCCGCCAGCGAACTGGCGCAGAATCCGGAACTGGCTCGGTTCTCCCCCGTCGGCAAGCTGGTCGGTCAGCTATTCCTCGGCCTGTCGGCTGCCGAGCTTTCCCTGGCCCACAAGTTCCTCTGGTGGGGCCACTTCTTCCTCGCCATGGGGTTCATCGCCGCCATTCCCTTTACCAAGCTGCGCCACATTTTTACCACCAGCGCCAATTACCTGTTCACGGATCTGGGAGCCAAGGGGGGGATAGCCACCATCAACCTGGAGGACGAGAGCATCGAGCAGTATGGCGCGGCCAGGGTCGCCGACCTCTACTGGAAAGACATATTCGACGCCGACGCCTGCACCAGCTGCAAGCGGTGCCAGGACCGCTGCCCGGCCTGGAACACCGAAAAGCCGCTCTCCCCGATGAAGGTCGTGCAGCAGGTGGGAGAGATCGCCTTCGGAAATCCGGAAGCGAGTCTCTGCCAAACGGTTACCGAAGAAGTTCTCTGGGCCTGCACCACCTGCCGGGCCTGTCAGGATATCTGCCCGGCCAACATCGAGCATGTCAACAAGATCCTGGAAATGCGCCGTAATCTTACCCTGATGGAGGGAGCGTTTCCCGGCGACGAGGTGCGGACCGCGGTCAACAACCTGGAGGTGAACGGCAACCCCTTTGGCCTCGCCTACGCCGGCCGCGGTGAGTGGACCGAGGGGCTCGACCTCGTAGTACTGGAAGAGGTGGGGGAGGCCGACATCCTCTACTTCGTCGGCTGCTATGCCTCCTTCGACAAGCGGAACCAGGAAGTGGCCAGGAATTTCGTCAGGATCTGCAACGCCGCCGGCGTCAGGGTCGGCATCCTCGGCAAGGAGGAGAAATGCTGCGGTGAACCTGCCAGAAAACTCGGTAACGAATACCTCTACCAGATGGAGGCGCAGGAGAACATCGAGCTGATCAAGGGCTACGGCGTGAAGAGGGTCGTCACCACCTGCCCACACTGCTTCAATACCCTGGCGCGCGATTACCGGGACTTGGGCTTCGACCTGCCGGTGGAGCACTACACCACCTTTATCGCCGAATTGCTGGCGGAGCAGCGGATCGCCATGAAACCCCAACCGTTCGAGTTCACCTACCACGATTCCTGCTACATCGGCCGCTACATGGACGTTTATGCCGAGCCGAGAGAACTGTTGCAGGCAGCGGGCGGGCGGCTCACCGAGATGGAGAAGTCGCGGGCCGAGAGCTTCTGCTGCAGCGCCGGCGGGGGGCGGATCCTGGCCGAGGAGAAGATCGGCACGCGGATCAACGTGGCCAGGGTGAAAATGGCCCACGCGACCGGTGCTCCGCTCCTGGTCTCCAACTGCCCCTTCTGTCTCACCATGTTCGAGGATGGGATCAAGACCGGCGGTTGCGAGGGGGAACTGGTAGTCAAAGACCTGGCCGAAATCGTGGCCGAACGGTTGGAAAACGCGGCTTTTCCGCAATCTCTGCGTTGATCTTCGGGATTCCTTGTGCGACGTAGCGCTGCTACGTCTCCGCGTCATCCCTCGATCGCCTTGACCTTGCAAAAAATCCACGTTTTCCGGGCCGGCGTCGCGAACAAAAACCGAAAAGCCAAAAGCAGGAGGTTACGATGAAAATACTTGTCTGCGTGAAGCAGGTTCCGGACATGGAGTCTCGCTTCAAGCCCGATAGTGCCGGCGTCTGGTTCAGTGACACCGACCTGGCGTTCCGGATGAACGAATATGATGAGTACGCAGTGGAGCAGGCGGTGCAGCTTCGGGAGCAGCTTGGCGATGAGGCTGATCTGACGGTTCTCTCCATCGGCCCCGACCGGATCGTCGAGGCCCTCAAGAAGGCGCTGGCCATGGGGTGCGACCGGGCGGTGCAGGTCCGGGACCCGGCCGCCGCCCTGAAAGACCCATGGCAGATCGCCGCGATCATCGCCGCCTTTGCCAAAGACAAGGGGTTCGACCTGATCTTCACCGGAATGCAGTCCCAGGACCGCGGCTCAGCCCAGGTGGGGGTGACCGTGGCCGAACGGTTGGGATTTGCCTGCACAACCACCCTGGTGGGTTTTGCTTTCGCCGATGGCGTAATTACCGCCAAGCGGGAGCTGGAAGGGGGCATCAAGGGGGTCGTCAAACTGCGGACCCCGGCGCTGGTTACTTGTCAGATGGGGCTCAACGTTCCCCGCTACCCCACCCTTCCCAATATCATGAAGGCGAAGAAGAAGGAACTGGTCACCGTTCCGGTGGCTGATCTGCTGCATGAGGAGGCACTGGCGGTGACTGCGCGATTCTACCCGCCGGCGAAGAAGGGGGGGGGAATCGTCCTCGAAGGGGACGTCGGCGAACTGGCCGACAAGCTGATCGCCATCCTCAAAGAAAAAACTACCGTACTGCGGTAGTTATGGAGCGGAAATCTGAAGCGCGGAAGCGCGGAAGGTAGATTTTATCTCCTTCCAGCCTTCCGAGCTTCCGTTCTCCCGCGCTTATGGAGGCTTCTATGAAAGCTTTACTCATCTGCGAATACCGGGAAGGAAAACTCCTCGATTCCAGCTATGAGCTGCTGGCCTTTGCGGACAGACTGGGGGCCGACACCGCCATGCTCCTTATCGGTGATGCGGCCAATGTCCCCCGTTACAGCGGCAAGGTCTACCTGGCCGATGCCGTCAGCTATGGCGAATATAACCCCGACTTGCACAAGACGCTGGTTCTGGCGGCGGCGGCAAAGGAAGATCCCGATTATATCGTATTTGTCCATTCATCCTACGGCTGGGATCTGGCGCCGCGGGTAGCCGCGGCGTTGAAGGTCGGCCAGGTGTCTGAAGTCACCGGCGTAAATGAAAATGGCTTTGAAGTGGGCTGCTGCAACGCCAAGATGCGTCGCACTGTCAAGCCAGCCACAGCGAAAGCTGTTCTGACCATCCAGGCCGGAGCCTTCACCCCTCCGGGCGAACCGCAGGGGACGCCGCAGCTGGAAAAGCTGGAGATCGCCGGCACCGGCAAGGTGGAATTTGTCGGTTACGAGCCGGCGGAAGCCAGGGGGGTCGACCTGGCGCGAGCCGAGGTGATCGTCAGCGCCGGGCGCGGCATCGGCAAGAAGGACAACGTCCCGGTCATCGCCGCCCTGGCCAGGGCTCTCGGCGGCGAGCTCGGCGCGAGCCGGCCGGTGGTCGATGCCGGCTGGGTCGAGCATGACCACCAGGTTGGGACCACCGGCCAGACCGTCGGTCCGAAGCTGTACGTGGCCTGCGGCATCAGCGGCGCCATCCAGCACCTGGCAGGGATGAAGAAGTCCGATTTCATCGTTGCCATCAACAAGGACAAGGATGCTCCGATCGGCGAGGTGGCGGATGTGCTGGTGGTGGCCGATGTCATGCAGTTCGTGCCGGCGTTGACAGCCAGGGTACAGAAATGAAGACGAACCCGGCAGAATTGGTTGGAACAGAGGAGGCGGCATGTATCTTGAACTGACTGAAGAGCAGAAATTGATCCAGGAGACCGCCCGGGAATTCGCCAGGGCCGAGCTGGAACCGCTGGCAGCCAAGCTTGACCGGGAAGGGGACCAGCCGGCGTTCCTTGCCAACCTGAAAAAGCTGGCCGAACTGGGCTTCATGGGTTTGAATGTCCAGGATGCTTACGGCGGTTCCGAGGCCGGGGTGGTGGCTTTCAGCGCTGCGATGGTCGAGATTGCCCGGGCGTGCGCCTCGACGGCGGTGACCGTGTCGGTCAACAACATGGTCTGCGAAGTGATCCAGGCGGTCGGCTCCGAGGAACAGAAGCAGGCCTACATCCCCAGGATCTGTTCCGGTGAGTATGCGGCGGGGAGTTTCGGACTTACCGAGACCGGCGCAGGTTCCGATCCGTCGGCCATGTGCACCCGGGCCGTGACGGACGGGGATGATTTCGTGCTGAACGGCTCCAAGATATTTATCACCAGCGCTCCCTATGCCGGGGTCTTCGTAGTCTGGGCGGTAACCGACAAGGATGCGCCGAAGGGGAAGGGGATCAGCTGCTTCCTTATCGAGGCTGGAACGCCCGGTCTCATCATTGGCAAGGAAGAGCATAAAATGGGGCAGCGCGCTTCCGCTACCAACGAATTGGTCTTCGACAACTGTCGCATCCCCAAAAGCGCCCTGATGGGGAAACTCAATGACGGCTTCCGGATTGCCGTGGCCGAACTGGCTGGCGGGCGGATCGGGATCGGTTCTCTCGGACTCGGTGTGGGGCTGGCGGCCATGGACTTTGCCACCAGGTATGCCACGGAGCGGGTGCAGTTCGGCCAGAAGATCAGCAACTTCCAGGCGATCCAGTGGATGATCGCCGATGCCTACACCGAACTGGAGGCGGCCCGGCTGCTCCTGATGAGCGCCGCCTTCCGCAAGGAGACGGGGAAATCCTTCGCTAAAGAGGCTTCCATGGCCAAGATGTTCGCCACCGAGGCGGCAAATAATGCCTGCTACAAGGCTGTGCAAATGCTCGGCGGCTACGGCTACACGCAGGATTTCCCGGTGGAGCGGTTCGCCCGCGATGCCCGGATCACCTCGATTTACGAGGGAACCAATGAAATTCAGAGGGTGATCATCTCACGGGAGATCCTGCGCAACTTCGCCTGAAGCGAGAAACCACCACGGAGACACGGAGACACGGAGAAAACTAAAAACAAAAGCGTTTTTTGGAGTGATGTTAAGGCCAAAACGGGTCAAAAACCAAAATCATCTTGTTGATTGGAATCTGAACGCTTTTAATACTGAATACCCAGTGCATTACCGCTAATTCGGTTTCACGATTATCCTCCGTGTCTCCGTGGTGAAAGATTTTTCAAAAAGGAGGAATGCATGAGCACCAGTAAGCGCATCACGTTGCAGCAGGCGGCCGAGATCATCAGGGACGGCTCTACCCTGACCTTTTCCGGCTTCACCATCTGGCGCCGGCCGTTCGCCGTGGTCTATGAGCTGATCCGGCAAAACCGCAAGGGTCTCCACCTGATTGAGGTGCAGGGCGGTTCCCACACCGAGTTCCTGGTGGGTGCCGGCTGCGTCGATATCTGGGAATCATGCTGGATCGGCCACGAGCTGTACGGCAAATACGGCGCCAATCTCTCCCGCAAGGTAGGGAACAAGGAGATCATCGTCGAGGACTACAGCCACGCCGAGATGATGTTCCGCTTCGCCGCCGCGGCTGCGGGGGCGCCCTATGCCGTGACCCAGACCGCGCTCGGGACCGATATCCACAATCCGGAGTACGATATGCTGGGGCGGGCGGGTCTGCGCGACGGCAGGGATCCCCGCATCGCCAGGCACAAGTACCAGTTCACCGAGGACCCCTTCTTCGGCGCCGGCTCGCAGGTGCTCATTCCGGCGGTGAAGGTGGATGTGGCTCTCATGTGTGTCCAGCAGGTAGGCGAAGACGGTACGGTGCGGGTCAACGGCCAGTATTATTCCGATCCCGAGGCGGCCAGGGCGGCCGACATCACCATCGTCATGGCAGAAGAAATTGTTCCGGAGGAGTACCTGCGCCGCAATGCCGACCAGAACACCATCCCGAGCTTCGAGGTGGATTATATCCTGGAGTGCCCCTTTGGCGCTCATCCGACGGGCATGTTCGGCCGCTACGATGTGGACGGGGCTTTCCTCAAAGACTTCTACGGCAAAACCCGCACTCAGGAGGGATTCGATGCCTTCGCCAGGGAGTGGATTTACGGGCAGGACCATATGAGTTACCTGGAAAAGCTGGGTTGGCCGCGCATGATTTCACTCAAGGCCAATACCGCGTTGAACTACTCGACCGGCGTGAAAAGGGGGCAGTGACCATGCACAATGACTATGCGACTCCGGAAGAATACGGACTGGCCGACCTGATGTGCTGCGCCGCAGCCCGCGAAGTACAGGACAATGAAATCGTCTTTGCCGGCACCGGTCTCCCCATGGTGGCGATCATGCTGGCTCAGAAGACCCATGCGCCGAACCTGAAGCTCATCTTCGAGGCGGGAACTCTCGACGGCCGGCCACCCGAAATACCGACGTCCGTCGGCGATGCCCGCTGCGAAATGGGGGCATCCCGTTCTTCCGGCCTCTATGATGCCTTCAGCATCGCCCAGCGGGGCTATGTGGACCTCGGTTTCCTCGGCGGGGCCGAAGTGGATGAATACGGTAATGTCAATACCACCGTGATCGGAGATTACCTGAATCCCGAACTGCGCTTGACTGGCAGCGGCGGCAACCCTGATATCAACTCCTTTGCACGGCGGACGGTATTCATCATGGTCCACGAGAAGCGCCGCTTTACCCCGAACGTCAGTTACATCACGAGCCCCGGCTGGAGGGTGAAGAAGTGGCCCGGCGGCGAATTCGTCCATCGCCGGGAGCTGTATGGAGCCGCCTACCGGGGCGGGCCGTCCGCCGTAATCAGTACGGCCGGGGTGTTCCGCTTCGACGAGGAGACCGGCCGCATCTATCTGGATACCTGTCATCCCGGGAAAAGCCCTGCGGAGATCAGCGAGATGTGCCACTTCGATCTTGACATTTCCCGCGTAGCGGGCGAAACTCTCCCTCCGACCCGGCAAGAGCTCTACATCATCCATGACGTGCTCGACCCGGAACAGATCTTCATCCCCAAGGTGAAAAAAGGGTGACGATTTCCGTGGGGGTGTACACATGCAGCAGTTGAACACCATGGAGGACTTCCAGCGGGACGTCTCCTACCGCGTCATGAAACGGGAGGATGGCAAGATCGCCCTGACTGCCACTCTGCGGGACCGGTTCCACGATATCCTGGTGGAGATCGTCACCGACGGGGAAACCTTGACGATCCGTTCCGCCCGCGCTGAATTCCGGAAATCACCGACCAGCGACTGCCGCCAAGTCTCGAGCCGCCTGGACCGGCTGGTCGGTTTTCCGATCGGCAAAGGGCTGAACCGGAAACTCCTGGAGGTCCTGGGGGGGAGCGAAGGGTGCGGCAACGTGCGCACCCTGCTTCTCGGTCTTCTCCCCCTGGCTCTGAATGTGCGGGCCAGCGCCGGCATCAAGAATGAACGGGAGATGCTCGACACCATTCATCAGCAGCTGCGCGGCACTTGTGCCGGGTATGTCGGCCCGGTTCAGCGTGCGGATAAGGAGTGAAGGGTGGCCGGAGAATCCTCCGGATTACGAGAAAAGCCCTGAAGGTGGTAATCCTTTCGGGGCTTTTCATTGTAGAGGCCTGGATTCTTTTCCAGCTCGCTTCGACCGAATTTTTATTGAGGAGTGGTGCTTTCGCATGTATCCAATGAAAAAGGTAGTATAATGATAGGGTAATATTTCTCATTGAATTGGCCCGTATCTCAGCCCGGGAGGGACGTTATGGGAGAAGACACTCCATGCAGTTGTGAGGAGAAGCACCAAGGCCACCTCTGTGTTTTGCGCTGCAAGGAAATGACAGGAGAGATCGCGCGCACGACCGGCACTCCAAACGTCGTATGTTTTAATTGTGGAGAAGAGGCCAATTCAAAGGATAATGTCTGTTCACCTGTTCAGCTTTTTGTTTAATCCTCGATTGGCCCTCCAGAAGTAAACTTTATTTACAATGTAAACTTTGTTTACATAATCTGTAATTCCCCTCCCATCAAGACTATTCATATCACAAGCCATGAAAACGTAAACTTTGTTAACATTCACTCTTGGTGCATTCCGGACTAATTGCCTGCAACGTATTGAAAAATCATATTGAAATTATTTTGGCGCACTCATTGCAAATGTATAGGTGAATCATGTATCCAGAAAGGCTCAAAATGGAGGTGAGTATGAATGGGACTATACTTCTAGTCGACGACAATTCGATGTTTATCGAAATTGAAAAAGAATTTCTTCAATCATCACCCGTGGAAATTTTAACGGCAAAGGATGGCCATGAGGCTATGCAGGTGATAAAGAAGAAGCGACCCGATCTCATATTTATGGATTACCAGATGCCGAAGATGGACGGCGCGGAATGTTGCCGTGCAATTAAGTCGGATTCATCCCTCAGCACTATCCCCGTAGTTATGGTTACCTCCAAAGGTAATGAAGATGATCAAAATAAATCTTATTCTGCAGGTTGCGATGTTTTTTTAACAAAACCTTTGGATAGAGTCTTTTTTCTTTCAGTTGCCCGCTCATTTTTGCCGAGTATCAATCGGAGGGAAAAGCGGGTGCAAACCTCCATGAAAGCAGTTTATCGAGTAAATAATGAATCAATATCGTGCACTATACATAATCTTGGCGTCGGAGGGGCTTTCTTAAGCACTGATTATTTCGGAATACCAAAAAGCGTTATCCAGCTTACTTTTACATTACCTGGCGGAGCTGTTATCGACTGTCATGGAAGAATAGCCTGGGTTAACAGATTCAGTTCGCTGCTGCCTGTAGGGTTTGGAGTTCAGTTTGCGCTGTTGCCGAAGCGTGCGGAAGAGGCTCTGGCTGACCTCATCAACGATGGCAGCGTAAGCCACCCCTGCATGTAAAAAGGAATGATTCTCGACAATACAAGAGGCCGGGAGGGATATGGAAAAGACGGATTTGCGGAGACGGAGATTGTGGAGAATTGTCTCATGGGACGTAATGCTTGCCCTGACGATTTAACACCTGATACGTGCCCGCTTCAACAAATAATCCGAGATACATCCCCGCAACGACATCGCCAAGAAAGTGATAATTGGTTCCTATTAAAGCAACTGCCAGGAGCAGTAATAAAATTACGCATGAGTACCTGTAACGGGGATAGAAACGCCAGAATGCTGCAATCAAAGTCGTAAAGACAAGCATGTGCCCGGAAGGAAACCCTTCATACATACCTCCGCCGTGAAACCAGTTGAAACCGTAAAGCTCGGGATTAACCAGCCATGCTCTCGTAGTGATTCTGCCGAAAATATACTTCAGGCACAACTTGAGAATATATGAGATGGGAACGGCATATGCAATGAGTTGGGAAAAAAGCGTGGACCTGGTGAAAATTTCTTTTTTTGCTCTGAACAGATAGCATGCACATGAAGTTATTGTTATAACGCAGACTATCGGGAAAAGAATATCCGGGATATCAGCGCTGTTTTGTGCCAATAGTGCAGTGCTTAAATGAATCTGTTTGACTAAATTTGCCAATTGGGCATCTGCATAGTAGTTGCAACCTGTAACAATAACGAGTGCCGAGATGCAATGAACAATAAATGTACAAGGTTTCATAATCAATTTAAGCCTTCCCGCTGTCTGATAAATCCGGAACAAACATGCCATGCGGAAAAGCCCCGAATGTACGACATTCAGGGCTTATTGCCGCTGCCTGGAGCAGAATGATGGCGATGACGTACCTGCCTGGATTGCCGGAATCTATCCTTCTGATAAATTATATCAAATTTAAGGTGTCAGACCACCTTCGTCAAGAAAAAGAATAGAAGCAGTGATTGACAAGGTCAACTTCGTGAGCAACTAACCCCAAACCTGGTACAATAATCTGGGCTGGTCAGGTTTAGTGCCACCTGTAACACAGTCGCGTCTTTTCCTGATACTCTACACTGGAGGAAAAACCATGACCAACGAAAGGCTTATCGTCATCGGCGGCGATGCGGCAGGGATGAGCGCCGCATCCCAGGCCAGACGGCGCCGTCCCGACCTGGAGATCGTCGTTTTCGAGAGAAGCCCCAACACCTCCTATTCCGCCTGAGGGATCCCCTACTATGTCGGCCGGGTTGTCGACAGGGAAGATGCACTTGTAATCCGCTCTCCGGAAAAGTTTCGGGAGCGGGAGGGGATCGACGTCCGCATCTGCCATGAAGTCGAGGAAATTGACGCGGCAGGGGGAAAGGTTCGCGTCCGCAATCTGCAAAGCGGCCTCGTGGAGTGGGAATCCTATGACCGGCTCTTGCTCGCTACCGGCGCGGTGCCGGTCTGTCCGGACCTTCCTGGCGCAGACGCCGTCGCCATCTGCGGGGTAAATACCCTTCAGAGCGGTATCGAACTGCGCCGGATCCTCGATGGTGGGAGCGCAAAAAAAGGAGTTGTCGTTGGCGGCGGCTACATCGGCCTGGAGATGGCGGAAGCCCTGGTCAGACGCGGCCTGGATGTAACGCTGATTGCCCGGTCGCCAGAGGTGATGGGAACCCTCGATGAGGAGATGGGCCACCTGGTTTCAGAGGCGCTACGGGATTTCGGCGTGACGTTGTACCTGGAGGAAACTCTCACGGGGTTCGAGACAACGCTTGGGAAAGTTACCGGCGTAATGACCGAGAAACGGAGCCTGCCGGCCGACATCGTGATACTCGGCCTCGGAGTGCGGCCCAACACGGAACTCGCAGCCGCGGCCGGCATCCCGCTCGGGGAGAAAGGGTCGATCCGGGTGAACGTGCGGATGGAAACCGGCATTCCCGGTATCTGGGCAGCAGGAGATTGCGCTGAGTCGTTTCATCTGGTCAGCCGCAGGCCCTTCTACATAGCCCTCGGCACAGTCGCCAACCGCCAGGGGCGGGTTGCGGGCATCAACCTGGGAGGAGGCTACGCCACGTTTCCCGGGGTAGTGGGAACTGCCGTCACTAAAATCTGTCAGGTGGAAGTCGCCCGTACCGGCCTCCAGGAAAATGAGCTCAGGGAGATGGGCGTCGAGTGGGTAAGTGCCGTAATCACGAGTCGGACCAAGGCGGGGTACTACCCCGGGGCAGGGGAAATCACCGTCAAGGTGCTGGCAGAAAGGGGAAGCGGCCGTCTGCTGGGAGGCCAAATCGTCGGCCTGGAAGGTTCGGCCAAACGGATCGACACCCTGGCTACCGCTCTTCATGCCGGTTTTACGGTGGAGGAGATGATTAATCTCGACCTCGGCTACGCTCCTCCCTTTTCACCGGTCTGGGACCCGGTCGTGACTGCTGCCCGCGAGGCGGCCAAGAAGCTCTGACAGGATGCAGGCGCCAAGGAGGATCAGAGGAGAGGATCAGAGACAATTGGACAGTATATTTGTAACAGGACCATCGGCGACGCGGTCCATATGATCCGCCATCTGGCGAAGGGGTATGCGATCCCCGGCGATGTCTGCAATACCTACATGGTCACGTACCAGAAGCTCAAGGAGTTCGAGGACGACCTCCACAAGCATGTCCACCTCGAAAACAACATCCTCTTCCCAAATGTGGCAAAACTCTAGTGGCATTCGATATACTAATCGGCACTTCAAGAACAAGTATCAAAACCACACAAACCAGTATGCTCCCTGGCTCGACCGGGAAACGACCGATGAAACGCCTCTACCAGCCGTTTCCCGCCGACGCGATGGAGGTCCGGCCGGTCTCTCTACTGGTCAACTCTCCCCGCAACGATTCTCCGGAGCTGATCGCCCCTCTCTCATAAAAGGCAACATAATTCGGCGAGCAAAATCTTCTTGACACACATTGGTTGTCATTTGCTACTCTTCGGGGATGGCTAAACGCGTCATCCTCCATATCGACATGAACGCTTTTTTCGCCTCGGTGGAGCAGCAGGCCAACCCGGCGCTGCGCGGCAAGCCGATTGCGGTCATCGGCTCGGCGAAGCGGACGGTCATTACCACCTGTTCCTATGAGGCGCGGGCCTATGGGGTTAAGACCGGCATGAACGTCTGGCAGGCGCGACAGAAGTGCCCCGACATCATCCTGGTTATCGGCGACAACCGGAAGTACACCTGGACCTCCAGCCAGATCATCAAGATTTTCCTCGACTTCACCCCCCTCGTCGAACTCTTTTCCATTGACGAGGCGTTCCTCGATGTCACCGGCTCCCTCGGCATCTTCGGTTCCGCCGAGCGGATCGCCTGCCTCATCAAGGCGAGAATCAGGCATGCCTTCGGCATCACCTGTTCCATCGGCATCGCCCCGAACAAGCTCCTCGCCAAGCTCGCCAGCGACATGCAGAAGCCGGACGGCCTGATCGTCATCAAGCCGGAAAAGGTGGCAGAGGTATTGGAACGGATACCGGCGAAAGACCTCTGCGGGGTGGGGGGCAAGACGGCGCGGCAGCTGGCCCTGTACGGCATCGTGACCTGCGGCGATTTGGGGCGATTTCCGGTCAGCACCCTGAAAAGGAGGTTCGGGATCATCGGAGAACAGTTGAGCCGGATGGGGCGGGGAATTGACAACTCTCCCGTCATTCCCGTGGAAGAGAGCGACCCGGTCAAATCGGTCGGCCACAGCATGACCCTGGAGCGGGACATTGAGGAGAGAAGGGAGATCCTGAAGCATCTCTTGCAGCTTTCGGAAATGGTCGGTCGGCGGGCGCGGCGATACAACGTCTGGGGGAAGACGGTCACGTTGTCGATCCGCTACGCCGATTTCGACACCTGGGCGGGGAAACAGGAAACGCTGACGCACTACATCAACGACAGCGAGGAGATTTACCGGGCGGCGGTGGCTATCCTCGACAGCATCGTGCTGATGCAGCCGGTGCGGCTTCTCGGGGTCAGGATCAGCAATCTGCGCTATGAGAGCAACCAGCTCCCCCTTTTCCCGGAAGAAAGGAAAAAGGCCCTCATGGTCGGTACCATGGACGAGGTGAACGACCGGTACGGCGATTTTACCATGACCTTCGGGAGCCTGCTGGACGAGAAGGAGAAGGGGAGCCATGTGATATCACCGGCTTGGCGGCCGAGCGGGATACGGAATGTGGAGGTGAAATGAGCTCTTCATTTTAGCATCCTGGAAACCTGACGAGAAATTTCTCCGACCCATGTATCTTCCCGAGGATTCCACTGATGAAATCAACGGGCGATGGCAGGCGGCAGTACCTTGCATTTGTTTCCTGGCACTATACAATCAATGTTAAGAGCGGCAATGGTCCTGGCACGTTGTCGACACCAGGTAATAAACGGAATGGAGGATAGCATGCCGGCCAGCCCTGAGTTTCCGCTGAAGGTTTTTTACGACGGGTCATGTTCGGTATGCGCCAAGGAGATGGGCGTGTACCGCCACAAGGAGCAGGGCGGCCGTCTTATATTCGTGGATATCAGTCTCCCGGACTTCGACCCGACCCCTTACGGGATTACCCTTCCTGAATTCATGTACGAGATGCACGCCATCGACCAGAGTGGTGCAGTCTACCGCGGAGTTGAGGCGTTCAGGGCCATCTGGCGGGCGTTTCCTGCGTCGACCCTGTACGGTGTACTTGGCTGGCTCGTCACCGTTCCCGGTGTCAATCTTCTGGCGCGCCTTGCCTATCGAAGCTTCGCCAGAATCAGAAAGTATCTGCCGAAAACAGGTGCCGCCTGCCGGGACGGGACCTGTCGGATCGGCAGGAACGACCCACCGCCATGAGCATCCCGAAACGGCAACTCGGCAGGACAGGAGTGGAGGTGACCATCCTCGGTCTCGGCGGTGAGGGGGTTCTCCGCACCCACGGCTATGAGCGGGAGGCGTATGACCTGATCAACCGCGCCCTCGACCTGGGCATTACCTACTGCGAGTCGGCGCGGGCCTACGACGGGAGCGAGGGCTACTACGGCAAGGCCCTGCGTGAACGGAGAAGCGAGGTCTTTCTCACCAGCAAGTCCCACGCCCGCGACAAGGCCGGCGCTCTGGCCCACCTCCACGAGACCCTCCGCTCCATGAAGACCGACCACCTCGACCTCTGGCAGGTGCATGATGTCCGCACCGGGGAGGAGATCGAGGAGATATTCGGTCCCGGCGGCGCCATCGAAGCGTTTGTCGAGGCCAGGGGAAAGGGTCTCGTGCGCTTCATAGGCGTCACCGGCCACCACGACCCCGCCATCATCCGCGCCTGCATCGAGCGGTTCCCCTTCGACACGGTGCTCCTTCCGGTCAACCCCGCCGAGCCGGCCCACCAGAACTTCATCGAAGAAGTGATTCCCCTGGCGCGGGAGAGAGAGATGGGGATCGTGGGGATGAAGGTTTACCTGCGCGGCCTCGCCGCCCGGCTCCCCGGCTGCTCAGGGATGGCTCCGTTCCTTCGCTTCGCCCTCTCCCAACCGGTCAGCACCATCGTCATTGGCTGCGACGACCTGCTGCAGATGGAGGAGAACGTTCGCTTCGCCCGGTCATTCGCGCCTATGTCGAAAGAGGAGCAGGAGGAACTGGTCTTCCGCGTCGCCCCATTCGCACGGCAGCTCATGTATTACAAGCCGTAAGATTTCATTCTGTTTAACAAAGGAATAAAAGGAGGAAGTCATGGTTCATGTAGCGTTGTTTGTACGGCTGGAGGCAAAACCGGGAAAAGAGCAGGAGGTCGAAGAGCTCCTCCGCGGAGGCTTGGCAGTGGTCCAGAAGGAACCCGCGACCGTGGCGTGGTTTGCGATTCGCCTGGGACCGTCCACATTCGGCATCTTCGACGCTTTCCCCGACGAGGCGGGCCGGCAGGCACACCTGTCCGGTCAGGTCGCAGCTGCATTGATGGCTAAAGCTCCCGAGCTTTTGTCCAGCTCGCCAGTCATCGAGAAGGTCGATGTGCTTGCGGTAAAGCTCCCCGGTTAGGGTGGTCAACTGCGGACAGCGTGTCCCCCACGCGGATTTGCCGGTAACGATCAAACAACGTAGAGATACAGGAAGCCACCGATAACTGCCTGGTGAACTGCATCTGTACCCTATGGCTTTCATTGGCTAACAGGAGTATAATATTAACATAGGAAGAATAAACATCGTTACTTCCCCTCTGATGCCTGACAGCCTTCGATTACGGGTAGGGAGGTGGCTTTATGAAAGTATTAGACGTCATAGTAGCAGTATTACTCCTCATAGGAGGCCTTAACTGGGGCCTTGTTGGATTCTTTAATTTCAACCTGGTCGCTACGATCTTTGGTGAAGCCAGCGCGTTTTGTCGGCTGATTTATGCGCTTGTGGGCCTGAGTGCAGTATATGAGGTTTTCGATTTAACGTTCGGACTCAAGGCGATCCAGCATCGGTGGTGTGAATTCCCCTCCACCGTTAAACATTAACCGCACCATGAGTGAAGGCAGAAGAAAGGCAACAGAGAGAGGGAAGGAAAAACGGACCACCGTCAATGGTCCGTTTTTGCATTATACAGGCTTCTTAAGGCAGATCGTATCAATCGGGGACGCACCAAAATAGAATTAATCAACAACGTCCGCCGGGTCCATCTCCGTCTGCTCCCTGTCTGTATTCGGCAGCGGTGGCGGTACCGTTACCGGATTGAGGGGAGTTCCGCCGTGCCGGGGACAGTTACCGTTCGGCTCGGTCCCCGCGATATAGAACTCGTCCAGCTTTTGCGGACAGTCCGCATTCGCCCGGAAGCCTGTCGTCGGGTCGATGGTAACGGTAACTATCGTATCCGGTTTCGGGAAATCGACGACCGGTCTGGCTGCCAAAGCCGGGCGCATGAACCGCTCCCATAGGGGCGCACAGACAGACCCGCCGGTGAAGCCTTTCCCCCCCGGCTTCGGCTTGTCATATCCTACCCAGATGCCGGTTATCACCTGCGGGGTGTAGCCAATAAACCAGGCATCCCGATAGTCATCGGTGGTGCCGGTCTTCCCTGCGGACGGCCGCTCCCGGCTGAATGCCTTGAGTGACTTGGCGGTACCGTACACCATGACGTCTTTCAGCATCCGGGTCGTAACAAAGGCGGCAGCCGGGGAAAGGACCGGGGTGGCGGCCGGAGGGTTTTCCGCCCAGGTATTACGTTTGCGGTCAAAAATGCGGACAATGGTCCTCGATTCGGCCCTGAGCCCCCCGTTGGCCAGGGGTGTGTAAGCCTGTACCAGGTCATGCAGGGTGACCTCTTCGGTCCCGAGGGCCAGGGAGAGATCATTGTTCGCGCGTAAGGATAGCCCCAGCTTGCCGGCAAAATCGACAAAATACGGGACCCCGATCGCCTCCAGCAGTTTTACCGCAATGACATTGCTGGAGTATGCCAGTGCCTGCCTGAGGGAGAGCGCCCCGTACTGTTCCCTGCCGTAGTTCAGCGGTTTCCAGGTTTCATTACTCCCCCGATTGTAGGCGACCGGCGTATCATCCCAGATACTGCCGGCAGTAAACCCCTTTTCCAGGGCCGCGGCATAGATCAGCGGCTTGATGGCCGAGCCGGGCTGACGCCGGGCAAGAAAAGCGCGGTCATAGCGACTTGTGCTGAAATCGACCCCCCCGACTGCCGCCAACAGATCCCCGGAAGCAAGATCCAGGCTCACCAGTGCGCCCTGAAGCTCGGGAGAAATCCGTTTGACCCCGTCGCGCACGGTCTTTTCAGCCAGCTTTTGCAGGTTCAGATCCATGGCCGTAGTTACTTCCAGCCCCCCCTGTTCGATGATCTCCTTACCATACCGCTCGATCAGTTTGCTCTTGATATGGGCCAGGTAATAGTGGGCCTGCCCGGGTTGACTAACGGTAACACGCTCGGCTCGCAGTTTCTTATTCTGCCGGGGAGTGATGGTCTTGAGTTCCACCATCCTCTTCAGGACCACGTCCCTCCGCCCCACGACCCTGGCCGAGACTCCCCAGGGATTGTAGCGGCCGGGGTTTTTCGGCACTCCGGCCAGCAGGGCAGATTCCGCATCGGTCAACTCCTCCGGGTTTTTGTCAAAATAGAGCCGGCTAGCCTGGGCAATCCCCCAGGCCCCATTGCCGTAATAGATTTCGTTAATATACATCTCCAGAATCTGCTTCTTGGTGTACTTCTTCTCAAACTCCACGGCCATGAGGCCTTCCTTGAGCTTCCGGTCAATAGTCTTTTCCCCTGATAAATACTTGTTCTTGATCAGCTGCTGGGTGATCGTCGATCCCCCCTCGGCCAGTTTCCCTTTGACCACATCCTTCACCAGCGCCCGGGCGATGCCGCGGATATCGATGCCGCCATGCTCATAAAAGCGGGCGTCTTCAACGGCCACCACCGCCTTCTGCAGGAAAACGGGAATGCGGTCAATGGGGGTCCAGTACCTCACCTCCGGCAGGATCCGGCCGACAGACCGCCCTTCCCGGTCAAAGATCTTAATGGAGGTATAACCGGACGGCAGGGGGGGGTATACGGCGATCGTTTCCTGGCCCCGGGCCGATGGGATGAGGGTCAAGAGCAGGAAAAGACCTGCGGCGGCATAAGAAGTCAACTTGGTAAAAAGCGCGGGAAAACGAGAAACCACGGTAATTGTTACTCCTTCAGTCAGACTTGGGGCGAAGAAAACCAGGAGCCGTGTCTACAGCATACATAAAACTACCGGGTTGCGTCCAGATTTTTTCGCTTATAATTCAGCAGATTAGCGTGGTCCAACCCGGCATGACCTCTAGATGATTATTACCTATCTATTAGTCCAGCGAAAGAGTAGGGTAATTAATGATGCAATCGCGTAGGGAGTTGGGTGCTTACTACATGCCGAGAGGCGGGAGGTTTCAAGATGGTAGTTTTTAATGCAGTAACGATAGTTTGGTGCGCAGCTGTGGTTCTTTCTTTGGGATTCGCAGGGGTTCTGATAATGAAATACAACAATTAGTTTCACATAATAGCGTCTGACCGGCACTTTTTTTCAAAACAGAGGATTAAAACGAATCTGTCAAAAGTATGGTCTGACACTTTATAACCCAGATAATTGTTGCTCCTTCAGTCCGACTTGGGGCGAAGAAAACCAGCGGGGGTGGCTACGGAAAATGTAAACGACCGGGTCGCGTCCAGAGAAATAAGGGGAAAGCCCTGCCGACATATTCGGCAGGGCTTTTATTTATTGGGGATCTGTGGCTGGCTGGGGAAGACGTTGAAGCCAGGCGATTGAGAGCAGGGTAATGTCTCGTGTCAGGGGCTGACCCTGCAATTTTCTCTGGTTATCGGATTTCTTTTGCGTTTAGTCCCAAAGATGATGCAGATCAAACAGGTATTTCCTCTCTGCTGCATCCGTAAAGCTTTTTACGCGCCTCATTTAACTTCAATTCCGATAATTCCAACGCTTTCATATCATCGCTTGGCCACAAGTCATCAGGAATCTTTTCCATCTTAAAAACTCGTAGCAATCCATATCTGGCACACCTGTTTTTATTGAACTCGCAATATTTTATTTTTACCATGTTAATGGTAAAAGGCACTTTCTTGCTCATATGCTGGATAAAAGAGCAGGTATTCACATGTTCACATGTCATGGTTTATCCTTTATCTAAAATTCCAGTGCAAAACTCCAGCATTCAGGGTGTTGACAATAAAAACATCCTCTTAATGGTAATGAATGAGGACATGATTTAGCATGGTCAATCTGGCATTCCCAATAATCGGCGAATACGTGTAAGGTCTTACATTTTGTGGGATCGGGGAGATTGTGTAATAAATGCATAATGCACTCTCAATTGATATTTAATCGAAATATTGCCTATGCAGACTTCTATTATTGCAATAGAAGACATATCCTAAGCTTAATGCAAATGGACAATTATGATTTATGATCAGGTTGCATATCCACATTGTTCCCATTGAATTGTATGGTTTGCACTCGGTTTTCTTGGATACTTCATCGGAGTTTTCCATGATAACCTTCCTTAGATTTGTGCGTATACATGATGTGCAATTTCACAATCCATGCCAAGGGCAATAATCATTTAAACTCAGCTAGTTGCCCTGTATTTTGGCTTTGCTGGCAGGTAAACAAAGTTTACATAGTGGAAGGCATGTTATGTGTAATGGCTTGAATGGTAGGGGTTTGCGGGGAATGTAAACTAAGTTTACATTGTAAAGAAAGTTTACCTCATTAAAGAGGAAATAAAATAGCCGACCTGTAATGATCGGCTGCAACTCTTAATATTAATCGAACCCCTTTATCCCCCGAAAGTTGGAAAAGAAAAAGTGCTGTTCGATAAATCTTTTATTATAAAATTTGACTGTTATAATTTCCCACCTCCATGAATTCCCCTGTTGCATTCAAGAAATATTTTGTTAAAATATATTCATGGTTGCCCCTGATCTACATATTTGCGACAAACGCCAAGTTGTCTATAAAGATAATCGTTATTGGTGTCTGGCAGAAAACCCTGAAAAGTGCCCATTTGCATTTCACCTTGATTTATCCGCATTTGGAATGTATCCATCCTGAACACCTTAATTTCTTTAAAAACAAACCCTCTGCAAATCCTTAATCCGTCCCGAATAGTGGGAGGGAATGTTTAAATGTCAATCCTGACCCACTGCCCCGTGCAAAATAACCTTAAAAATTCCCTTTAACGCTCACAAAAAATCCTTTTTTGGAAATTTCGGCATCTGGAGCAACACCGCGTGAATTATCAAGGCCGAGAAAAGCATCATTTACAAATGCGCTAAAAAAATGTCCAATGGCCATTCCTGCCAGTACATCTGACGGATAATGCTTTTTCGCTTCCACCCGTGCCCATGCAGTGCCTGTAGCAAGGAGACCAAGACCGATATCGGACGCAATTTCCGCCGACCTGGGGAGTTGCATTGTGTCAATATTTTTTGCCGCAAGGGTGGAAAATGATGCTGCCAGTGTAGCATGACCAGAGGGAAAGCTGTAGTGGTCTCCATCAGGTCTATCCCTGTTTGTTGCCGGCTTGAGTATTTCAACAACCCCCTCCGACAGACCTAATGCAGCGCCGCCGACAATAAATCCCTTGATCTTATCGGTGACCCATTCACCTTTCTGCCCTCCGCTCGGGGTAAGCAGTGCGGTAGTCCCGTATACGGCTCCCGATATGTACAGCAGATGATTACTCCAGCTGTTTGCGTTTTCCTGGGAACCGAAAATGGGTGTCTTGTCAGAGGCCCATCTGGAAATTTTATGATCCCAGTTGTCTATTTGCATGATAGCTGCACCAGCAACGGGCACCCATGTCAAAGGTGACACCAGCGAATTGTAAGCTGCTGTACCCACCTTATCCCAACCGGGAGAAATCGTTGCTTCTTCTCCCCATCTCTTCCCGTTAGGCAGCGTGCCGCATCCACAGAGAATGGAGAAAGATAAAATCAATACCGACAGCCGAACAGCATTAAGTAATTTCATAGTGATGCCTCATAAACTACCTTTCCTTCCGTTTTTGCCTGATAATATACATTGCCTGGAGTTGTCGGCATTATACAGGATTAATCGGGGAAATCAACCGGTTAGGAAAAAGAGCGAGAGGGTGAAGTAAATATGATGTTTGAAGCATTGCACTAAATTGATAGAAGTCAGGAAGGCGCGCCTGGCGCGGGCTGGAGCGGAGTTTTTCTGGAGTCTGAAAAATGAATGATGGGTGTCTGACCCTGCTAATTCCCTCATGCCCCTCAGGAGGCGTGTTTCCCTGTCTTTTTTGATTGTTTCAGGTGGGCCAGAAAAACCACATGACGGAGACCGCCCCGACCGGGACGGTCGGTGGTCACCGTGAAGCCGGCACTCCGCAGGCGCTTGTCGAAACCCTCATCATAATTTTCTCCCCACACAGCCACTACCCCGCAAGGCTTGAGGGCGGCCCGCATATTCTCGATGGCCCGGCTGCCGTAAAGCGGGTCATCTCTCTGGTCTGTTTTTGCGTGGGGTCCGCGGTACAGGTCGAGGATGATGGCGTCGAAGCGCGACTCACCACCGTTCACGGCGCTCAAGCGAATCCGGCGGGCAACGTCACCGATCTCCACGGTTACCCGCGGATCGTTGACGACATTTTCTGTGAGAGCGGCCAGGGGGCCCTTGCACCATTCGAGGACGATCGGGTTCAGTTCGGCTACGACAACCTGGGACGCAGGGGGGAGGCTGTCAAGGACCGCCTTGAGCGTAAAGCCCATGCCAAGACCACCCACCAGTACCCGCGGGCTTTTACTCTCCTTCAGGCGGCCGCAGCCGAGTTGCCCGAGCACAACCTCGGAACGGTTTGCCAGACTGTTCATAAGCACCTGGGAGCCGATCATGATCAGAAAGTCCCGCTCGCCGCGCTGACGCAGTTCGAGCATTCCTTCGTCGGTGGGAATGCTTTCGATCGTTTTCCAGGGTTGTGCCATGATGACCTGCCTTTCGGTGTTCCTTCGTCCATTGCCGCAAATCGCTATCATCTTTGCTCAGGGTTTTCATTTCATACTTCATCCTTGTAGCTATCAGCCTTCTTACCTGCTCGCGCCCAACCGCTCCAGGTACTCCTGCGCCCGGGAGGAGCCCTGCGCGGCGGCCTTGCGCAGCCAGCTGACCGCCTCGTCCCGGTCCTTCGCCACCCCGTCCCCCCGGGCATACATGACTCCCAGGTAGACCTGGGCCTCGGCGTTTCCCGCAACGGCGGCCATACGGAACCAGCGCGCCGCTTCCCGGCGGTCCTTCGCCACCCCCTCGCCGCTGGCGTACATCCCGCCGAGAAAGATCTGGGCCTTGGCATACCCCTGCTCGGCAGCCAGCCGGATCCAGCGCGCCGCCTCCGGCAAGTCCTTCGCCACCCCGTCCCCCTGGGCGCACATGAGCCCCAGGTTGAGCTGGGCTTTGGCATACCCCTGCTCGGCGGCCAGCCGAAACCAGCGCGCCGCCTCCCGGCGGTCCTTTTCCACCCCATTCCCCTTCAGGTAGAGGAGCCCCAGGTTGTACTGGGCAGCGGCATGCCCCTGCCCGGCGGCCCGACGAAACCAATCGGCCGCCGCACCGGGGTCGCGCGCCACCCCCTCCCCCTTGTATGCCATGACGCCGACAGCAAAGTCTCCCGCAGGAGCCCCTTCGGCCTGGAACTCCCGGAGCGCCCCGGCATAGTCTCCCTGCCGGTAGGCAGTCAGTCCCGATGGGCCGGCGCAGCCGCCAAGCAGCAGGACAGCGAAAAGCCCGGCAAGCGGGACCGTGCCCGCCGCAAAACGGGGCAGAATCGTATTTTTACAACTGCTGCGCATGGTAAGCTCCTCCAGCTTCATCCAGCTGCTGCACCAGGTTAACAGATTTTCCGGTTGGTTGCCACGTAGAAAGGGCACGAATTCCGGGACTGGAGACTGGTCCTTCCCGAGCTCATCCCTAAGTCGCTCCAATCCCTTGCTGTAGCTTTCGGCATCACCGAACTCGAAGAAGCGGGGATACCGGTGATGGGCTGAGCGGATTCGTCTATTGTAATAGTATTGTAATACAGCAATTTAGGCCACCCATTTCCGGAGCGTTCCTCTACAATGAATATAACAAAGTTGCACAACGCCCTAGGAGAATAACATGCCGCACCACCCCCCCGTTAATCACCCCCTCCATCCTCTGGCAACCGGCGCCCGTGTCCTTCTGTCAAGTGTCTTCGGTCCTTACAGCCAGGACGATGAGTACGGAAGTCGCAAAATCAACCCGATGGAGCTGTACCAGAATCAGGTCACCCGCCTCCAGGGGGGGTTCTCGCTCCGGATGTTTCACCGCTCCTTCGGGCTGATGATGATTCAGGACAATATCGATGCCCCCTGCACGCTCCTCGATTTCCCCACCCTGGAGCGCTTCAGTGAAGAAATCCGCAGGCAGAGCTACGACGTCATCGGCATCAGCGGGATCATTGCCAATGTCGGCAAAGTGGCAAAGATGTGCGAACTGATCCGCCAGTATCAGCCGGGGGCGACGATTATCGTCGGCGGGCATATCGCCAACAAGGAGGGGCTCGATCAGATGATTGATGCGGACCTCATCGTCCGCGGCGAGGGTATCCGCTGGTTTCAGCGTTACCTCGGCCAGAATGACCGGACGCCGATCAAGCACCCCATGGCCCTTGCGAGTTTCGGTACCAGAACCATGGGTATGGATATTGGCGACAGTCCCGACCGGACGGCGGCGATCCTGATCCCCTCCGTCGGCTGTCCCCTGGGGTGTAACTTCTGCTCGACATCCGCCCTGTTCGGCGGGAAAGGGCAGTTTGTCAATTTTTTTGAGACGGGCGATGAACTCTTTGCCGTCATGTGCGAGATCGAACAAAAGCTGAAGGTGAACTCCTTTTTTGTCCTCGACGAGAATTTCCTCCTGCACCGGAAAAGGGCGCTTCGGCTCCTGGAACTGATGGAGGCCCATGGCAAGAGTTGGGCACTCTCCGTATTCAGCTCGGCCCGGGTGCTAAAATCCTACACCATGGATCAGTTGATGGGGCTCGGAATCGGTTTTGTCTGGATGGGCCTTGAAGGAGAGGAGAGCGCCTACGACAAGCTCAAGGGTGTCGATACGCTCGGCCTTGTACAGCATCTGCAGGCAAACGGCATCCGGGTCCTCGGGTCATCCATTCTTGGCCTCGAAGATCACCGGCCGGAAGAAATGGGGGCGACCATTGCGTATGCCGTCCGCCATGATACGGTCTTTCACCAGTTCATGCTCTATACGCCGATTCCCGGGACACCCCTCTATGAAAAGCACCAGAGGGAGGGGAATCTGCTTCCCGAGTCCCAATTCTCCTTTGCCGATGCCCATGGCCAGTATCGCTTCAACTACCGCCATCCCCATATTGAAAGCGGTGAGGAAGAGAACTACCTGCTTGATGCCTTCCGACAGGACTTCGAGGTCAACGGCCCCAGCCTGCTCCGCCTGATCCGAGTTCTCCTGAACGGTTGGCAGATGCGCACGCACCATTCCCGACGGGTTCGGGCCCGTATCGCCTGGGAGGCCGCACCGCTCCGTTCCACCTATGCCGGTGCCGTCTGGGCCATGACAAAGTATTATCACCATGATCCGCGACTCCGGGAAAGGGCGGGAAATCTTCTTGCGGATATGTACGCCGAATTCGGCTGGAAGACGCGCCTGGTTGCCCCGCTTATCGGCCGGTATGCCTACAAACGCCTGAAAAAAGAGGAAGAGCGACTGGCAGCAGGCCATACCTTTGACCCCCGTTCCTTCTGTGAGAAAAATGAGGCAGCGCTGGCCCTGGAAAAGGCCTATGCCGCCAGGCGGAAGGCCGACGCGCGACAGCTGCTGCCCATGCCGGAACCGGCCTATAGATGAAAGGAATCTTGTAATTCGTGATGGGTGAGACGTGAAGAAGATCATCCAAAGTTCAAGAGGCTCCCGACAATGCAATGTGTCGGGAGCCTTTTTAGTTGACCGCATGGGCGATTTGAGCGAAAGTCAGAAGCTGGCAAAAACGAAAAGATGCCCGCGGTACTGGGAAAATGGCGGAAGCGCATGGGAATCGAACCCACCGGGGAGATTTCTCATCCCCCCCACCGGTTTTGAAGACCGGGCGGCCCACCAGCGACCGACGCGCTTCCATGGGTTGAAACGAACATAGATGAACTGACAGGCGGAAGTCAATTCTAAAATAGAGTCCCGCGGGGCAGTTGACGGAAGCCGTAGAATATGGTCCCGGTCCAGCCCGGGATCTGAAGAGGATACCTATCCCATGACAGGCGCACAACTCTACCAGCTTTTCTACGGCAGCGGCAGCTTCAACCATAAGCTGTTCCTGGCCGTCAACCATGCGGCGCTGCCGTTTCTTGACGTCGTCATGCCGGGCATAACCTTTCTCGGCGGTTCACAGCTTGTCTATCCCTATCTTCTGCTGCTGGCCATACTGTATGCCGTGGACAAACGGCTCATGCCGGCACGGTACCTGGCGGTCTATGCAGCCGCCACTATCTTATCCCTGGGGGTCGAGGCGCTTCTCAAGGACTTTTTCCATGTCCCGCGCCCCGTTGCGGCCATCGGTCTGGAGGGCGTAAGGGTCCTGGGGCACGTCAGCAGATCGTTCTCCCTCCCCTCCGGGCATGCCGTCTTCTCCTTCATGACCGCGTTCGTTCTGGGGTACGGCAGGAGCCTGCGATGGAAAGCGCCCCTTTTCACGTGTGCGGTTCTCGTCGCCTGGTCGAGGATTTACGTGGGAGCGCATTATCCCCTCGACGTGGCGGTGGGGGGGATAGTGGGAGCTGCGTGCGGCTTGATTGTCTGGAAGATATGGGAAGCGGGGGAGAGGTTCATCTCACATCGTCGAAAAGGCCTGGAATAGCGGGTGAAGCTGGCAGGCTTTCTGGTGGATGGTGCGGTCATTCATTGCCGGTCCGCTTCCACGGCTGCCAGCGACCAGATCCGGCTGGCGGCGTTGTAGGTCAGTTCGAAGAGGCTGACGCCGTCGGAGACGGCGAAGTGGACGAGGGTCGCTTCCCCCTGCCGTTCCTGCCACGAGTAGGTGACCTCCTCTACCGTGTATTTGCGCCTGCACCAGTCGAACCAGACCGGCCGGATGCTGCTCCCCGGGCCGAAGATCACGGCCACGCGTATGTCTTCCCGTATTTTTTGCATAGCGTTATCAAACTCTGGTTCAGGTGAAACGCGTCCCGAATACTTATATTTCCGTGAGGTCCCCGGTCATTCCAGTTCTCGATAAATACCCACCACTTTCCCGACGATGGCCACCACCCCCTCTCCCTTCCGGACGATGATCGGCTCCATCCTGGGGTTCTCCGGCTGGAGACGGATATGATCCCTCTTCCGGTAAAAACGCTTCAGGGTGGCCTCGTCGTCGATCATGGCGACGACGATGTCCCGGTTGTGCGCCGTTGCCTGGGGGCGCACGAGGGCGAGGTCACCGTCGAGGATGGCTGCTTTGATCATGGAGTCCCCCTTCACCCTGAGAAAAAAGGCATCCTCCGCCGGCAGTCGGGCGAGATCAATGGTGAAATACCCCTCGATCTCCTCAACGGCAAGGTTGAGCGCCCCGGCCCGTACGGTCCCCAGTATGGGGAGCGCGACGGCGCCGGTGGCCGCGCCGGTCAGGGCAATCCCCCGTGAACTGCCGGAGGTCTTGCGGATGAACCCTTTCCGCTCCAGGGCGTCCAGGTGTTTCATTACCCCCAGGGTGCCGCTGACCCCGAGGTACCCGCCGATCTCCCGCAGGGTGGGGGGGTAGCCGTGCCGTTCCAGGTGATCGGCGATGAAATCGAGTACCTTTTTCTGCCGCGGGGTGATCTCTTTCATGGGCAACTCCTTTAGTTGTCTTTTGATAACCTCATATAGCAGGGGAGGGGATGTTTGTCAAGCCTCTGAAAGAAAGTTGAGAGTTTAGAGTTGAGAGTTGAGAGTTAAATCCTGGGACCTGAAACCCGAAACCCGAAACTCTCAACTGGCCCTTGCCTATCAATGGTTGACAAAACGGGCTTTTACAGGGAAAATGAAAGGCAGTGAAAGGTGAATCTCACTATTCACTGTTCACTGGTTTTTAAGGAGGAACTATTTGGACACGGCTTTCCTGGAAATCATCTCCATAGCCATTCTCATCCTGCTGAACGGTTTCTTTGCCTGTTCCGAGTTTGCCATCATTTCCATCAGGAAGAGCAAGGTGGCCCAGCTGGTGGCGGAAGGGGACGAACGGGCGAAGATCGTGGAAGAGCAGCAGAAAGACCCCCCCCGCCTCCTCGCCATCGTCCAGATCGGCATGACGGTGACGGGCGCTACAGCATCGGCGGTCGGCGGCATCATCGCGATCGAGCACCTGAAGCCGCTGATGCTGAAGATCCCTTATGAACTGGTGTGGCATGCTGCTGAGCCGATTTCCGTCGGCATCATGGTCGCCGTGATTTCCTACCTCATCCTGATATTCGGGGAACTGGTCCCCAAGACCATCGGGCTGCAGTATGCCGACACCGTTGCGCTCAGGGTCGCCAGGACAATTCACCTTCTGGAGCGGGGAGGTAGCGTCGTCGTAACCCTGCTGACTTTTTCATGTAATCTGGTCCTGAGGCTTATGGGGATCAAGGGGAAGGAGCGGGCGTTCATCACGCGGGAAGAGGTCCAGCACATCGTCGCAGAGGGGCATGAAAGCGGCGTGTTCAGCGCCAGCGAGCACGAGTACATCAAGAATATTTTCGATTTCACCCATACGAGCGTCCGCGAAGTGATGGTGCCGCGCACCAGGATGGCCGCCATCGACCTGGAACTTTCCCGCGAGGAGATGCTCCATTTCATCCTGGAGAACGAATATTCCCGTTATCCGGTCTTCCGCGGCAGCATTGAAGAGATTGCCGGGTTCATCCACGGCAAGGACTTTCTCGGCCGTATGGTGGCCGAGCCTGATTTCGATATTTCTGCCATTGTACGCCCTCCGTTCTATGTGCCGGAAGGGAAAAAGGTCAGTAACCTCCTCAAGGAGATGCAGCGGAAACGGATCCACATGGCGCTGGTCGTGGATGAGTACGGAGGGATAAACGGCCTGGTGACCACCGAGGACCTGCTGGAGGAACTGGTGGGTGAGATCGAGGATGAGCATGATATCGGCGAAGCCCGCCGCGTGCAGAAGCAGCCCGACGGCAGCCTGATAGTGGATGCTCTCCTGTCCGTAGCCGACCTGGAAGACCTCGTCGGCATCAACCTGGGAGATGACATCCCCTACGACACCCTGGCCGGTCTGATCCTCCACCGGCTGGGGCGCTTCCCGGAAAAGGGGGAACGGCTCGAAGTGGACGGTTTTGTTTTTATCTGCGAAGAAGTCAAGAAGAATGCCATCGTCTGGGTGCGGATAACCAGGCAGGTTGTGGCGTAGCGGCGGAACGGGAGATGAATGAAGGGCGGCCGGGGTGTCGCCCTTTTTATTTCTTCGGGAAGGTCAGGGAAGCGGCGATGGATATCGCCAGCACCCCGACAATAACCCCCAGCGAGAAATGAATGGGGATCGGAAATATATCGGCCATGAGCATCTTTACCCCGACAAAGGCGAGGATGAAGGAAATCCCCAGCTTCAGGTAGACGAACATTTCCATGACATTGGCGAGGAGGTAGTAGAGAGACCTGAGCCCCATGATGGCAAAGACGTTGGAGGTGTAGACGATGAAGGGGTCCCGCGTTACGGCGAGAACTGCCGGAATGGAATCCACGGCAAAGATCACGTCGCTCGACTCCACCACGAGGAGGGTCAGGAGCAGGGGAGTGACGGCGATTTTCCCTTTTTCCCGGATGAAAAACCGGTCGCCATGCGTCCCGTGAGTGACGGGAAAAAAGCGGCCGACCAGCCGCACCAGCAGGTTTTTATCCGGTGTGATCTCTTCCTCTTTGCCGAACGCCATCTTTATCCCGGTGAAAACCAGTAATCCCCCGAAAATGTAGACCATCCAGTGGAACCGTTCGATCAGACCGATGCCAACCAGGATGAAGATCCCCCTCAACACCAGGGCACCCAGTATGCCCCACTTGAGAATTTTCGGTTGGTGCGCCCTGGCGACGTTAAAATAGGAAAAAATCATTATGAAAACGAACAGGTTGTCGACGGAGAGCGATTCCTCGATAAGATAGCCGGTGAAGAACTCCAGGGCCTTGGTCGGCCCCAGATAGACATATATTCCCACATTAAAGGCGAGCGCCAGGGAAACCCAGACCAGGGTCCAGGCAAGGGCCTCGCGGAACTTGATCTCGTGGCTTTTCCGGTTGAACACCCCCATGTCGAGGGCGAACATTATGGTCATGATCACGGCGAAGCCGACCCACATGTCTGTCCGGTTCGTCATGTAACGGTACCTCATGGTTGCCGGGAAATAAGCGAACATTCCGTAAACTCTAAAAACTATGCAATTTCCCACCCGCTGTCAATATATTTAATGCCATGATGACGGGACCCCGCCAGTGCGGGCGTTTCCCGCCTTGCATTTTGCCCGCCAATCCTTTACCATCCGGGAATCATCTCGGGGAGACCTATGAACACCACCACATTTCTCACCACTTTCGGCATCATCTTCCTGGCCGAACTGGGTGACAAGACCCAGTTGACCGCCATGGCCCTGGCTGCGAGGTACCCATGGAAGCGCGTGTTCATCGGCCTCGCAGCCGCATTTACCCTGCTCAACCTGGCAGCGGTGCTACTTGGCAGTTTCCTGTTCACCGTTCTCCCCCTCTTCTGGATAAAGATTGCATCGGCGCTCCTTTTTTTGTTCTTCGGCGTCACGACCCTGCGGGCGAAGGAGTTTGATGAAGAGGCGGAACAAGAGGAGGAAAAGCGCTTCAAGATAAGGGGGCCGATCGCCACTTCGTTCTTCATGATCCTGCTGGCGGAGATCGGTGACAAGACTCAGCTGGTTACCGCCAGCCTGGCGGCCCAGCACGATTCTCCCCTCGCGGTTTTCACCGCATCCACCCTGGCCCTCTGGGCGGTGTCGCTTGTCGGCATTTTCGCAGGACGCCAGCTTCTCCGCTTCATTTCACTTCCCACCCTGCACAAAGTTGCCGGCTGGCTGTTCCTGGCATTCGGCGCCGCTGTGCTCTACCAGGCCTTCACTAATTAAAACTCCGGGTTGCATTTTGTCCGACACGGGCTTACAATGATTCTGGGTTATTCGATAATCCGTACAACCTTACTCATGTGCCGGCCAAGACCCTGATGTCCGATAAATATATAGAAAAAATCTTTCTCTACTTCGTTGTCCTTTCCGTTCTGCTGCATCTGGCCATTTTTGCCATCATTATCTTTCTCCCCCAGAAAAAAGAAATCCTCCGCCCGGAGCCTTACATGGTGGAGTTGCGGGACCTCCCCCCCAGCAGGGAAAAACCGGCCAGGAAGCGCCCCGACGAGCCGACGCAACGCGTTCTACGTGAAACCGCTCCGAAAGGGGAAATGGACCGGGATAAGGTCGCTTCCCTTCCTCCCCCGCACAAGGAGCCGACGATTGGAGGGGCGCCCCGGCGGCAGGCTGAACCGGGAGAGATGTCGCTCCAAGAGAAACCGAGGGCAGGAGATTTTTTCAGGCAGAAAGAACAAGGGGCTCCGGACATCTCCAAACTCTTCCCGAGCGCTGACAAACTGGCCAGACTGGAAGAGAGTTACCGCAAGAAATACGGTCAGGAAGTGGCGGAAGGGGAGGTGAAATTTCTCAACAGCGACGATATAACGTTGGGTTCTTTTCTGAGCCGCTTTGAAGCGGCGGTGTACGGGGTATGGAGATATCCGCCCGAAGCTGCGCGCATGGGGATCGAAGGGGTGACCCCGGTGAAGATAACCTTCAACAGGAATGGCGAGATCGAGAAGGTGATGCTCCTGCAAAGCTCCGGCAGCAAGATACTGGATGACGAGGTCAGGCGGACCTTGAAAGCGGTGGGAATAATCGGCCCTTTGCCAAAATCGTACGGCAAGGAGAATTTCAACCTCATCGCATTTTTTCATTACGGGATAGAGAGGGGAGTGATCCGGGGGACCCTGCATTAAGAAACGCGACTTTTTCGCAATCTCTGCGTTGATCTTGCAAAAAATTCGCGTTTCCGGCAGCGGCTACAGTTAATCTTTATCACAACCGAGCCGTTTCCTGAGGAACTGCTCGAACTCCCCGTTGAACTCTTCCCTTTTCAAGGCCATATCCACCGTGGCCTTGAGGAACCCGAGCTTGTCGCCGCAATCGTGGCGGATCCCCTCGAACAGACAGCCATAGACCGCTTCATCCCTGAGGAGTGTACGTATCGCATCGGTAAGCTGGATCTCGCCGCCTTTCCCCGGTTCCTGTTTTGCCAGGATAGGGAATATGCTGGGGGTCAGCACGTACCGTCCGATGATGGCCAGGTCCGAAGGTGCGTCGGCCGGTTGCGGCTTCTCAACCATGTCGGACACCTCGAACACCTTGTCGGAGATGGTGTTTGCCTTGACGCAGCCGTACGAGGAGATGTTTTCCAGCGGCACCCGTTCCAGCGCCAGGACCGTACCCCGGTATTTCCGGTAGACTTCCAGGAGCTGGCCGAGACACGGTTTCCCTGCATCGATGATATCGTCCCCGAGGAGCACTGCGAACGGTTCGTCACCGACGAATTCCCGGGCGCAGAGGATGGCGTGGCCCAGCCCGAGCGCATGTTTCTGGCGCACGTAAAAAATATTGACCATTTCCGCGATGTCCCGAACCTGGGAGAGCTCTGCGTCTTTTCCCTTTTCGTAGAGAAGGGCCTCCAGTTCGAACGATATGTCGAAGTGGTCCTCGATGGCCCGTTTGCTCCGCCCGGTGACGAACAGGATCTGTTCGATGCCCGAAGCCACCGCCTCCTCCACCACGTACTGGACAAGGGGTTTGTCGATGAGGGGGAGCATCTCTTTTGGTGAAGACTTGGTGGCCGGGAGAAACCTCGTGCCGAGTCCCGCTACGGGGAAGACCGCTTTCTTTACCTGCATTATCGTATCTCCTTGAGTATTTCCGGTATCAGATCTTCTCTTCCCATAGCCATGATATGGATGCCGTCGCAGCATGACCTGGCCTGGCCAGCCAGTCGGCGGGCGATCTCGACCCCTTGCGCGACGGGGTCAGCGGCGGTTTCCAGTTCCGCGACAAGGGTGTCGGGCACCCGGAGCCCGGGAATGTTATTGGTGACAAAGCGGGCCATTTTCGCCGATTTCAGCAGGAAAATGCCGGCTATCACCTTAACGCCGAGCGGGCGGACCGCTTCACGGAAGACGAGGAGTTTTTCCGGGTCGAAGAACGCCTGGGTCTGGAAGAAGCGCGCTCCGGCAGCAGCTTTCTTTTCCAGCTTGATAAGGGTTGGCCCGAAAGGCTCCGCTTCCGGCGCGGCGGCCGCGCCCGCATAAAATTCCGGCGTGCCGTGGAGCGGGTTGCCCGCAAGGTCCCTCCCTTCCGCCAGTCCGGCTATGGCCTGGAGCAGCTGAACGGAGTCGAGATCGAAGACCGGCTTCGCCTGCCGGTGATCTCCGAAGGAGATATGGTCGCCGGTCAGCGCCAGGATGTTGCGAACCCCCATCGCTGCCGCCCCCAGCAGTTCGCTCTGGAGCGCCATGCGGTTCCTGTCCCGGCAGGTTACCTGGAAGATCGGCTCTATACCCTCCCGGACCAGGAGGGCAGATGCGGCTAGGGGGGATATCCGCATATTGGCCCCCTGATTGTCGGTCACATTGACTGCGTCGGCAATTCCCTGCAGCGCCCCGGCCTTGGCAAGAAAATCGCGGCAATCGGCCCCCTTGGGGGGGCAGACCTCCGCAGTGATGACAAATTCGCCTGCGTCGAGTTTTTGCTGGAGCCTGGAGATCATTTGTCGACTTTCAGTTTTCCCGGTTTGAGCACCCGGGAAAAATCCTTGGCAGGGACGATCTTTTTGAGCCGTTCCGCTCCCCCCTGAGCCGTGAGGCGCTCATGGATCCGGACCCAGGCGCACTCCGCTTCCGCGTCGGTTTCGCACCGGCCGTCGGCCATCCCTCCGCACGGGCCGTTCAGGAGACCTTTGGGACAGATGGTCGCCGGGCAGATGCCGGCGGTTTCCGTTACGATGCATTCGCCGCAGAGCGAGCATTTCTGCTCGAACTGTCCGAACCGGCGGATATTGCCGAGAAACAGGGTATCGAGGGCGGCAACGGTCTTTTTCGGGATCGCATCCGATACGGACTGGACCCCGGCGCCGCAGGCCAGGACCAACAGCGCGTCGGCCTCTTCGACCATCTCCTTTCTGCCCCGCAGATCACGGGCGGCCCTGAGCATGTGGCATGCCTCGTCGATGACAATGGAGCCGGTGATCTCTTTTCCGGAGGAGGCAAGTATCTCCTGCATCTGAAAGACTTCTTCCTCGCCCCCCGACTTGCAGACCGTGGCGCATTTGGCGCAGCCGATCAGGAAGACCTTGCCGTTCCCTTCCAGGGCGGCGAGGATTTCGGTGACAGGTTTTTGCTTGCTGATGATCATGGGGCCTTCATGTAGGGGCCCCCTTGCGGGTACCCAAATTGAGGGCAGACGTAAAGCCTGCCCCTACAGAGATCTTTTTGCCGCTTCCACCGTATTAAAGAGGAGCATGGTTATGGTCATGGGGCCTACGCCGCCCGGTACGGGGGTGATGGCCGAAGCGCGTTCGCAGGCGGCGGCAAACTCCACGTCTCCCACCAGCTTTTTGTCGCCGACCCGGTTTACCCCGACGTCGATAACTACGGCGCCCTCCTTGATCCACTCCCCCTTGATCATCTCCGGCTGGCCCACGGCGGCGATCAGGACATCCGCCATGCCGACCTTGGCGGCCAGGTCGCGGGTACGGGAGTGGCAGAGGGTGACGGTGGCATGCTGCTGGAGGCACATGAAGGCAACCGGCTTGCCGACAATATTGGAACGGCCGACCACCACCACTTCCTTGCCGGCCAACTCTACGCCGGCTTCCTTGAGCATCACCATCACTCCGTAGGGTGTGCAGGGGCGGAAGAGCGGCTTGCCCACCACGAGGCGGCCGACGTTGCACGGGTGGAAGCCGTCCACATCCTTCATGGGCGAAATGCTTTCCAGAACCTTTTCCGTGTCGATCTGTCCGGGCAGGGGCAATTGCACCAGGATGCCGTGAATTCTCGGGTCGTTGTTGAGCCTGTCGATCAGGGCGAGCAGGTCGACTTCGCTCGTCTCCGCGTGCAGCTTGTATTCGTCCGAGAATATCCCCACGTCCTGGCAGGCCTTTTCCTTCATGCTGACATAGACCTTGCTGGCCGGATCTTCCCCCACCAGCACCACGGCCAGGCCGGGCTTTATCCCCTTTGCCTCCAGCTTCTTTACCTCTGCGGCGATCTCACCGCGTATTTTAGCTGCTATGGCTTTGCCGTCAATGATAGTCGCCATTTTCCACCCCTTATCTTAGTTTCCGTCCGGGAAGGGTGCTTTTCCGCCCTGGCGGTGTCAATCTGCGGGCTTACGTGTGCGGCATACGGTCGTACGCCTCCGCGCAATCCCTTAATTTCCTTGCCAGGACAAAAAGTCACCTCTTTCCGAATCGTAAACCAGTAGTTTCTCATCCGGAGTTTCCGGATGGAAACTATCTTAATAGTATACCATCAGATAATAGGTAACCCACCGGTGTTTGTAAAGCGATTTCGGGCACTTCCGGACAAAAAAAATCCTCCGGGAGGAGGATTGAATAGAGTTCTCAGATGGAATTCGCCGTGAAACCCGGAATCTAGGCTGCAGCCGAAGGGCATCCGGCACAGCTCCCCCCCGACGGGCAGGCAGGGGCGGCATCGGCTTGCTTCCCCTTGTTGTAGCCTTCAGCGTGCCAGCCACCCCCCTTGAGGGAGAAAGCGGCGCTGGAGATCATCTTGACGACTTCTCCGCCACATTTCGGACATTCCTCTGCGGGCGGATCGGAGAATTTCTGGCGCAGTTCGAATTTGTTGCTGCAGGCGTTGCATTGGTATTCGTAGACCGGCATCTTATCTATAACCTCCTGAATTGTTGTTCAGGTTGTACTATACTCGTTTATCCTCCGGTTTGTCAATACCCGTACGACATGCCCGTTCATCAGAAGCACTGGGTCATGCAGAAGAGGAGTCGGGAGCGGTAGATGATGCCCAAAACTTTTTTGCCTTTGACCACGGGAATGCGCTGGAACCTGTGCTTGATGAAGAGGTCGGCGACGTCCAGGATATGCGCGTCTTCGGTGACTGAAATGGGCTGCCAGTCCATGATATCCTCAACTGTTTTGCCCCTGATCCCGGCGCACAGGTCATCAAGCGGGGGGTGCCCGGCGGAAGCAGAATTACCTGTCTCTGCGGCGAAGTCGAGGAGCGCTCTGATGATAGTCAGGGGGGAGAGGATCCCCGCCAGTTCACCCTTATCGTTCACCACGATCAGGCCGGGGGAGGCATGCAGGTGATTCTCGTCGTGCTTCGATCTCAGCATCCGTACCGCATCTTCGACGGGGGTCTGAACCGGTATGACAGGAAAATCCGTAACCATGATCTCTTTGGCTTTCATTCCGTAGTCTCCATTTGAGTTATTCAAGAAGCGAGAGGACCCGCTCACCGGTAATACTGTGTACCCGGATGATCTTGTGCCGCGACCTGGCGCCGGCGATGATCGTTACACTGGATTTCGCCACGCCGAGAAGCTTGGCCAGAAACTCGATGCAGAGCCTGTTGGCGGCGTCGTCAACCGGAGGCGAGGTGAGGCGGAGCTTCAGTTCTTCTCCCTGGACACCGCAAAGTTCATTGCGGGAAGCCCGGGGCTGAACGTGAACAGCGAAGGTGACCCCTTCCCCTGTTTCGGTGATTTTCAGCGAGGTTTTGCCGGAATCCCTATTCATCCAGCGCGAGCAGCTTGTAGTGGGTATCCAGAAGGGACTTCAAGGCGGTTTCGAACTGCAGCTTTTCCCTCCGCAGGTTCTGTATCTGGTTTTTCAGCTCGGCCAGCTTCTTGTCCGCATCGACCAGAATCCGTTCCGCCTGGAGTTCCGCCTCGGAGATGAGGAGGGTGGCTTCCTTCTGGGAGTTCGCCTTCATCTCTTCGGTGATTTTCTGGGCGGCGAGCATGGTTTCGCGCAGATCGCCCTCTTTCTGCTTCATGTCGTCCATGTCCGCCGCAACCCTGCGCGCCTGCTCCTTGAGGTCGGTGTTCTCGCGGATAAGGTCTTCCATCTCGCCGGACACCATCTGGAGAAAGGCGTCCACATCTTCCGAATCGAGTCCGCCGAACATTTTTCCCTTGAACTGCTGCTGCTGGATGTCAAGCGGAGTTATTTTCACGTTATCCTCCGAACCCGAATTTTAAGCGGTGAACGATGTCAAAGAGGGAGCCGACGACGAATTTCTGCAGAAAGATGATGACCAGCAGAACAAGCAGGGGAGAGAGGTCCACCCCCCCCATGGCGGGCAGGACGCGGCGCACCCGGTACAGTACCGGTTCCGTGACCTGGCAGAGAAACTTAACAATGGGATTGTAGGGATCGGGATTGACCCAGGAGATGATCGCCCGGGCAATGATAATATACATATAGATAGTGAGCAGGATGTCGAGCAGATAGGCAACAGCGTTCAGCAAATTCGCGAAAATGAACATGTAGTGCCCCCATGTCGTTAGGACGACTTGAATTTATACAGAAAACATGATGGTATGTCAAGGCTGGTAAATTGCGATGCGGCAGGGTGTGGGGCTGGATGCTGGAAAGCGTGGGTGCTGGCTCCGCAGCTGCATGACTCGGGAAGGGGTGCGGAGTTATCAGGACCTTCCGGTTGTCAGCAACTTTCGTGAGAGTGTGTTTCTTGTAAGCAAGGTGCTCAGTCTATCCTCCATAGAAGAGAGCAACTGGCAGAACAACGCTACCAAATCCGGGTCCAAATGTGTACCTTGAGATTCGGCAAGAATTTTTTGCGCCTTCTCATGATCTATTGCCTTGTGGTAAGGACGGTTTGAGGTTAAGGCATCATATGCATCGGCCACCGCCACGATTCTTGCTTCGAGGGGAATTTCGCTCCCGCTGAGACCGGCCGGATAACCCCCTCCCATGAATTTTTCATGATGATAGAGGATGATGTTTATGATCCGGGAAGGAAGTCTTGCCTGCCTTGCAACCTCAGCACCCCAGAGACAATGCTTTTTGACTATCTCGTATTGGGACGCATCGAGTTTGTCACTGCTATTGAGGATAGTTCCCGGAATGCCGATTTTGCCGCAGTCATGCAACCAGCTGCCGTGTTTAATTTCCTGTACTGTCTCCTCCGGGAGACCTAGAGCGCGACTGATCATGATTGCGTAATTTGCCACTCTGTCGCAATGCCCCCGGGTGTAAGAGTCCTTCAGTTCTATAGTTTGGGCGATGGAAAGCATTACCGATTCATCGCAATATTGCAGTTGTTTGACAATATGGTAACGCTGGAGGGCATCTTCCAGGGTCTCTTCCAGTGCCTTGTCATTCCAGGGCTTAACCACGAAACGAAAAACTTCCCCGGAATTAATCGCATCAATGGCGGTGTCGAGACTGGCATGTCCCGTCAACATTATCCGTATTGTGTCCGGGGTTATCACTTTTGCCAGGCGAAGCAGATCAAGACCATTCATGCCAGGCATTTTGTTGTCCGTGATGACAACAGCAATCTCGTTGCGGCTGAGAATTTCCAGACCTTTCCGGGCGCTGCTGGCTGTATGCAGGATGAAGTCATGATCAGCAAAAACCCTCTTTATTGAGTTCAGGATATTTACTTCATCATCGATAAACAGCACGGCATTATTCATGTTCCGTCCCCAATAACAGACCTGTCGCAGGCCGTCATTCCCTGTTTAACATGTTCGCCCAGCGGTAACCTTATGGTAAAGGTTGTCCCCTTGCCGACTGTACTTTCCACCGTAATTTCACCCAGATGCTTCTTTATGATATCGTAACTGATGCTGAGCCCAAGACCCGTTCCCTTCCCCACTTCCTTGGTCGTAAAGAATGGTTCGAAAATACGACTCATATGCTCCGGGGCGATACCTTTTCCTGTATCGGCAATGGAAATGTAAGCTGAGCTTTTATACGCTCGCGTAATTATGGTGACATGCCCTTTACCTTCAATTGCATGTCCGGCGTTGACCAGCAGGTTTATAAAGACCTGGTTGAGTTGCTGGGGATAGCATTTTATCGGCGGTATGCTCTCGTAATCCCGGTGTATGGTTACTGTATATTTAAGCTCGTTCCAGACAATGTTGACGGCACTCTCAAGGCACTCTTTGACATCCACGATAGAACTTTCACCCTTATCTGTACGCGAAAAGGTATTCAGGTCCTGTACTATTTTGCCCACGCGGCTGGCGCCGTCAAGGCTTTCATTGATCAGTGTGCCGATATCTTTGATGATATGGTCAACCTTCAGGGATTGACGCAGGTCGATCAGCTCCTTTTGCACTTCGGGTCCTGAGGCATTTCCAACAATCTCAGTCTGTGAAGTTATGAAAATGGTAAGACGCTCCAGATATTTGTTCAGGGTGTTCAGATTGCTTGAAACGTAACCAATGGGATTGTTGATTTCATGGGCAACTCCTGCTGCCAGTTGACCTATAGAGGCCATTTTTTCGTTCTGAAGGACTTTTGCCTGGGTCGTCTGAAGATCCTTGTAGGCTTTTCCCAGGGCATCCATGGTTTTTTTCAGCTCGGTTGTATCATGGAGAGTGATAACGGTGCCGCGGTTTGTGGTTTCATTGCCATAAATAAAAGGGTACGTGGTGAAAATGAACCAGCTTCCGCTAGGGGCATGATGGAGTTCTGACCCGCTGGTAAAAGCTTCACTGGTAGAAAGGAGAGAATGGGCGCGAAAGAGCTTCTGCCAATCTGTATCGAGAATTGATGAATAAGGCTTGCCGGTAAAAATCTGCAATGCCTTGTTGCAGCGGCGTATCTTCCCATCCCCGCCAATAAGGAGGACCATGTCGCCGACGCAATCCATGGTCCGCTCCCACTCCAACTTGATCTCCTCTACCTTGAGGAAAACCTTTTTCAGCTTCTCATGCTCGGCTGTCTGAACAGCTCTGGTTTCTTCCAGTTCTGCCATTTTATTTTCAAGTTCACTGGTTTTTTCCTTAACAGTCTGTTTGAGAGTTTCCAGGTAGTTTTTTTCCAGGAAGAGTAAATTCCGATGCTTCATCGCCTTTTCGACCGCCTGTCGCAGCAGGGATTCATCCAGGGGTTTCAGTATCAGGTCGAAAGCCCGTTTCTTGATCGCAGTGAGAACGATGTCCATATTGGAATATGCCGTCATCAATATGACCGGCATGTCCGGATCTTTTTCATGGATAATGCCCATCAGTTCAACACCGCCGATAACCGGCATCATCACATCTGAAATTACGACGTCAATTCGGTCCCCATGGTGGGTAAGCAACTTCAGTGCCTCTATTCCCGCTACCGCAGTCAGGACCTTATACCCTAAAGGTTCTATGGCGGAGCAAACCATATTGCAAATTAAAGGGGAGTCGTCAATAACAAGAACAGTATTGGATGCTTGGTTTTTCACAGGAATCTTTCCTTTGTCGTGAAATACTTTTCTGTCGCTATCTCCCGCTGGTCGTTTTTGTAGCACGGCCACCACTCCCTGGCTCGAAAGCATGTCTGAAAGTCACCGGTACTTCTTCTCGCATTCAGCTATGATGCCGGCCAGTTCATCCTCCGATATCTCGGGCAACTCGAAATGTCCCGATTTATCCTTATCCAGCCTGGAAATACCGGGGAACTGGCTCTCCAGCATCTTTATCTCTACAGCCTGATGTCTGATTGTTCGCAAGAGCCGCCGATTTTCCGCCTCAAGGTCAAACTTTTCGAGAGCGGAAAAAATCGCCATTTTCAGATCCAGTTCTTGCCAGGGTTTAGTGAAAAAACGGTAAATTTCGCCGCAGTTCACAGCCTTCATCGCCGATTCGAGACTGGCATGCCCTGTGAGCATGATCCTGACCGTTTCCGGATACTTCTCCCTTACCAATGAGAGGAATTCCGAACCATCCATCCCCGGCATCCTCTCATCGGAGATGATTACCTTCACTCGATTTGCAAGGAGTTGCTTTAGCCCATCCTCTCCGCTTGTTGCGGTCAAAACTTCATATGGCTCTTCGAATAATGCTCTTTGCAAAGCCGACAAAACATTAGCTTCATCATCAACCAGCAGTATTGTATTTTTCATTTTAACCTCCGCCCCTGATGTCCATGTATTTGCAATGTCTTCAGTGCCAGGTTATCCATTTTGATTATGACCTTACCCAAAACCGTCTTAATGAGTCGGCGCCTGACAGATACGGTTGCGGCCGCTGTTTTTGGCCTCATAAAGCGCTGCATCCGCACGTGCGATGGCGTCCTGAAGATCGTGCATCTGCTCAACCACATAAAATCCTATACTGACTGTTATGGAAAGCTTTTCATGGTCGCAGGTGACCGGCGAATCCTGGATACTGCGTCTGAGTCGCTCCGCGACCGCCATGGCGTCATGACACGTGCTGAGGGGCAGAAGCACCAGGAACTCTTCGCCCCCGTGGCGAACCACCAAGTCGTAGGGACGGACTGCCTTTAGCAGCAACTTCGCGAGATGGACCAACACCGCGTCGCCGGCTTCGTGACCATAGGTATCGTTGACACGCTTGAAATAATCGATATCAACCATGAGCACGGCGGTTGAGGCCATTTGCCGTTCAGAAATGGCCAGGAGTTTTGGCGCTTCCATTTCAAGATGCCGACGATTAAAGAGACCTGTCAGATAATCGGTGCGCGTCATCTCATCAAGCGAATCGCGGGCCAGTGCCAATTCGCGCATCAGGCCGTTGAAGGTGTCGGCCAGAAGAGAGACTTCGTCACTGCTCACGATATGGATCTCGTGGCTTCTCTCCGGGTTCTCCCTGATGAGGTGAACCTGACCGGTGAAGCTGACGAGGCTGGCGGTTATCCTGTTCGTAAGCAGCCAGATCAAAACGATAGAAAGGAGGGTGACCAGGGAAGCGGCGGCAACAATATAGTTGCGCAGACGTATGATCGGTGCGTAGGCCTCTTCCTGCGGATAGGCAGAGGCCAGGATCCAGTCGACCATTTTTAATCGCTTGAAGGAGGCTATCTGCGGGACACCTTTTGTATTGACCGTTTCGCCGCTCCCTTCGAATCCCTCAATGGCTCTGTCCAGGAGTTTGTTGGCCCCTGGAGGGATGTCATGGCGCATGATGCGATTCTTGTCAGGATGGAGGATCATGGTACGTTCAGTGTTGAAGAGATACAGGTAACCTTTCTTGCCGATGTTGTAGCTCATGAGCTCTTCGATGAAGTAATCCCTGGTCAGATTGATACTCCCCATCAGGAAGCCTCGCGAACGATTGTTGCGGTCGGTGATCGGGACTGCCATCACGATGGCCGGAGCATTGGTCTTGGGGGATATGTAAGGATTGGAAATATCCGGAAAGTTATTTTCCCCGACGGTTCTCAGGAATTGCTCCAGCCGTTCTATCTTGATGCCCCGCCTCCCTTTGATAAAGGGGCTTTCGGCAACGAGGGAGAGGTTATTGTCGAACAACATAATACCGTTATTGAAGATGCTTCTCAAGTCACGGTGGGAATCAAGGAATGCCTGGGCCTTGCCGGGGTTCTCGAAAGCCTCGGGTGGAACCGCTGAGGAGAGCTGCGCGATGGTTTCCAGATAGGTTCCCAGCTTGTCATCGACGCTGCGGGCGATCAATTCCGTCATAGCGAACTGCTGTTTCTGGATGTTTTCGCGCAACAGCCGTGTTGTAAATGAGACAATGCCCCAGCAACTGAAGCCGAAGACAATCAACAGAAAGGTGCTTAAGCTCACTGCAAGCTTCTTTTGGATACCCAATCTCACGCCGAACCCTTCAAGGAGAGCGCTCTCTCGTTGTCCAAGGCTGTCCTCTGCCATACGAGGGCGGTCTTTCGGTCAGTATGAAACTGGTCCGCCAGCAGGTGGTACAATTCCGCGGCAAGGTTTTCCACTTCCTGGCAGGCATCTAGAAATATGCTTGTCTGAACCGATCTGGTATCCATGGGATGCCTCCTTCCTGCTCATTAATCATCAAGAAGCATGCCATTTTTATTTACCGGTATAAATGAATGATGCCAACTAGTTGCATATCCAAAAGGTACATGCGGAGTGGAGGAAATTGAACAGTTGGTAAAATAGTGAACAGATGGAAAAAGGGGACAGGAAGCTGATGGCGTATAAAAATACCAGGGAGGGGGCGTTCTTTTTAGTCCTGGCACCCCGGCGCGGACAAATCTGGGCACTGGGGATTTGCCGTTTTCATTTACGAGCGGTCTAAAACCTCGCGCACTTTTTTCAAGAGATCAACCGGTCGCGCTGGTTTTGCGATAAAATCGGATCTATCTCCGGCAAGCTCCTGCAGGTTTGCAACGTCAGCGGAATAACCACTGGTGAAGATGGCCCGTATATGGGGATTTACCTCTCGTATCTCATGATACGCATCTCTGCCGTTCATCCTGGGCATGATCAAATCCAGAACAAGAAGGGTAATTTCATTCCTGTTGTCCATGAACTGCTGAACGGCGTTTCTGCCGTTCACGGCCTCGATGACGCGGTAACCGGCCCCTTCCAGGACTGTTCTGGTAAGATTCCGGACCATTTCGTCGTCTTCGGCCAGCAAAATCGTCTCCGCGCCGCCGGCAGGCTGGTCGGTGACCTGCCTGGTCTTCTGCTCGGCCGTCCCCTCATGCAGGGGGAGATAGGTATTGAACGTTGTTCCTGAGCCGGGTTCCGAGTAGCAGGTTATAAATCCATGGTGCTGCTTGACAATGCCGTAGATTATGGACAGACCGAGGCCGGTGCCTTTGCCGACATCTTTCGTCGTGTAGAATGGCTCGAAAATCCTCAGGCGAACTGCTTCATCCATGCCTGTCCCGGTGTCGGTGACGGAGAGCACGGCATAGTGCCCCACTGTTCCGTAGCCGTGGGCACTGATGAATCGCTGGTCCATATCCATAAGCATGGTGCTGATTGTCAGTTCGCCGCCGTCAGGCATGGCGTCCCTGGCGTTGGTGGCAAGATTCAGAAGGATCTGGTCAATTTGTCCCGGATCGGCATGGATGGTCAATTCCTCTTCAGACAGCAGCACGCGGCATTCAATGTCCTCGCGCAACAGCCGTCTGAAAAGTTTTTCGCTGGTGCTGACGATATCGTTCAGATTCACCAGCTTCGGATCGAGCGGCTGGTCCCTGCTGAACGTCAGAAGCGACCTGGTCAGGCCGGCTGCCCGGTCCGCTGCGGTAAGAATATGGGAGACATTCTTGCGCAGCGGGTCGTCCGGTGACATCTTCATTTCCAGTATGGTGCCGAAGCCGATGATGGCGGTCAGCAGGTTGTTGAAATCATGAGCTATCCCCCCGGCCAGTGTGCCGATTGCATCCATTTTCTGCACATGGCGCAGCTGGCTTTCAAGTGCCCTCTTCTCGGTGATATCACGGATGATCATGCTCGATATGGTGTTGTCATCTTTATCCTTGAAAAGCGCCGCGGAAATTTCACCGGGGAAGGTGCTGCCGTCTTTCCGGAGGAATGTGAGTTCGCCCTTGAATCTTCCCGTGCGGGAGCGTTCTTCCAGTGCCGCTTGGAGCCGGGGGTCATGGGCGTCGACAACGCCGGATCTCCCGATATGGCGGATTTCCTCTTCCGTTCTGCCGAAAATGCGGCACGCTTCGGGATTGGCTGTCAGTATGCGGCCATCGGGGATTGTCAGCAGTATGGCGTCAATGCTGTTTTCGAAGAGGGCACGGTAACGGGCTTCGCTTTCCCTCAGAGTTCTCTCGGCCTGATGTCGGGCAACCCTCTGGTCCTGTTCCTGCAGCGAACGTCTCACTGCCGGAGCAAGCCGTGACAGCCGGTGTTTCAGTACATAGTCAGTAGCGCCGTTCTTGAGGGACTCGATGGCGATATCTTCACCCATGGTCCCGGATAGGAAGATAAAGGGGCAGTCAGGATATTTTTCGCGGGTCATGGCAAGTGCAGCCAGGCCGTCAAAGCCGGGCAGGTTGTAATCGGCGATAATCAGATCAAAGTCGCCCCGTTCGAGGGCATCGGCAAATTCCTCTCCGTTGCCGGCGACAACGATCTCGCAGGCAATTCCTTCGGCAGCAAGCGCGGCCCGGGCAAGTTCCACGTCATTGCTCTCGTCCTCGAGATGGAGAATTCTGATAGACTGTTTCATGACCTCGTCCTATCGTATGCTTCCGGGGGGCGGTTCATTGATGATGGCCCAGAAAAACCCCAATTCCTTGACCGCCTGCATGAAGTCGGGGAAGTTCACCGGCTTCACCACGTAGGCGTTCACACCCAGCTGGTAGCTTGTTATCAGGTCGCTTTCTTCGCGGGAAGAGGTGAGGACCACAACCGGGATTGTTTTCAGTTTATCGTCTTTCTTGATAGTCTGCAATACCTCCAGGCCATCCACCTTGGGGAGCTTCAGGTCGAGAAGGATCACGGCCGGGTTGTTGCCGGCGCGCCCGGCATGGGCGCCCCGTTGATAGAGGAAATCGAGCGCTTCTTCGCCGTCCTTGACCCAGGCCACTTCATTGACCAGGTTATGTTCGGATAACGCTTCCATGGTCATTTCGGCGTCATGGGGGCTGTCCTCGACCAGCAGGATTCTTTTCAGACTGACATTCATACCATTACCCCTCCTCTCGATCAGGTAGTGAAAAATAGAACGTGGCCCCTTTGTCCACCGCCCCCTCGGCCCAGGTCCTGCCGCCGTGGCGGTGAATGATGCGCCGGACATTGGCCAGGCCGATTCCGGTCCCATCGTAGTCCGCCGGGGAATGGAGGCGCTGAAACAGCCCGAACAGCTTGTCCGCGTATTTCATGTCGAACCCGGCGCCGTTGTCCCTGACAAAAAATACCGTTTCCCGAGGGGTGTCGTTTCGATAATTTACCTCTATGCGGATCGGCGTCCTGCCATGGCTGAATTTCATTGCATTGGCGATAAGGTTGATCAGCACCAGTCTCAGCATTGCCGGGTCACCGTATACTACCGGCAGGGGCTTGAGGTCGAATTCGATCTCCATCTCCTTATCGTCGATCTGCAGTTCCTTCCGGACGTCGTTCACCAGCTGCACCATGCTGGTCCGGGTTTTCATCATTTCGATCCGCCCCATGCGTGAAAACGACAGCAGGTCGTCAATGAGATTGCCCATCTTCTTTGCCGACTCCGATATTACCTCCATATAGTGGCAACTTTTCTCATCGAGAGTGGTTGTGTTCCGCTTGTGCAGCATTTCGACGAAACCGGTTATGTGGCGGAGCGGCGCGCGCAGATCGTGCGATACCGAATAGCTGAACGCTTCCAGCTCCTTGTTGGCGGCTTCGAGTTGACCCGTGTGTTGCTCCAGGTGCTCATTGAGTTTTTCTATGTCTTCGGCGGATTTTTTTCGCTGGGCAATTTCTTCTTCAAGTGATGCGTACAGCTTTGCCAGGTTCTCTGTCATACTGTTGATCGTCCTGGTCAAATCAGCCAGCTCGTCGGAACCTTCATATTCTATCCGGTACTCGAGGTTCCCTCCGGAGATGATCCGTGCCCCCTTTTCCAGTGCTGCAAGGCGTTTTTTCAAAACCCCGTTGATGAATAACGAATTAAGTAGTGTGGCCAGAGCCATCACTACGATAAAGATGAAGGTGAGGATAATAGCGCGGTTGTATGTTGCATCAGCCCTGGCTCGTGCAGATTCCTGAAGGCGGGAGGTTGCTTCGTGCAGGGCATAAGCTTTCAGCAGAAGCTGGCTGAACAGCCTGTTCTCCAGCGCCTGGTAAATTTCTTTGTTTGCTGTCCGTGCCGCCGGATCACCTCTGAATTGTTCAATGCGCGAGAAAATGACAACCGTGTCTTCAAAGTTCTGTTTCATTTCCTGCAGGATAATTCGGTTCGCTTCAATTTTGAACAGGGTTGAAGCTTTTTGCAGAAGCTGTGCGATCAAATCCTTTTTTATATGCCACTGTATTCGGGCGCGTGCTTCATTATACAGAAAGTATTCATCACGGAGGGATGTGCGTTCGAACACATTTTTCTGTATATCGTTAGCAAGAAGGCTATTTCTCTTTGCCGTGCCGGACGCGATGAAGGACCAGACAAGCACCGGTATCATGACTATGAGTGCGCCGAGTGATAGCGCTGAACTGAGTTTAAGGCGGGTCGCTATGCGCATCTGCTCCTACCGGATGATTCTGACTGCCGCAGGTTTTACAGCCTTGAGTGCGTCAACATTAATGTACGATAGATAATTCGGCATTTCGCTCGCAGTTGTCAGGTGATTCAGAATGGCCCAGCGTGTTTCGTCTTCCAGGACGACCAGCAGAGACTGGTCAAGTGATACCCTGAAATTGAATTCACGCCAGACCTCGCGCACCAGGTTGTAGTCGACCTGCAATGCTAGTGCGATAATTTCCTGAGCTTCCTTTGGGTGTTCCTCTGCAAATTGGTCTGCCCTGATCAATGCCCTGAGAAATTTCTTTGTCGCCTCGGGATTTTTCACAACAAAGTCCTGCTGAGCCGCGATATTGAACATTTCGGTATAAATGTGCTTGTCGAGAAAGGTGATACCCCTATCCCCGAGTTCTTTCTTCAGTTGGGCCAAAGGGAAATTCCAGGTACAGGCTGCATCAACCTTCCCTGAGACGAGGGCATCGAACATCTCCTCAGGCTTCAGGCCGACGATATGCACATCCTTCCGTTCGATGTCGTTGGCCATGAAAAACGAGTCCATGAAAAACTCGACGGAGGTGCCGGGGGTAAACGCTATGCGCTTTCCTCTGATCTCTTTTGGAGAAGCAATACCACGGTCTTTTCTCGCAATGATCGCAGTATTTTCATTGGATGTGAAGATGTTGGCGACGATGCAAATCTTTTCACCATTGAGGACGGCAAACATGACGGGAGTTTCCGCGACGGTCGCCAGGTCGGCTTTCCCATCGAGAACCGACTTCAGGGCGGATTTGCCATAGGTATGCAATTGAGGCTCGATTTCGAGCCCTTCTTCTTTGAAGAAGCCTTTATTGTGGGCAATATGAACGAGTGAACTTTCAGGCTGTAAAGTAAATGCAACAGTGATTTTCTGGAAGGACTGGTTCTGGTGCTGGTTTGATTTTTGACAGCCGAAGAGGGCCGCTGCAAACATCACTACTACACCGGCTTTCCACATGATACGCCTCCATGAGGTTTGTCTTCGGCAGGAGCATGAGGTGAACGTACAAACGGGAGGGGAAACGATAAGCTGTCATTAAAATATCATAAACTAAATAAATAACAAGGACAACAAGGCGGGAAAACGCCGGCGGGCAGTGGATTTTCTTGCGCGAAACAGCCTGGACTGTTTTCGTAGTGCGTACCTGACCTGCAGGACGCTTCTTTCAGATATCCTCCTGGCGGCAAACCCTGAGCAGCCTTTCGCAGCTGCCGGCACTTTCTGTCATGGCTAAACGCAACCAATCGTTGACAACGGCAAATCCGGAGATATGCTCATAGCGAAAATCAAACTCCCATCCAAGAGGCCCGGCCGCGCCGCGTGATCGCGGCATGCGAACGAGGATTCCCCATACAGGAGGCGGAACATGAAGCTTAGGTACATAATCGGGGTGCTGGCGGCGCTCATCGCGGTAACGGCTGCGGCCCAGTCGCCATCCGGCGCTCTGTACGGCATCGTTGCCGCGGGGAGCACGATCAAAGTCGGAGTCTTCAGAGAAGGGGTGCTCAAGGCATTCGGCCACGATCACCTGATCGCAGCGAAAAGCTTCACCGGTGCCGTGCACTTCAATGCGGACAAAGTGGAAGAATCTTCGCTGACTCTGAACATCGAAGCCAAGTCCCTCACCGTTCTTGCTTCCGGCGAAGCGGAGAAAGACCGACGTGACGTGCAGGCAACGATGGTGGGAGCCCAGGTTCTCGGGGTCGAGTCGTTTCCGCGGATCACGTTTCGATCAACCGGCGTACACCAGATAAAAAAAGCCGGCGCGGACTGGGAGATCACGCTGGCGGGCAAGCTGAATCTGCACGGTGTCGAAAAGCCGATCACGCTTCCTGTGCGCGTTCATCTTGACACTACGCGGTTGACTGCGCACGGTGAAGTCTTCATTGCGCAGACCGATTTCGGGATCAAGCCCGTCAAGGTTGCCGGCGGCACGGTGAGGGTGAAGGATCGCGTGAAGGTAAGCTTCACTATTGTCGCAGAGAGAAACAAATCCTGATGGACCGGCGCGCCGCCGGCATCAGCAGCATCCCTCACCGGTGGGATCAGGTGGTACGGTGGATGATCCATGACTGATGCGGATATCATAGTGGTCGGCGCCGGGCCGGTTGGGATGCTTGCGGCCCTGCTCTCGGCACACCGGGGATTGAGCGTCCTGCTTCTCGAACAATCGGCAGAACGGCAAATCCAATCCCGCGCTATCGGGATTACACCGCCATCTCTCGAAATATTCCGCCGCATCGGCCTTGCCGGGGCTTTCATCGAACGCGGCGCAGCGGTCCGGGTTGCCGAGGCTTACGGCCGGAGCATGCGGCTCGGCAGGATCGATTTTACCAGGCTGAACAGCGATTTCCGGTTTGTCCTGGCGATTCCGCAGGAGAGGACCGAAGCGCTCCTGGAAGAAACGATTCTTTGCCATGCGTCTATTCGTTTTCTCCGCGGACACCGGGTAACGGATTGCTCCGAAGAAGAAGGCCGGGTAACTGTGCGTGGCAATCGTGCCGATGCCGGAACATTCCAGATCACCGGGCAGTATCTGTTGGCCTGCGATGGCGGGAAGAGCACTATTCGAGAGGCTTTGGGAATCCCATTCGAGGGAGCGCCGGACCGGTACACTTTTCTTATGGGTGATTTCGAAGATACTACCGGTTGGGGAAATGAGGCCCGGTTTTTTTTTACTGCGCGCGGCTCAGTCGAATCTTTTCCTCTGCCGGATGGCAAGCGGCGGTATGTAGTACGAACCCCGTTCTTCATCAAGGAATATACTGCCGGGTATCTCAAAGCTGAACTTTTATGGCGCGCCGGCATTAATGTCGAAGATGTCCGTCAATTATGGGAAAGCGGTTTTGGCGTCCAGCGCTTTATGGCGCGGACCTTCTGCAAAGGCCCGGTTTTTCTTTGCGGCGACGCGGCGCATCTGATGTCTGCCGTTGGCGGTCAGAACATGAATACCGGGTTTGCCGACGCTGAACTGGCCGCATGGCTTGTCAAACTTCTGATCGAAAAACGAGCCCCCGGTCACCGTGTCTCCAGGCTGTACACCAGAGCTCGTCAGCGGGCAGTCCGCGCGGCTTTCAGACGCGCGCAAGGTATGATGCTGGCGGGCACATCCGGCGGACGTGCCTGGTCAGCCATCCGGAACTGTGCAATGTTCATTTTTCTCCATAGCCCGATCCGGCAGGTGCTGATTCGGCTGTTTAGCATGCAGTCCATGCCATGCCGCAATCTCGAGAACTGCCAGGATAGTTTCGAAAAGGAACTGAAATTGTGAAACTCGGGAGGCTTGTTGATGCTGGACTTTTTATTTCCTGATATGCGGTTGAGGAATACGGCGGATATGGAAAAAATGGAGCGGGCGGATGCGGATTTGCAGCAATTGCTCCGGACCATCCGGCAATTTAAACTGATAAACTTTCTGTTCAGCGGCAGTCGCAGGCTGTTTCGCGAACATATTTTCCCTCGTATGGAACAGGACTCGGAACGGATTTACACACTCCTGGATGTCGGAGCCGGTGGTTGCGATATCGTGGTATGGGCCGTCTGCGAAGCGCGGAAACGGGGTTTAAAGCTGAACGTAACGGCGCTGGACAACGATGCCCGCATCCTCCCCGTCGCACATCGAGCGGTTCGGGACTATCCCGAGGTCCGGATCGTTGCGGGTAATGCGCTGGACTTGACCCATCTGGGTTCCTTTGATTTTGTGTTTTCAAATCACTTCCTGCATCATCTGGATTGGGATGAAATCAAAATTTTCCTGGAGAAAATCAGTGCCCAAACGCGGCTCGCTTTCGTGATGAATGACCTCAAGCGTTCGAATTTGGCGTACCTCTGCTGTACGATCTTTATCGGGCTCTTGACCCGCCGGAGTTTCGCTTTTTATGACGGGCGGTTGTCCATCCGGAGAGGGTTCCTGCCCGAAGAACTCCGGGATTTCATCACAAGGAATTTCCCGGACAGACCGATACATGTCAGAGAGGCTTCTCCGGAACGGGTTGTCCTGGTTTATTATCCAGTGTCCTGAGCGTCTACCGGGTCCAGGCGGAAGTGCGTCCAAACAGGGGGATACCGACAAAACCGCGAAGCTCCAACTGGCCAGGTGACACCAGATGGATTTTGCCCCGGTAGGTCATGCCGCTTTTCGGATCGTAGCAGGTCCCTTTTCCCCAGGTGTTGTCACCTTGTTCGGTGAACCCTTCCAGTACCTGCAGACCGATGATCGGGCGGTTCCTCAGTGCCGGATCGGGATTTTTCCGGTCAATTATCGGGGTGCCGACCGGGCCATCCTTGCTCTCGGAATAGTTCGGGTTCTTCAGCCAGACGATTTTTCCGCAGAGCTTCTCGCCACACCTGAAAATTTCCACCTTCGACTCATCCATCTCGGTTTTCCAGGTCCCGAGAATATCGCCCGGGCCTGTGCCGCAGGCGGTTGCCGCCGCCAGCAGAATCAGTGCGAAGAATGTCCAGACCTGCATCTATCTGCTCCGTCAACGTTTGACTTATATACGTATCATTGTACACTAAATCTCATCCAATGAAAATTCTTCTCATCAGCACGAACCGCACCACCCTCCCCATGCCCGTGATGCCCATCGGCGCCTGTATAGTCGCCCATGCCGCGGAACGTGCGGGCCATACCGTTCATCTCCTGGATCTGATGTTCACCACGAACGCACTGGCCGCCATCGAAGCGGCCGTGCTCGGCGTGCAGCCCGATGTCGTCGGCCTCTCGGTGCGCAATATCGACAATAACGACATGCGGAGCACGGTGTTCTTCCTGAATGACCTGCAGAGTATCGTGCATGCCATCCGCACCGGGACCAGCGCCCCGATAATCCTGGGAGGGGCAGCGCTCGGCGTCATGCCCGAACAGATACTGCGCCTGGTGCCCGATACCTTTGCCGTCGTCGGGGATGGAGAAATGATCTTTCCGATGCTGCTCGATCGGATCGCTCACGATAAGCGCTTGAGCGATATACCCGGTGTTGCATATATAGAAAACGACGCCTTTCACCAGAATTACCCCCCCACTGCGGGGTTTTCGGAGATCTGCCCGGCGCCTGACTATCAGCGATGGCTGAATACCCGGGCCTATCAGTCTCTGATGGCAACGGTCCCGATCCAGACCAAGACCGGCTGTCAGTTCCACTGCGTCTACTGCACCTACCCCGGGATCGAGGGGAGCACGTGCCGCTTGAAGGAGCCCGGCAGCGTTGCCGATGCCGTGGCGCGGCTCGCGGCGTCAGGACTCCGGGATATCGAGATTGTGGACAGCGTATTTAATGCGCCACTGGACCATGCCATGAACGTCTGCGCCGCACTGGCCCGGGTCGGGCACACGGCGCGGCTCCAGTGCCTGGAACTGAATCCTCGTGATTTTAACGACGCGCTCGTAACGGCTATGGAGCGGGCAGGCTTTGTCGGTATGGGCATTACCCTGGAGAGCGCTTCAGATCCGGTGCTGCAGGGGCTTAACAAAGGTTTCACAACCCGCGACGTGCATTTTGCCGCCGAGGTGGTGCGGCGGCACCGGATTCCCTGCGCCTGGATATTCCTGCTCGGAGGCCCTGGAGAAACCGAGGAAACGGTGCGGGAAACGCTGCAATTTGCCCAAAAACATATCCGGCCCCGGGACGTGGCGTTCTTTAATACCGGCATACGCATCTACCCGGGAACGGAACTGGAAGCCATTGCGCGGCGTCAGCGGGTACTCGCGCTCCCCCCGGAAGAGATGCTTTCTCCAGTGTTCTATCTTTCGCCCGAGGTCGATGCACGCTGGCTGGACCGGGAGCTGAAGAAGACGATGAGCAGCCGGATGAACTTTATCACTATGGATACCATGGGGCTCTCCTTCCTGCCGACTATTCATCGGATCAGCCATAAGCTCGGACTAAAACCGCCGCTCTGGAGATATACCGGTATCATCAGGCGCGGGCTCAGATTGGCGGGCATGGATGTGTGACGAACTAATGGCAGGGGGGAGGAGAATGAAAGAAGCAGGCACCATGCATAAACCCCGTAACGGGCGGCCCGGAAACGTGTACATCGCTGCCATCGCTCCCGTTGTGCCCCCCTATAGCGCCGATCAGAAATTTGCCGCGGAGTTCATGCGGCAGCACTTCGGGCCGAAGCTGAGTTCCCGGAGTCTGGGGTTGCTCCGGGCCACCTTTGCGCATCCGGGCATCAAAAAGAGGCATTTCGCCTTTGATGACCCGGCGTGCCTTGTGGACGAATCACCCGACCAGCGCATTGCACGGTTCACCGAGCAGTCTATCGAGCTCTCCAGCCAGGCCGTTACCAGGGCGCTGGATCAGGCGGGAGTGGGCGTTCGGGATGTTACGGGTCTCGTCGTGAACACCTGTACGGGGTATATCTGCCCCGGCATTTCGACGTATCTCATTGAACGGCTCGGCCTCTCCCGCAGCATAAGGGCCTACGACATGGTCGGCAGCGGCTGCGGAGGAGCAATCCCCAATCTCCAGGTAGCAGAGTCGATGGTCAAGACGAATGGCGGCGGCGTCGTGGTGAGCGTATCCGTGGAGATCTGCAGCTCGACTTTTCATATGGACAACGATTTGAGTCTCATTCTCTCGAACGCGCTCTTCGGTGACGGCGCGGCAGCTGCCGTACTCTGGAACAAACCGGCGGGCTTCGAGCTGATTGCCTCTGCCGGGCGCTATGTGCCGAAGCAGCGGGACGCCATCCGCTTCGTGCACAAGCAGGGGGCGCTCCATAACCAGCTTTCTTTGAAACTGCCGGATCTGGTCAAAAAG
>JBGPCQ010000001.1:0-90871 GCA_041481895.1 Geobacteraceae bacterium | reverse complement strand
CTTGTCCGGGCCGCCATGACCCTTGCCCGGGCCGCCATGGGGAGCAGGCTTGTTACCCTGAGCAGGACGGTTTACATGGCCGGGTCCGGCACCGGGGCGGTGGTCGCCGGGTCTGGCGCCAGGGCGGTGTTCGCCAGGCCGGGCGCCGGGGTGATGATCGCCGGGGCGGTGGTCGCCGCCACGATGGTCATAGAATTTGCCCCGATAGTGGCCGGGGTCGCGTCGATAGTTACGATACTCGCGATCCCTGTAGCCCCGAATATAATTCCAGTCGTGCCCGCGCAGCCCGTGCGGGATCCTGCCCCGATCAACAAAAGCCCAGTTTCCGTTATATCGGTCTGACATGAACCAGCGCCCACCACGATGCATATAATACACATTATCGATAAGAACTATGTCCTGGGGAATGCCGACCGCAACATAGTAACCGAGTGCCGCAGAATAGATGAGCTGCGGTGGCGCTGCAAGCACTAATGGCGCCGGCACATCAACGTTTACCTGAACGGATGGTTCAGCATATACCGGCGGCGCAACGACAACCGGCGGTGCAACGTAAACCGGAGGCGGCGCAACTATAACCGGGGCCGGAGCAACGATAACCGGAAGTGGAACACCAATGCGGACATCAACTCCGGCGTAGACGGGAGCGGTGATACTGAGCAGGACTGCGACGACCGACAACTTTCCGTACATCATCTTTTTCTCCTTTTTGCTGATGGTTAATCCGGGGACGAGGTGTAACAACCCACCCTTCTAATCTTTCACATTAAAACTGGATTTAGCGGGTGATTTTCGTTACTGTATAGTAGTAGTTTATTCTTAAATGTCAACAATACTATCAAAATCAGACGAAGGGGCACACATATATGGCGCGTGATGTCAGGGTCAACCGGGAGGATTGCATCAGTTGCGGGCTGTGCATTTCGCTGGCGCCGGAAGTCTTCCGTTTCGAAGACGGCAAATCGATTGCCTATAACCCCTCCGGTGCGCCTGTCGAGAAAATCCAGGAGTGCATTGACGGTTGCCCGGTCGGGGCAATCAGCTGGATGGAATCAGGGACCAGGGACTAGTCCCCGCCTTCACACCCTTTCGTACGGCTCGAACAGCCTCTTGTATTCATCGAGGGCAAACCGGTCGGTCATCCCCGCGATATAGTCGCTGATGACCCGTTCCCGGCCGGTCTCTTCCATCTTCTTCAGGTATTTCCGGGGAAGGAGGGTCGGATGCTTGAGATAGGTAGTGTAAAGCTGGGTCAGGCAGCGCTCCGCCTTGACCCGCATCCGCTCCACCTTGTAGTGGTGATAGAGGTTCTCCAGCAGGAAACGCTTCAATTCCCGGTTTTTCCGGTCCAGGTCCGGGCTTAAACCGACCACCTGCCGGTTGACCCGCCGCAGGTCCTCCATGGTTAAAATCCCGTGCTCCTTCAGGTTCGCCAGGGTTGTTCCCGTCAGGTCCTTGATGAACAGCCCGATGAGGGCGCTGATCGTTTGATATTTCTTCCTTTCCGGGTCTATGCGCGGAAATTTCTCCTCCACGCCATCGTATACCTCGCTCCAGAGTTCAACCTGCTTTAACTGCACCAGGTCTATATACCCCGATTTCAGCCCGTCATCGATATCATGATTGTTGTAAGCGATTTCATCGGCAAAATTTATGATCTGCGCCTCGATGGTCGGCACGACTCCGGGCAGAAATCCGGCAATTATCTCCGCCGGCCGATCATAGGGGGAGGAATGCTTGATGATCCCTTCCCGTACCTCCCAGGAGAGGTTCAGGCCGTTGAACCCGGGATAGCGCTCCTCCAGTTCGTCAACCACCCGGAGCGACTGGAGATTGTGCTCGAACCCGCCATGACCTTCGAGGAGGCGGTTGAGCACTTCTTCGCCGGTATGACCGAACGGCGTATGGCCGAGGTCATGCGCCAGCGCCAACGCCTCCGTGAGCTCTTCGTTCAACTTGAGGATCCTGGCGATTGCCTTGCCGATCTGGGCCACCTCCAGTGAATGGGTAAGCCTTGTCCTGTAGTAATCCCCCTCATGATTCACGAATACCTGGGTTTTGTACTCCAGGCGCCGGAACGCCGCGCAGTGGATGATCCTGTCCCGGTCTCTTTCGAAGGCAGGCCGCTCATCGCGCAGCTCTTCCCGGTATTTTCTCCCCCGGGACAGTGCGCTCTTGGCAGCATACCCCGCAAGGTCCGGTCTTTCTACGGAAGCACCTATCTCCATAAGATTTCCTCCCTGCAATTAACATAAATCTGAATCCGTGACAGATTTCTTGGATTTTTCCGTCATCCGGATTGTTTGATAACACCCTGAATTGGTTAAGTTAGCTATCTGCTTCACGGATTCAGGTTAAAGGTATTAAAACCCGCCCATGGCAGGGTGTCAATAATAAAGTTTTCTTGACTCTCCCTCGGTGATCATGTTAGATTTTTTAGTCTTTTTTAAGATTCCCCCGGACTGGTACGATAACTAACATGAAAAAAAACCTTTTAGAGCGCGTCCCCGAAAGAATCAGAATAAAACTGGGATCGAACAGCGACATTTGCCTCCTCAACGGGAAAGACGTCTTTACTTCTCTCCGGCATGAACATATGATTGTAATGGCATGCAATACCAGGATAAAGCATGTCATACCGGGCATCATGAAGGCCGCTGAAGAACTCGACGCCGTCGTCGCTTTCGAGCTGACCCAGACCGAAGGGGGACTGAATGGCGGCTACACCGGCCAGACACCGCAAACTTTCTTCGATACCATCATCGACTATGCCGGTCAGTGCAAACTCACCATGCCGTTTATCGTTCATGGTGATCATATAACCATCAGGGACACTTCCGCTGAAGAGCTGTCTCAGGCTGAGGGTCTCCTGAAGAACCAGATCGATGCAGGCTTCACTTCCTTTGCCCTCGACGCCTCCTTTAACCCGGTATCCGACAACATCAGAATCGTCAACATCCTGGCACAGCCCGTCATCGCGGAGGGTTACGGCCTGGAAGTCGAACTGGGGGAAGTGAAACCCGTGGGGAGTGAGTCGAACCTGACCACGCTCGCAGAAACGGAAACCTTCCTGGCCGGTCTTGCCGACCATGGCATTCGCCCCAACCTCCTGGCCATAAACAACGGCTCGAAAAGCGGCAATTACCTCGAAGGCGAGATGGTAAGAATCGACCTTGAGCGGACCAGGGATATCTTCCGGGCAGCGAATGCCTTCGGGGTGGCGGGCCTTGTGCAGCACGGGATTACCGGAACTCCCCTGCGCATAGTAGGAAAACTGGCGGAATACGGCATACGCAAAGGGAATATCGGCACTCTCTGGCAGAACGTGGCCCATGCCGGGCTTCCACTCGACCTCATGGATGCCATGCGCCACTGGGCACGGGAAAACAGAAAGGACATCAAGTACGCCACCGGCGTTTTCAAGGCCGAAATCGACGCCATCCCTGAGGAAAACAGGCGCCAAATCCATGAGATGGCCTACCGGGAAGCGCGTGAGTTCCTGACGGCATTCAACTCCAAAGGAAGCGCAAGCAGGCTCGCAGCATGCCTGGCGGAATCCGGTGCGCGTCATTAGTGGAACTGCCAGGGGGCTAAGGCTTTCGACCCCGAAGGACCTCCGCATCAGGCCGACGTCCGACCGGGTGAAGGAGTCTCTTTTCAATATTCTGACCGTTCTCCTGGGGAATTTTTCCGAGCGCCGTGTTCTCGATGTTTTCGCCGGAACCGGGAACCTCGGCATAGAAGCTTTGAGCCGCGGCGCAGCGCACGCGGTATTCATCGACGAGAACAGAGAAGCCGCCGCCCTGGTGAAAAAGAACCTGGAACTGGCCGGTTTTACCGGAAGGGGAAGAGTCCTGCAGAAAGAGGCGCTTTCCACCCTGAAATCGCTGGAGCGAAGCGAAGGCCCCTTCAGCCTCGTTTTTATCGACCCCCCCTACCGGGAGGGTCTTTCGGGAAAGGTCCTGGAAATCCTTGCGCCGGCCGGGCTCATCGATGAACATTCGGTAGTCGTAGCCGAGACGGCTGCACAGGAAGAACTTCCCCGTGAGTTCAGCAGGCTCCGCGAGTTCGACAGGAGGGTTTACGGCGACACGGCCCTCGCTTTTTTCATGCTGAAAAACAGTGAGACGTGAGATGTGAGACGATTCAAGAGGTGCAAATGTCCAGAAAAATAGCAGTCTATCCCGGCTCTTTCGACCCGATAACGTTCGGCCATCTGGATATCATCAACCGGGGGTTGAAGATATTCGATGAAGTCATCATTGCCGTAGCAGCCAATTCCACGAAAAATGCCCTGTTTACCGTTGAGGAAAGGATTGATCTTATCGAGAAGGTCCTCGCCGGCAACGGCAGGGCCAAGGTTGACACGTTCGACGGCCTTCTGGTAGAGTATGTGCTTTCGCAAAAAGCCACGGTCATCATCAGGGGCTTGCGGGCTGTTTCCGACTTCGAGTACGAGTTCCAGATAGCCCAGATGAACCGGAGCATTTCCCAGGAGGTGGAGACCCTCTTCATGATGACGTCCGTTCCGTACAGCTATCTCTCGTCCTCCATCGTCAAGGAGGTAAGCTCCCTCAACGGTCCGGTTGACGGTCTCGTCCCGCCACTGGTAAAACAAGCGCTGGAAAAGAAATTTTCCGCATAACCCATAGATCAAGGAGAACCCGATGAACCCATTAGCCGTTGAACTGAACGACCTGCTCGCCAAGCACAGCCCCTATGTTCTGGACATGCTCTCCGATCTCGGCAAGAACCTCTTCTTCCCCAAGGGGATCCTGACCCAGTCCGCCGAAGCCAAGGAAAAGGCCCACAAATTCAACGCCACCATCGGCATCGCCACCGAAAAAGGGGGGCCGATGTACCTGCAGTGCATTCAGGACAAACTCACCGCCTTCGATCCGAAGGATATCTATCCCTATGCGCCGCCTGCCGGCAAGCCGGAACTGCGCGCCCTCTGGCGGGAGAAGCAGCTGCGGGAGAACCCGAGCCAGCAGGGGAAACACTTCAGCAACCCGATCGTCACCAACGCCCTCACCCACGGCCTCTCCATCGTCGCCGACATGTTCGTCGACCGGGGCGACCACATCATCCTGCCGGACATGCTCTGGGGGAACTACAACCTGACCTTCGGCACCTGCGCCGGCGCCGTCATGCGGAAATTCCCGACCTTCACCGTGGCCGGCGGCTATGACATCGATGCCTTCAAGACCGAACTGAAGAACAGCGCCGAAGAGAAAGGCAAGGCCATCGTCCTGCTCAATTTCCCCAACAACCCGAGCGGCTACACCCCGACCGTCGCCGAAGGTGACGCCATCGTCGCCGCCATCAGGGAAGTCGCCGAGAGCGGCTGCAACATCGTCGCCGTCACCGACGACGCCTATTTCGGCCTCTTCTATGAAGACAGCCTGAAAGAATCGCTTTTCGGCAAGCTCGCCAACCTCCACCCGCGCATCCTGACGGTCAAGCTCGACGGCGCCACCAAGGAGGAGTTCGTCTGGGGCTTCCGCACCGGCTTCATTACCTTTGCCGACGGCAACAGCTTCGAGAACGCCCCGGTCATGACCAGCCTGGAGAAGAAGGCCATGGGGATCATCCGCGCCCGGATATCCAACTGCCCCCACCCCTCCCAGACCTTTGCCATCGAGGCGCTCCGCTCCCCGAAATTCCTGGAGCAGAAGGAAGAGAAGTTCCAGGTGCTCAAAGGGCGCTCCCTCAAGGTGAAGGAAGTGCTGAACAGCGGCAAGTACGACTCCGCCTGGACCTACTACCCGTTCAACTCCGGCTACTTCATGTGTCTCAAGCTCAAGAACGTGGATGCCGAGAAATTGCGGGTCCACATCCTCGACAAGTACGGCGTCGGCGGTATCTCCATCGGCAAGACCGACCTGCGGATCGCCTTCTCCTGCATCGAGGAGAAGGACATCCCCGAACTGTTCGACATTATCTACAAAGGGGTTCTAGATCTGGCTTGATTGCCCTGTTGAACCCGCTCGACACGAGTGGTTTCCAATCCGGAAAAGCGAAGACTTGCCCGTACGGGCGACTTATGTTAATCTGGAACAGGCGAGAGTGACCGGTGCACCTCGCCTGTTCCTGTCTCAAAGGGGGGCCTTATGATAACGAGGGATATGCATATCGGTGAGATAGTCCGGCTTTACCCCCAGACGCTGAAGATTTTCGAAAAACACGGGCTGGAATGCTTCGAGTGCCAGATTGCGGATTTCGAAGCCCTGGAACATGGGGCGAACGTTCACAAGCTCGATCTGGATGACTTGCTGTTGGAGCTGAACCGGGCCATCGACGCTTAAGCCGGGGGCCGAACCCGGGCGCCAGCCCTGACTGCGGGCAGACCCCCGGCTCGGTCACTCAATACCCTTTCTACCCTTCCCCGTGATGCTTCCATCAGGTGGGGCGAATAACGGTTTGTCCGTTAATACGCCCCCTCCCCAGATGCACCGGCGCTGTTCTTGCCAACAGTGCAATTCCAGCCCGTTACATTGTGTACATTTTATACATCATTGTGAATATCATAACTACTCCATTATCCAGCCGGAGGAAAACAATGCTGTCCCCCTGATTGAAACCTGCCAGCATGTACAACGGTAAGTCCAATCAGGAAGCAGTTTCCAGCATCGCGGGTCAGCTGCCATGAGGTTTTCCGGAAATTCCTCCTTTTGGCATACATATCGCAGTAGCTGATTGCGGAGATAATCTGCTGAATCTGATTCTCACCGGTTACCCAGGAGGTTCCAAGGTGCTTTATAAATCCGTGAACGAATCCTTCAATGAATTCATAATCGACAGGGCTGACGCCAAGTGCATCCGCTGCAAGGTCTGTGTCCGGCAATGCGCGTACGAGGTCCACTCCTACGTGGCGGCCGACGACTCGCTGACCGAAGACAACACGCTCTGCATCGGCTGTCGCCGCTGCTCTGCCTACTGCCCGACCGGCGCTATCACCATAAAGATCAACGCGGAGAATTTCAAGCAGAACGAGTCATGGTCCGGGGCGCACATCAGAAATCTCTATGCCCAGGCCGACACCGGGGGCATTCTTCTTGCCGCCATGGGGAACCCGGCAAAATACCCCATTTACTGGGACCACCTTCTGCTGGACGCCTCCCAGGTAACCAACCCGTCCATCGACCCCCTCCGCGAACCGATGGAGCTCCGCACCTACCTGGGAAAGAAGCCACACTCCCTTGAACTGGTCCGTAACGGGAAAACCGGCAAACCCGAGCTGAAGACAAAACTTCCCCCCCAGCTCAAGCTGGAATATCCGTTCATTTTCTCGGCAATGAGCTACGGCGCCCTCAACCTCAATGCCCACAAGGCGATGGCCGAGGCTGCCGAGGAACTCGGCACGCTCTACAACACCGGTGAGGGGGGGCTGCACAAGGACCTCTACCGCTTCGGCAAAAACGTTATCGTCCAGGTGGCTTCAGGCCGTTTCGGCGTCAGCGAGGCCTACCTCAACGCCGGGGTCGGCATCGAGATCAAGATCGGCCAGGGGGCAAAACCCGGCATCGGCGGCCACCTCCCCGGGGAAAAGGTCAACCGCGAGATATCCGAGACTCGCATGATCCCCATGGGTTCGGATGCAATCTCCCCTGCACCCCATCACGATATCTACTCGATCGAGGACCTCCGCCAGCTCATCTTTGCCCTCAAGGAAGCGACCAACTACGAGAAGCCGGTATCCGTAAAAATAGCCGCGGTACACCATGTAGCAGCCATCGCATCCGGAATCGCCCGTGCAGGTGCCGATATCATCACCATCGACGGCTTCCGCGGCGGCACCGGTGCTGCCCCCCAGGTGATCCGCGACAACGTCGGGATCCCTATGGAGCTTGCCCTGGCCGCAGTCGACTCACGACTGCGCGACGAAGGGATCAGGAACCAGGTTTCCATCGTTGTAGGAGGCGGGGTGAGGAATTCCGGCGATGCGATAAAGGCCATCGCCCTCGGCGCCGATGCCATCAACCTCGGGACTTCAACGCTCCTGGCCCTGGGATGCACCCTCTGCCAGCGCTGTTACACCGGCAAGTGCCCGTGGGGAATCACCACCAACAACCCCTACCTGGCCAAGCGCCTCAACCCGGAAATCGGTGCGGAGAAGCTGGTCAACCTCATCCACGCCTGGGGGCACGAGATGAAGGAAATCCTGGGCGGCATGGGGCTCAACGCCCTCGAGTCGCTCCGCGGCAACCGCTACAAGCTCCGCGCCGTGGGGCTTTCCGAAAAAGACATGAACCTCCTGGGCGTCATGCCCGCTGGAGACTAGGCGGACCGCGGCTTTTGCGCAAACTCTGCGTAAGTCTCCGGAATCGCTTGTGCGGCGTAGCGTTATTTATGCCCATTGGGTACTACGCCTCCGCGCTCTTCCTCGACAGCCTTGATTTTGCACAAAATCCACGTTCCTTATCCAATGTGGAATAAAAGGATAGTTGCATGAAAAGAATTTATACGCTCGAAGACGCCTGTATCGGCTGCCACCTCTGCGAGGTGGCCTGCATCACCGAACATTCCCAGTCCAAGGACCCGGTCAAGGCCTTTCTCCATGAACCGCTCCGCCCCATTTCCCGATGCACCGTGGAAGAGTGGGAAGGCGGCGTGGTATCCCTCTCCACCACCTGCCGTCACTGCGACGAACCCGACTGCCTGCGGGCCTGCATTTCGGGAGCGATCCAGAAATTTGACTCCGGCGTGGTCCGGATCGACAACGAGCAGTGTGTCGGCTGCTGGTCATGCGTCATGGCATGCCCCTACGGCGCCATCCAGAGAAACCTTGCCGGTAAAAAGGCGAACAAATGCGACCACTGCCCTGACCGCAACAATCCGGCCTGCGTTGACGCCTGCCCCAACCGGGCGCTGGTATACAAGGAAGGAAGCCAGAAGTAGCAGGGGATTCGGATCAGAGACTTCACCATGAGGATCACATTATGAACTACGTCATTGCAGGCAACTCCGTAGCGGCCGTCGGCGCCATCAGAGGCATAAGGAACATCGATCCGAACGGGAACATCACCGTTATCTCTCGTGAGAGGCATACGGCCTATGGCCGCCCGCTCATCTCCTATCTCCTCGGCGGGCTCATCACGGAAAAACGGATGTCCTACCTGCCCGAAGATTTTTACGAACAGCACCGGGTCAACCTTCTCCTCAACTCCGAAGTGGTGGCCCTGGACAGCATAAAAAAGCAGGTCAAGCTTGCCGGCGGGGAAACCATACCGTATGACCGGCTCCTCATTGCAACCGGGGGTGACCCGTTCATTCCGCCAGTTGTCGGGCTTGCCGACAAGGAAAAAATATTTACCTTTACTACCTGGGACGATGCAGCAAAGCTGAAGGGAATATCCGCGGACATAAAAAAAGCGGTTGTGATAGGGGGGGGGCTTATAGGGCTTAAGGCAGCGGAAGGTCTGCACCTCCTCGGCAAGAACGTCACCATCGTCGAACTCGCCGACCGGATACTCTCGGCCGCCTTTGACCGGCCAGCCGGCCGGATTGTCGCCAGGAAGATGAAAGCCAACGGTATCGACGTCATCCTCGACGACACTGTTGTCAAGGTCGAAGGTGAAGGTTCCGAGATCACCGGCGTGACCCTCAAGTCAGGCGACTTCATCCCGTGCGATACGGTCATCGTCGCTATCGGCGTCCGCCCTGCGGCAGGCTTCCTGAAGGGGAGCAAAGTCGAGGTGAACCGCGGCATCGTGGTGAACGACACCATGGAAACTTCCGTAAAGGGGGTCTTCTCCGCAGGTGACGTGACGGAAGCAGAGGATTTCTTTTCAGGCCGGAAAAACCCGATGCCGATCTGGCCTGACGCCTACATCCAGGGAGACATCGCCGGAACGAACATGGCCGGCGGTAAAAAAGGCTACAGCGGCGGGCTCGCCATGAATTCCATCGAGTTCTTCAAGGTCTCCACCATTTCCATGGGGATCACCAATCCGCAGGACCCGGCGGAGTACGAGGTCCTCACCTACCTCGACCAGGAGAACTATCAGTACCGCAAAATCATTATCCAGGAAAACCTGCTGGTCGGCGCCGTGCTGGTGGGGAACGTGGAGCGTGCGGGTATCCTGTCAGGCCTTATCCGGGAGAGGATCGACGTAACTCCGTTCAAGGATAAGCTCCTGGCGCCCGATTTCGGCTTTATTCACCTCACCAGGGAAATACGGAGCGCGCTCTTCGGCCCTGTGGGCAAAGTCGCCTGACGGCAAAGACAATTATGAATTATGAATTGAACTCAAAACTAATAACTCAACAACTCAGAACTTTAAGAATAACTGCTCCGACCTCGGTTCACAGGAGGACATAATAATAATGAAACTAAAACCGACCCATTACTTCCAGAAAGACATTTCCAACTGCGGCCTCACCGGTTTTATTTCGAAATCGGGCAAACTCGTGGAAGGGAGCGTCATTATCCAGTCGATCACCCTCATGCATGACCGCGGCAACGGTCTGGGCGGCGGCTTTGCCGCTTACGGCATCTACCCGCACTACAAGGAGTTCTTCGCCTTCCACCTCATGTACGAGAACGGCATGGCCCTCCAGTTGACCGAGGAATACCTGGAACAGCATTTCTTCATCGAGCAGGAGGAGGATATCCCGACCCGCCGCATTTCCGCCATCGCCAACCCCCCGGTATTCAAGCGCTACTTTGTCAAACCTCTGGAAACCGCCGAATTCCGGGAAGCGATCGATTTCAAGAATATGACCATTGAAGATGTGATAGTCCACCACGTAATGCGGATAAATAATGAGATCGAGGGTGCCTTCGTGGTTTCCTCGGGCAAGAACATGGGCGCTTTTAAAGGAGTCGGCTATCCTGAAGAGATCGCAGAATTTTTTCGTCTCGAAGAATACGAAGGATATATCTGGACCGCCCATAACCGTTTCCCGACCAATACGCCGGGATGGTGGGGAGGAGCACACCCCTTCACGCTGCTCGACTGGTCCATAGTCCACAATGGCGAAATTTCATCGTACGGGATCAACAAGCGCTACCTCGAGATGTACGGGTATCTCTGCACGATGCTCACCGATACTGAAGTTGTCGCCTACATGCTCGACCTCCTGATCCGCAAGCACGGCCTGACACCCGAGCTGGCAAGTCTGGCCCTGGCTCCCCCCTTCTGGGACGCTATCGACGTGCTCCCCGAAAATGACCGGCAGGTATTGACGGCCATCCGCCAGGTTTACAGCAACGCCCTTCTGAACGGCCCCTTTGCCATCCTGTTCGCCAGCAACGAAGGACTGATCGGTCTGAACGACCGGGTCAAGCTTCGCCCCCTCGTCTGTGCCGAAAAGGACGACTTTGTCTACATGGCTTCCGAAGAAGCGGCAATCCGCGAGATATGCCCTTCACCCGACCGTGTCTGGGCGCCGCGCGGCGGTGAACCGGTCATTGCCAGGTTGAATCCGGGGGTTGTGTAAGATCGCCGTAGGGGCGATCCTTTGTGATCGCCCGCTTTTGGGCAAACACGAGGTTTGCCCCTACAGTATTTTTCTGAATTATAGAGGTAACTGCCATGATAATCGATGCTAAAGGCATATACTACCGGGATCTGAACCTGATGATCAGGGAGGCCGTGGCTTCCGGTGCCAAAAAAATAGAGCTTGTCAATGTCAACGGCCAGTATTACATTGGCGACGGCATCAACCGGCCGGTCACCATAACCATCAATGGAGTGCCGGGCAACGATCTGGGCGCGTTCCTGAACGGCGCCACCATCGTGGTCAAGGATAACGGCCAGGACAATATCGGTAACACCATGAATGCCGGCAAGGTGATCGTCCATGGCCATGCCGGAGACGTTCTCGGCTACGGTATGCGGGGGGGCAAGGTCCATATCCTCAAGGATGTCGGCTACCGGGTCGGCATCCATATGAAGTCGTACGACGCGAACAGGCCGGTGCTGATTGCCGGGGGAAATGCCGGGGATTTTTTCGGGGAGTACATGGCCGGTGGTGTGCTTGTGCTTCTCGGCATGTTCACCGACAATCCCGGCAACCCCAAGCACGGCTTCCGGTTCGGCACGGGAATGCATGGCGGCGTAATCTATGTCCGCGGTCCGGTCGATGAGAAAAAACTTGCGCGCGAGGTCGGGGTGTTCGCATTGACGAAGGAAGACAGCGAAGAACTTAATGAACTCCTGAAGGATTTCTGCCGCGATTTCAAGCTTGACGTGAAAGAGGTTCTGAAGGAGAAGTTCGTCAAAATCCTCCCGAAGAGTACGCGGCCCTACGGCGACATGTACTGCACTATGCCGCGGTGAACCTCCTGTCAGGGCATCGAACCGCCGATCAACGAAACACGAATGGCCTTCCGGATACGGGGGTCATTTTTTTGAGGATGACGGTTCATCCTTCCGGTCCGCCGCCGCCGGGTGGCGGGAACAGTGTGGCGATTCAGAAATCGAGCGGGCTTTTCGACTCTTGCACCGTCCTGCCCGTCACGCACTGGGTGTAGGATGCCTGCTCTTTAACCGAAAATACACATTTTACGTTAGGAGAGCACATCCCGTATCCCGAAAAACTTGCTTCTCTCTCTTCTCACTATCCCCTTCCCCCCGAGCCCCCGCTGCCGTTCAACATCCCGGAGGCCCGGAATACGCCCTTCCCGGCGGGGTTGACATTTTCAGTGATATTTTGATATAAAGGAAAGAGATGTCTTTCGTTTCCGCAAAAAACGAGGAAAAGGAGATACGTATTGTTCGATTCATCATGGAGCAGGAGACTGTTTCTCAAGGCTTCCCTGGCAGGTGCCTTCCTCCTTGCGGTGGAAAATCCGGCATTTTCGAAGACAGCCATCGATCTGCGGTTGCCCGAGGGGAAACTCTCCCTCTATAACACCCATTCAAAGGAACGGCTTACCGTCGATTACCGCGACCCGTCCGGCACTTACAGCCCCGACGCCATCAAGTCCCTCAACTGGATCCTCCGTTGCCATTTTACGGGAGAAATGGCCGACATGGACATCAGGGTCATCGAACATCTCAACCTGGTGGACAAAAAACTGGGGGGCGGCAACGAATTCCACATTATTTCGGGATACCGGTCACCCCAGTACAACGGCCTGCTGCGCCGGGAAGGGCATCATGTCGCCAGGCACAGCCTCCATCTGAAGGGAAAGGCCATCGACATCAGCATCCCCGGGGTGGGACTTGACCAGTTGCGGCGCACCGCCTTGAACCTCAAATACGGCGGGGTCGGCTATTATCCCGACGCAGGCTTCGTCCATCTCGATTCGGGGGCCTTCAGGACCTGGTAACTGGAGGATTTACCGGAGAGTTCCGGATAACCGCCTTCAGCAGGAACCAACCCTCACTCACCCCCTCATCCCTACTTGAGCATCCCACCCAGCTCGTAATTGACGCTGAACTCGTTTTCCTGCCGGACAGCGCTTCCTATCCGGGCGGCTGTCTCTTCCACAAGCATGTCCATAAGAAGCCTCCTTTTCTTCGGAGGACGGATCAACTGCGGTTCCCCTTCTATCCCTGCCAGCTTGCCCGCCTCTGCAATGGCATCCTGAAGCGTTCCGAGCCGGTCAACCAGCTTCAGGGCCAGGGCCTGCTCGCCGGTGAATATCCGGCCGTCGGCGATGCTCCTGACATCCGCTTCCGGCAGCTTTCTCCCCTCGGCAACGGCCCTGACAAACTGAGAGTGGGTATTGTCGATGACCCCCTGCAGCATGACTTTTTCCTGGTCAGTCATGGGACGCGCCGGCGAACCGACGTCCTTGAATTTACCCGTTTTCAGTGTGAAGGCCTTCATGCCGATCTTACCCAGAAGCCCTTCCAGGTTGGAGAATTTCATCAGAACGCCGATGCTCCCGGTGATAGTGCCGGGATTAGCCAGTATTTTACTCGCGCCACAAGCGATGTAGTACCCCCCCGAGGCCGCAATGCTTCCCATGGAAACCACGACCTTTTTCCGGGCTGCAAGCTTTTTCACCTCGGCATGGATCTCCTGGGAGGGGCCGACAACACCTCCCGGCGAATCGATCCTGAGTACAACCGCCTTGACCTTGTCGTCTTTGCGTAAGTCGTTCAACTGCTTGACAATCTCCTGCGAATCAATAATAAGACCCTTGACTTCGACCAGGCCGACACCGCTGACGACGGTAAAATGTTTCCCCTCCCCCAGAACGCTCGCAGCAATGATGAAAGAGACGACCAGAAGGACAAGGAACAGAAACGATCCCGCCACCCCTATAAGCAACCATTTACTTTTCATATATGCTCCTGCAGGGGTATCTCAATCAAGGCAGCCAGCCATATCAGGTCAACACTAGTCGTTCTCTATCCGGCAGCTGCCGGGGATCGGAAACAGGATCAGATCGATAACCGGCTTGACTGAAACTGGCAATCTGCTATCGTGTACGTATGAAACTGCTGATTCTGTCTGACACCCATGGGAATTATCCGCTGGCGATCAAGGCATTGGAAATGGCCGGACAGATTGACCAGATAATCCATCTGGGCGACGGAATAGACGACGCACGCATCATCGAAGAAATTACCGGCCATCGCATTATCAAGGTACCTGGTAATTGCGATCTCTCAGCACCGGAACCAAGAGAAATTCTGACAGTTCTGGCCGGCAAACTGTTCCTTGTCACGCACGGGGACAACTATAATGTCAAGGCAGGACTGGCACGTCTTCATAAAAAAGCCTGCGACGAGAATGCCGATATTGTCTTGTACGGGCACACCCATGCGAGTTTCGCAGGGGAATTGGATGGAATGCTTTTTGTCAATCCTGGTTGCCTCCGCTATAAGTGGCCGATCACGAGTTATGCCATCATTTCAATTGACGCCGATAGAGCCTCAGCCAGGATATGCCCCATCTCCGCGTGACCTCCCTTACCTCCAGACGACGGTCGTTCCCGTTTCCCACCCTTCGCCGTTGTCAGCAGCCGCAGCCGCAGTTATGACAGACCAGACGGTTATGACTTTCGGGAGCTATGGTTTCCGGTGCGAAAGCCATCCTGTTTGCCGCTCTCTTGACATCTTCCAGCAGGTCCAGGTGGGGACTTTTCCCGATTATATGGCCGACGCATATGCTGGAAAAGCCATCGGCAGGAGACGATATGCGCACAGAATTGAGCACGTCCGCATAGCTGTTGACATCGATGACTATTTCCTTGTCGATCACTTTTGTGATCTCGATGCCGAACCTGGCAAGATCATCCGCCAGTTCGATAAAAAAAAGCTCAAACAGAGAACTGGATAGATCGAACCGCCAGTCCGTTCTCACGTGGTTTTGTGCATAAAAAGTCATCACCATCTTTTTGCCGACCATTACCGCTTCCCCTCTTCCCCCCCTGCCAGTCAACCGGCAGCCTTTTTCTGCAGAGACTTGAATATCATCTCCAGCACAAGCTTCTGTTTAGCTTCGTATTTATTCAGAACTGCAAGACAGGTTCCAAGAGGAAAATGTGCGTGGAGATAATCTGCATCCCGCCCGGAGAGTATGACGATACGGTTCTTGTCGAACCCGGCGTCAGTTGCATACCTGAAAATTTTCGCACCATCGATGGTCGGCATCTCCATGTCTACGAGCAGAAGATCGAGCGCTCTCTCTTGAATGATTTTCAGGGATTTAAGAGGATCCGAACATATTTCGACCTGCAACAGTGGATACGACTTCCGTATAGATGCGGCCAGAACGCTGGCAAAGGCTTCATCATCATCAATTATTAGAATTCTGCCCATTACGACCTCATACCGACAAAAGCATTTATTCAAATTTTCCTGGAGAGAACCGGATATTATTTAAGAATTTTTGTTGCCGCAGTCAGACCCTCGAAAGGGACATGGAGACCGAGCGCCTTTACGGAGCGCAGATTGATGATCAGATCAATTTTCTTGGGCGTTATGATAGGGAGTTGGCCGGGTTTCACGCCTTTGAGAACCTTTGCGGCATATTCTGCCGCCAGTTGCCCCTGCTCGGCGGGACTCACTTCAAGTGAGACTATCGCCCCCTTTTCCGCCGAATCGGGCATCTGTGACAGCACCGGCACCCTGGCAGCGTTAGCTCTGGCTATTATCTTGTCGAACAAGAGCGAACCGGCTGAAGACTCGGAAACATAGAGAATATCTATCCGGGGAAGCATGGAATTGAGGGCGGAATTCAGACCGGCAGAGGAAGTAATATTGGCATCGATGACCGAGAAATTCTGTTGACCCCCTATGCGCCTGACTTCCTGGAGCTGTACCATTGAGCCGGCTTCCCTGGAATTGTAAATGACTCCCATGCTGTTGATATGTTTGAATTCCTGGGCGGTTTTGATTAATGTGGTCATGGGTACTTTTGAACTTACCCCGCAGAGATTGCTCCCCGTCATGGCCGATATTTTCGTTACCCCTGTTTCCAAGGGACCGTAGACATCGACAAAAACTACCGGGGTAGCATGAACTTCACGTTTTGCGACGAGTGTTGCCGGTGCACCATAGGTTATGATTATATCTGCGCCGATTGCCTCGAATTTTCTGATAGCATTTGCCCAGGAAATGGGGTCGGGGTTTGGTGTCTGGAGAATTATTTCCGTACTGCTCTGGTCGAATCCTTTCTGGGCAAGGGTTTTGACGAAGGCGCGATGAGCCTCCCTGTAGCGGGGCAGATCGGATGTCAGGACCGCGGCGACCAGTTTTTCTACGGCAAACGAGGGCGCAACGCTGGCCAGCGCAAGGAAGACAAGAATACATGTTCTGAGACATCCCTCTAGCATCAATCCGTTCCAAACCCCTCTTTTATTACCATTTACCCGCAAGGTAGAGCATGACGGTATTCACGCTTCCGTTAAATAGAGACGATATCTTCTCGTCGTAATCTTTGAAACTATACTCAAGCGCACAGGAAAAATTCCTGGTGAAACGGTAGTCGGCTCTGGTTGAAAGAGAGCTTTCCACTGTTTTAAGCTGTGATACCTGTTTAATGCCGGCGGTGTTTGCTGTTGGCCCAAACGAGACGAACTGGGGATCGAATTCGGCTTTCGAGCGCACCTGTTGCAGGCCGAGCGACAGATCGATTTTCTCGTCGACATGATACATGGAATTCACGGCAAAAAATTGCGTTTGCTGGGTATAGTTGGTCAGGACATTGCTCCCGGGAAGGAAGCTGGCAAACAGCACGGCCTCGTCACTGCTGCTTCGGAGCAGGCCGCAGCTTCCCGTAACAGTAAGATTTTTCAGGGGTACGAACCATGTGCTCAAGGTTGCGTTGGACAGCTTCTTGTTTTTCGGCATCTGGAAGGTAACCGATGGGTTGACGAAGTCAAGGGTGGTGACTTTCACATGATCGCTGTTCTCCCGCGATATTCGGGTGTTGGCGGTAACCCCCCACCTGCTGGTCGCGGTATAGGTCAACTGGAACAAACCCTCATGCTTTTCCTCGTAGGCATTGGCAAACGCAGGATGGTCAGCGGTACTGTACAGGTACTGCGCCATGGCCCGCAGCCCCTTGAACGGCCTGCTGAGCAGGGTCAGGCTCCCCGTATGGATATCGGAATGTTCCGGATAGCTGAGAGTTGCTATTCTGCCTGGCACTACCCAGGGGTCAATATTGTCGCGTGAAAGAAATTCACCTTTGTATTCACCTTTTAGAGTAAGAAGCGTGACAGGTCTGTAGACAAACGAGGCGGTTATCGTATCCTTTTGCGTGTTTATGGCCGGCCTTACGCCGACCTGGGGGGAGACTGCAGGAGTATAGAGAACCGTTGCGGGAGAATTCCGTTCGATCTCGAAACGCCGGTACTTGACAGCGCAGGAGAAGGAACCGCAGGGGGTGTAACTGAGGTCTCCGGCTACGTTGTGGGTGATAGTATTGGTCTGGTCGACGCCCCTGATATCGTTGAGGCTGGCCAGATTTTCCCTCTTGCCGAAGGTATAGGATACGGCGCCGACGAGTCCGCCGGACATGGATGTGTGGAGCCCTACCTTATGTGAATAGAAGCGACTGTCAGGCGTGTCGCTGTGGTCGAGAATGCCCCCGGAGCGCGGCATTGATTCCGTGGGGTCCAGACGGTCGCTGAAACTATCGCGCGGCACACCGGTATGGTCCTTGAACTCCCGGACCCTGAAATCATAGATGAGGTCAATATATCCGAGATGGGCATCAAACCCGAATTGCCCTTCGTGTGTTTGCCGGTCGATCACCCTGGTTTTTGAAAAGAATGTATTTGCCGTCCCCTCGAACCCATGGTCGGCAAAGATCATCTGGGACGTCCCTTCCCTGAGCATGCGCCAGTAGCCGAAATTCAGATGGAGGGGGAACTGTTCCGGCTTGTAGCGGAACTGGGCAACGTCCTGTTCAACCCTTACACCGTAAAGTCCGCGCGGGTTAAGATCGATGGGCGAGTATGAATTCCCATTCACGGTAAAGGGGGAATCAAAGAGCTGAGCATGCCCCAGGTTATGGAACAGGGATTCGGTCCAGAATTTGAAGCGGTATATTCCCTTGTAGTCATAGGTAAGATCGCCGTGGTAATCCTTGTCGTTCAGATATCCGCCTTCAAGGGACATGCGTATGTCCTGGGCAAGATAGTTCACCGACCCGTAATAAACGGGATTTGAATGGAGGTATTCGTACGGCGCGGCATTGCCGCCGTAACGGTTGACATGGAAAAAGCGATACCCGGAATAAGCGTCAACGAGGGTATGGGTCTCAATCCTGGCTGGAACAGATTGCTGTTCCTCAAATTCGGGTTTTTCTTCGGCTTTGCCTGACACGGCAGCGGAATCGGTGTCAGCTTCTGCCGCATTGTCCAGCAAGGCCCCCCGGCTGACCCCGGCCGCAAAAAGAACGACAAGAACCGCCAATCCTATTCTGTACATGAACATGCAATAGCTGTTCACCTTCAAGCTCCTTTGTGCGAGATTAAAGTTCCGCACTACTGGCGCATAGTTCCGGTCCCCGCCTTGGCGGGAGACGGGATATCTGTCCCGTGGATCTGAACATGGCAGTCAGTGCAGCGGTTGAGAAAGAGCCCTTTGGCTCCCGGAACAGTACTCAAGGAATGCCCGCCATGGCACTGGAGACAGAGGAAAGGCATGGCTGCGTTGAGCAGATGCCTGTTGACCGACCCATGGGCGGCATGGCAGTTGGCGCAGTTCTCGGTGACATCGCCATGTTCGAACGCGAACGGTCCCTGCTTTTCCATATGGCATCGGGTACACATCTCTTTAGGAGAACTGCCCAGCAGCAGTTTGTCCTGCGTTGAACCATGGGGGTTGTGGCAGTCGACACAGGCCATCTTCTTCTCACGCAACGGGTGATGCGAAAAAAGATCGTTCTCCATCTTTACCTCGGGATGGCAGCCATAGCAGAGTTCGGACATCTGCTCTCTCTTGACTGTCTGCTGGGGCCCCTGGTGGAGCTTGTGGCAGTCGAAGCAGCTTACGTCATTGAGGGCATGAGTGCTGGCGTTCCAGTGGGTCAGGGTGGGAGTCGATGCGGCGGAATGACATTTAAGACAGATAAGGGATTGTGCCGGGGGAGGCAGATTCATAATATCGAGGAACGTGCTGGTGTCGCATTTGGCCTTGATTGCGTCGTTAACCGCAACATCATCGCCGAGCTTGGCAATCGCGAGGCTTCCGGCACCATGACATGATTCGCAGTTTACCAGGGGAAGGCCGTCATCGGGTTTTATCTGTTCACCATGAACACTGTGCTTGAAATCATCGGTGATCTTCTCATGCCTGTGACACTTGGCAACGCAGTTGTCCGTTCCCACATATTCCGCATCCAGCCTGCCGACAATCATCCTTTCGTACTCGCGTACCGGGAGAATGGGCCTGCTCTGCTTCAGGTCGGCACAGGCGATGATGAACAGGGGGGCTATCAAAATTACCGGCAATAATCGTCTCAATTTGATTTCCTCCTCCCCGGGACAGTCTTAATCCAGCCTTATACCCTTGGTGGTTGTGTGGATAAAGTTCCGGACGATAGGGTTCTGACTCAGCTTCATCTCATGCGGTGTGCCGACTGTCACTATCCTGCCTTCATGTATCATGGCGATCCGGTCGGAGATATAGAGTGCAAAATTGAGGTCATGACTGACAATTACCGTTGTGTTTTTCGTGGTCTCTTTCAGCTTCAGAATCGTATTGGCGAGTTCGTCGGTGTTCACCGGGTCGAGTTCGGCAGTCGGTTCGTCATAGAGAATCAGGTCCGGGTTCATGGCAAGCGACCTGGCGATCGCCACCCGTTTTTTCATCCCCCCCGAAAGCTCTGAGGTGTTAAGCCCCTCTTTCCCGTCGAGACCGACCATCGCCAGTTTTTCCCTGATGATTTCCCGGACTCTCTGTTCTCTGCAGACCCGTTTCTCTCGCAGCCAAAGCCCGACATTCTCCCCCACCGTTAGAGAATTGAACAGCGCAGAAGACTGGAAAACCATGCTGAATCGGTAATCTTTGCCCACATTCTTGTCTTTGGTTCTGAAAACAGGGACATCATCTATATAAATTTCGCCGCTGTCGGGAGTTTCCAGCTTTATAACATGCTTGAGCAGAACGCTTTTCCCCGTACCGGACGGACCGATTATCGAAAATGTCTCCCCGGCAAAGATCTCGAGATCCAGATCCTTAAGAACATGGTTGTCGCCGTACGACTTGTTGAGTTTTTCTATCCTTATGCCTACGCCACGCGTTTCAGCCAGATTTATTCCGGATTCACTATCGCCGCTATAAAAGAAAGATCCCGTCAGACCGTGCATCAGCTTGTGAAAAGTCCCTTCCCTTTCGTCATGCTGTCTGTCGAAGTATTTCAAAAACATTAATATTCCCCGATTCGCGCTCTCTATTTAGCTTCCGTCCGGAAAGGGTGCTTTTCCGCTCCGGCGGTGTCAATCAGCGGGCTTACGTGTGCGGCGTACGGTCGTACGCCTCCGCGCAATCCCTTGATTTCCTTGCCAGGACAAGAAATCCCCTCTTTCCGATTCGTAAACCCGTAGTTCCTCATCCGGAAACTCCGAATGAAAATTTACTTAGAATACCGCACATAATAACAAACAACAAAATGGACATGCAAGCAGAGAATGACGGCGCTGGTCGCCGTCCGGCGTCTGGGGAAAGCCTCCGGAACATGAATCGGGACATGCGCCGATCAAAAAAGGAATTTCCCCTTGCTGGTAAAGTAGTGCTTGTGACGGTAGATGAACTGGGAGAGGAGAAGAATGGCCAGCGCTGCGGCAACGTTGTTGACCAGCAGGGAATCCTGGTGGACTCGTGATTCAACAATCTTTTCCAGTTCTTCCTTGGTAATAAACTTCAGGTTGATAAGCGTGTTCACTATTTCAAACAGATTATAACCGAGCAGGAGATACCAGGTTAACGCCTGTCTTTTCATGATCCCCAGGAAAAGATAGAGACAGAATAGACTATCGATGAATACCAGTGTCTTGGCTGTCAGCCCCAGATAGATTTTCCCGAAAAACGGAAAGGGATTGCCGAAAGTCGACGCAGACACGAGAAAAAAGAACAGGTACAAACCTGCAAGGAGATTGAGCCCCAACGGTCGGCGTACTTCATCGTCATCTGTATCGATCATAAAAACTCCACATGCAGGGGCCGGTAATCAGGGGCCGGTAATCAGGGACCGGGGACCAGGACCGGAGTACGGGACACAAGATTCATTTTTCCCCGATCCCCGATATCTGCTCCCCAATCCCCGCCTTATTTTTTCCGCATGTCGCTTATCCAGACGCAGACCAGGATCACCAGCATAATAAACGCAATGAAAATCCAGTCGCCTATTCCGAATCCTGACATATCGCCTCGTTAGCTGCTGAGATTGGCCAGAGCGCTTCGCGCTTCCTCATAATCGGGGTTCAACCGGAGGGCGTCGCGGAAATAATCCTCGGCGTAGCGCGGCATCCCCATACCTGTACAACAAAGCCCGAGAACATAGGAAATTTCCGGAAGGGGAAACTCCTCGCGGAAAACTGCATCGTCCAGCACGTCAAAAAGAATGCCCGCCGCCTCGGCGAATTCTTCCTGCTGGTGCAACGTGAACGCCACGCCGATTGCCGCCAGATAGTCGACCACCGGAACCTTCGGGAGATTGCCCGCCTCGATTCTCTCGAGACGCCGGCCGATCTTCAGGGCTTCCTGCTTTCCGACTTGAGAAAGTATACCACTCCAGTAGGAACGTACATCGTCATATTTCCCCAGAATATAGGAAACTTCCCCGTTTTGGTAGATAATTGTCGGGTCCGCGGGCAGAAGCAGCAGCGCTTTTCGGAGGAACTCCCCGGCACGGTAGAGATTTACGGTTGCCTGGTTAAGTGCCGGGAGGCGAAGCCCCTTGTCCATGAAGGTCAGGCCGATTTCCTGGGGGAAACGGGCATTGTCGGGCTCGATGAGGGCGAATATCTTCAGATAGTTGATCTTTCTGTCCAGAAAAGCAACATCCAGATCTTTTTTGTCCATCATTACTATCTGGCTGGCCATTTCCGCAATAAAATGGGGATACCCATCCCGGAGTATCCGGGCATACCTCTCCCCGAACGTGCAATCGGGATTGGCGCGCAAAACATGGTATATGCCCCGCCCGACGGCATCGTACGAAGGGTCGAGTCCCTCCAGTGCGTTATAATCATCCTCCATAAGCGGCAGGGGAAGATCACCGCCGGGTATCCGGACTTTCCTTTCAAGGCCCGTCACTTCGGATCCGGCGGGAAGAATGCAATAACGGATGCCTGATATGGGGGTAGGTTCTGCAGGGTTCATGCGGCTGATACGTCAACCTCCTCCTTCTCCCGGTCGGGAAAAGTATCGATTCCGGAATTTTCTCCGATCATTTTGTAAATCCGCACGTTGTCCCAGGCTTCATCCAGAATGCCGTCATGGATCGCCCAGCTTCGACCGCTCGCTGTCCTTTCCCTGCCCGGTATCCTGAACGGAGTGGACCTGTCAAGCCTGCCGAACAAATGTCCCCCCGGCTTGAAGCCATTGTTGATCGCCAGCATCAGGCGCCTCCCCGTCAGATAATCAAATCCGTATTTCTCGTAGCGGATGGCGTTATCGTAGGTAAGAGGTTCTGCCACTATCATCTCCATCCCGAGGGAGTCCACGAAACGCTCGAGAAGCGGGAAAAATTCGCCGAACATCCTTAGGCCGCGCCGGGTCTGGTTGGGATAGAGCCCCGCCGCCATGGCCCGGATTTCTTCTGGGATATTGCGCCCCATGGTGGCAAAGCAGTTATCACGCCCGAACTGGTCCAGATCCACATCGAAACGGGGGGCCGAAGGGTCAGTGATGATGCAGAAGGAGAACTCCATCTGCCTGAACTGGGTATCGGCAAGATCGATGAAAAAAACCGCATCGCGATCAAGCGGATGGAGGCGAACCTCTACCCTGAGTAGCCCCAGCCCCGGAGGTGCGGTGAACGTGACTTTTTTCTCTCTGTCACCCCCGCAGAAGGTTTCCCTCTCAATTCCGAACATCGAGAGTAGACGCTGGGGGAGCAGTCCGCCATATATTCTCTCCTTCTCGGGAATGTCGAGCGAGTTGATGTCGGCCAGGCTGAAGAGCGGCCTCCCGGCGGCGTCACGCAGCTGTGCATTTTCGGAAAGTTTAGCCATAGCGACCAATGATAACGGGAAAAACCTTTTTCCTGATGGCGCTTATACTCTTTTCCACGGCATCGAGGGCACGGTTCCGGTCATCCTCCGCAGCCCAGTGCATGGCATCCAGAAGCATTTTATTGGGGAACCCGAGTCCTTCGATAAGCTTAACGAAGGAAGTGGGAAGCCGCGGCGGCAGTTCCACTCCGTTCATGATGGCCCAGGCAATTGTCCAGGCCCTCGCCACGTTGACAGTATCGTATCCCCCGCCACCGACCGCCACCCAGGGTATCCGGAGGGCTTTGAGCTTCCTCAGGACGTATGAATAGCTCTGTGTGGTTATCTCCAGCCTCGTCAAAGGATCGGTCCTGAATGTATCCGCCCCAAGCTGGGTAAAGAGGACATCGGGATCGAATGCGGCGATCAGTGGAAAGGCGACCTCGTCGAAAGCCTTCATGAACAGGGCATCATCGGTATGCGCAAGAAAGGGGATATTGACGGAGAACCCCTCCCCCTTTCCCGTGCCTGTTTCATCCTCAAATCCGGTACCCGGGAAAAAATAGACCCCGCTCTCATGCAGTGAAATGGTCAGCACCCGGTCGGTATCATAGAATGCCTCCTGGACCCCGTCGCCATGGTGGGCATCAATGTCGAGGTAGACCACCCTCTTCCCCTGTGCCAGCAGTTTGTTGATCGCAATGACCGCGTCATTGAGATACGAAAAACCGGAGGCCTTCCCCCGATGGGCATGGTGCCATCCCCCTGCCAGGTTGAAGGCGATAGTGTACCCCTCTTCCGTCACGAGCCTGGCAGCCTCCACAGTCCCGGCTGTTCCCAGGCACGCCCAGTCGTACAAGCCGTTAAATACCGGGTTCTCTGCGTCGCCGAGTCCGTAGCGGAAGTCGGCCCGAGGTTCGGAGGACGTGCTGAATTCCTTGAGACGCGCCAGGTAATCGGCGGTATGAAAAATAAGCAGGTCTTTTTCGACAACCGGTCTGTATTCCGATATCAGTGTTGCAGGAGGGTCAATGAGCCCGTAGGTGCAGATCAGTTCATAGGCAAGGCGATAGCGGTGCACCTTGAAGGGGTGCTCCGCGCCGTAGCTGAAGCGGCTGAAATCGCTCGAGTAAATGAGGGCTGTCTTCGCATTCAAAGCGGTCCACCGCTGATTGGCACCCTGAAGTTTAAATCCACCTAATGCAGTGAATTTACAATTATAGCATCAGCCCGTCAATACTTATTTCCCCGGAAAGACCAGCCCATATATTAGTCACTCAAGACTAATAATTAAGCACTACACGCACTGTTTCAATCAAGGCTTTCGCCTATCTATTCGATTTATCGAGAGGTTACCGTCTTGGCAAAAAGGTTGCTTATAAAGGCCATGTCCTTCCACAACGACGTGCCGAGGGCGCATAAACCAAGGGGGGTTTACCAATGGATCCAATGTCAACGATGACGTCTCTTAAAAACAGCTCCGATGTTCTCTTCCTCATGCTCGGTGCGGTCATGGTCTTTGCCATGCACGCGGGTTTCGCCTTCCTTGAAGTCGGTACGGTGAGAAAAAAAAACCAGGTCAATGCCCTGGTCAAAATAATCACTGACTGGTCAGTTTCAACCATTGCCTATTTTCTGGTCGGATTTCCCATCGCCTACGGCATCTCCTTTCTGAAACCGGCAGAACAGCTGCTGGGCGGCAACCAGGGATATGACCTGGTGCACTATTTCTTCCTCCTCTGTTTTGCAGCCTGTATTCCCGCCATTATCTCGGGCGGCATTGCCGAACGCGCCAAATTCTGGCCGCAAGTCGTGGCTGGTGCGGTTTTCGCAGCCCTCACCTACCCCCTCTTCGAATCGTTGATCTGGGGGAAAAATACCGCACTGCTTCAGGATCTGTTCAAGAGCATCGGCGGTGCGGAATTCCACGACTATGCGGGCTCGGTTGTTGTCCATTCCATAGGTGGATGGCTTGCCCTGCCTGCCGTCATTTTTCTCGGCCCGAGGATGGGAAGGTATGTCCGTACGAAATCCCACCAGATCCCCGTCAGCAGCATCCCTTTCCTGGCCCTCGGTTCCTGGATCCTTGCCGTGGGGTGGTTCGGCTTCAATGTGATGAGCGCCGGTCACTTTGACAAGATATCGGGGCTCGTGGCCGTCAACTCCCTGCTGGCAATGGTCGGGGGGGTACTCTTCGCCGCGGTTGCCGGGAAAAACGACCCGGGATTCACCCATAACGGCGCCCTGGCCGGCCTCATCGCAATCTGCGCGGGGAGCGACATCATGCACCCGCTGGCCGCTTTCATCACCGGAGGCATTGCCTCCCTCATTTTCGTCTACGGTTTTCACATAGAGCAGGAGAAACTCCGCATAGACGACGTCCTCGGCGTATGGCCTCTCCATGGCATTATCGGTTCATGGGGAGGAATAGCTTGCGGCATTTTCGGCTACAAGGAACTTGGCGGCCTGGGGGGTGTAACATTTGTCTCCCAGTTGCTGGGGTCCCTGTCCGCAATCATTTTCGCCCTCGTAAGCAGTTTTATCGTCTATGGAGTCCTCGCCAAAACCGTAGGCATAAGACTCAGCGCAGAGGAAGAATTCGCCGGAGCCGACGTGTCCATCCACAACATCGGCGCCTATCCTGAAGACCATGTTCGCTAGTCTTTCCTCTGAATCGAGAAAAAGGCCTCCCCGGAGGCTTTTTTTGTTTTATCACTAATTCTGGCAAACTTTTGTAAAGTGTGTTAGTTTAATTAAACCATATCTACACGATTCAGGGGAATCTGGCAGATGACCGGTAAGAAACAGCTCGGCAACATTCTCGTTCAGTCGGGGATTATTACGGTCAAAACCCTCGAGCGTGCCCTCGAGCGTCAAAAGGGTACCGGCAGACGTCTCGGAACAATTCTCGAAGAAATGAGCGTCATCACCGAAGAGGAACTGATCAAAGCCCTTGCCGAACAGTTCGGCTTCAAGATGGTCACCAATTTCGCCTCCCACACTTTCAACTGGGACATCCTCGGCCTTGTCCCGGAAAACCTGGCTGTGCAAAAATTAGTTTTTCCCCTCAAACAAAAGGACGGGATGCTCGCACTCGCGATTACCGATCCCTTCGACAACGAAACCATGGATTTCCTGTCCCAGAGTACCGGCATGAAGATCATTCCGGTACTCGCCACAAGGAACGACATAACTGATGCGATCAGCAGGCACTATCTGGGGGGAAAAGGGACCGCCAGCGGAAAAACGAAGATCCTGCTGGTTGATGATTCGCAGTCCATATCCACCATAATCCAGACTGCGCTGCTTAAGGAAGGATATGAAGTGATTCTCGCCCAGGACGGTGTCGAGGGTTTAAAGATGGCCATAACCTATCTTCCTGACCTCATCATAACCGATACGGTAATGCCCCGCATGGACGGTTACAGCCTGAAAAATGCGCTGGCGGGAAACCCTGCGACATCATCGATACCGATGATACTGCTCACTGCGAAGGCAAGCGGCGCAGATGAGCAGAAGGCGCTCGAAGCAGGTTTCCTCGATTTCATCCCCAAACCTGTTCAGACAATCCGGGTGGTATCACGCGTAAAAAGGGCTTTCGAGCTCATGAAAAACATGCACAAGTGACCGAGGGCCGGCAGAATTACCACAAAATAACCCGCACTGAGCGGGTTATTTTGTCTGTCAACGCAAATTCTCGTTCAACATCGTCCTTCCGATCGGGAAATTCAGTGTTTTTCTTCTCTTTGTATATCATCCTCGGAACTTTAGCGGGACTTCTGGCAGGGCTCCTCGGCGTTGGCGGCGGGCTGATCATCGTGCCGGTCCTTTTATTTCTCTTCACCGCCCAGGGCCTGCCGGCCCCCATCATCCTTCATCTTGCCCTCGGCACCTCCCTCGCCAGCATCATGTTTACCTCGGTTTCCAGCATGCGCGCCCACCATGGCAAAGGGGCGGTCAACTGGCAGATTTTCCGCCGGATAACACCGGGGATACTTGCCGGGACCTTTTCCGGCACATGGGTGGCCGCCCAGCTCTCCACGCGTTTTCTCAAAGGCTTTTTTGTCGCTTTCCTCTATTATGTGGCCTTACAGATGCTTCTCAACGCAAAACCCGAACCGGCCCGCCAGCTCCCCGGAAACGCCGGCATGTTCGGTATTGGAAGTCTGATCGGCGGGGTATCCAGTCTTGTCGGCATCGGCGGCGGCAGCATGTCGGTGCCTTTCATGGTCTGGTGCAATATCCCTATGCACTGCGCCATCGGCACTTCCGCTGCAATCGGTTTTCCCATCGCCCTGGCCGGCGCCGTCGGTTATATACTCAACGGCCTTTCAGCCACTGGTCTTCCCCCTGCAAGTTTCGGTTTTGTCTACCTCCCTCCCCTCCTCGGAATATCAATTGCCAGCATTCTGACCGCCCCTCTCGGCGCCAGGCTGGCTCACGCTCTGCCGGTAGCCTTGCTCAAGAAGACATTCGCCCTGCTCCTCATCCTCATCGGAACCAGAATGCTGTCCGGTATTTTTTAATTCAGACTCCCGCATGACAGCAGTAACACTATGCCTGCCGGCAGAATATTCAAGTTCATGACAACCGGACACTGCAACCTGTCCGGGCGCCTATCCGCCCCGCTTTTGATCCAGATGGACATACCCGTAGGCAAAAGCGACAAATACCAGCCCTCCGATAATATTTCCCAGTGTCACCGGCACGAGGTTCGCGATGATAAAATTGGTCCAGGTGAGGCCAGGCTCGCTCCTTCCCAGGGAAGAAGATACCATAAGTCCCATGGGGATGTAGAACATATTGGCGATGGAATGCTCGAAACCGCTGGCGACAAAGGCCATGATCGGCATATAACAGGCGATGATCCTGCCAGTGATGTCGCGGGCCGCCGTTGCCATGAATACGGCCAGGCATACCAGCCAATTGCAGAGAACCCCGCGGATAAGAGCCACCGCAAAAGGGAGCTGACATTTGGCCACCGCAATCCTGATGGCATGATCGGCCAGATTCCCTCCGGCCCAGAGCCGTGATTCGAACATGAGCCAGGCAAAAAAGAGTGAGCCTGCCAGGTTGCCGAGGATAACTATCACCCAGTTATCCAGGAGATTACCCCAGCTGATCTCGCCATGGAGCACCGCGGAAGCCAGGAGACTGTTGCCGGTAAACAGTTCGGCCCCGCAGATTACCACCAGCATGAGCCCCAGAGAAAATACGCTGCCGCCCAGAAAACGGGCGATCCCCTGTCCGACAAAGGCCGCCGCATCATGGGTCACCGTTGTCGCCAGTTCGGCGCCGAACGCAATATAAAATCCTGCCAGAAGGCTCAATACCACGGTACGCGGCCGGGATTGGACGGTTACCCGCCGGCCGTTGGCAACGATGGCTTTCATCGTTTCGGCGGGGGTCAGATAGAGCCTTTCCATGCACGCCCTCCTCATCTGCCGCAGGTTCGACCGGGCCGGAATATCCGGTCACCGATTCTGCAGGCATTTCATGCACGCTTATACAACGTTCCGGGTAAAGTAGGCAAGCTTAAATGCAGAAAATGGACGGCTTTTTCATGTGTCGAGGAATGGAATATCCTGGGGTTTTCGGACATTGCAAGGTTCGGCGGGAAGGGAAAACAGGGTATGCATGTTTTCTGGGCGGTACGGGGAAAGGGTGAAGTCTCAATTCCAGAGATTAATGCGAAATACCTTGAATAACTGCCTCAGGCTGACAAGATCGATTTTACCTTTTATTCTCATGTTATATTTGTTGCCGGACAAGTATCCTTCACAATTTGGGAGAAAAAATACTATTTCATACAAGCTCAGGGTAAATCTGCAGACCAGCAGGTAGTTTTTATCATGGAAATCATATATCTCACAATTATGGATAAACTTCTTATCAACCATCCCGCGTACCAATGTATGCATCAGTTCCTTGGTCAGGGCCTTGTGTTCGATAATATATCTGTCCACCCAGAAAAAATAAAGCGATCTTACCGGCGCATCGAATCCTTCTACTGTTAGCGACTTATGAAATTCTTCCACAACCGATCTCATGAAGGTAATTGTTGTATGCTTCTGCTGCACATAGCTCTAACAAAAACATCCGAGCCGTTATCCAGGGCAATCCTGGCGCTATTTCTCCGACCTGATATCAGCGGCGAAATTCTTATCCAACTTATACCACATTAATCATAACTTATAAAGACTATTTTAATAAATGCTGCTCAGAATCTATAACTTGCAGGTATTCCGGGAGGTTATCGGCCGAGGATACTCTAACATTCCCCTGATTTTTACCATCTTTTTGATATTCCACATTTCAGGAAAAGCCGGGCAGGGGAAATTAATTATCGGAAAGCACGGGCAGGAACGGGTATCAGCGTCTGGCGCCCTTCCCCAGTTCCAACTCGAGGTTTTTCAGCTTTTCTATGTTCTTGCGGAGTTCGGTATTCTCTTTCGCGAGAGAAAGGTTCGATTCTTTCAGCCTGCTATTATCCTGCGACAGAGAGAGGTTCAGCTTCTTCAACTTGCTGTTGTTTCTCAATGTTTCATCCATTGCCGCGAGAAGTCCGGTAATTCTCGATGCCATGGGTGTCCACGAGCTTTTAGGATATTTGCTTGCAAGCTGTTTCAGCTCGTTCCGGGTTTGCATCATGTCGCTCGATTCCTGGACCGAGCCGAGATGGAGCAGGCTTAACCGGAACAGGGCCTCATCAGTTATCCCCGGCTCAAAGGGCTCGGTGGCTATGTGGGACAGAACCTGGGCAGCAGCCGTTGAATTCCCCTCTTCCAGAAGCAATGCGGCCCTGGAAAGTTTCCATTCCTGCTCGGAGCGATAGGAAGGCCCTGCCGGCCTGGTCTGAGTGATGCAGCCGGCCATGGCTAACGTCAGCATTATAATCAGGATGATTTTATTCATTATGGGTTCTAACTCCGATTCAGGTGAGAGTGGCATAGCTTCCCAAATGCCCGGAAATGCATGATGTGCCATTCATCTTACACTTTTATTTATTATTAACAACCTGCTTGAAACAGTTTGCACTTCATCTGCCCGATCCCTTTACGGTCGACCTTCCGGTCCGGCTTCCCGTATAAAAACGGCAGCAGGCCTTCCGCTGACCTTCTGCCCTGAGTCCCCGTGACGTTTTTACCGGTTCCCGGGAGCCGGATTTTTCCTAACAATACAATCTCCATAGTTTGTGCAGCTTTCAGGATAACCTGTTTGTCTAAATAAATCGCAATTCGTCTATTTGAAATCGGTTGGTGCAATGATAGACTTATTAGAAGCAGTCAATCAGTACCCGCTGTCATAAGAAAGGATCGGAATGTTCATCCCTTCAGAAGAAAATAAAGCGGTGACACTCCTCTATGTGGAGGATGACGAGCCCACCCGGGCTGTGATCACACTCATGTTAAACCGGAAATTCCCACTGATGACCATACACGTGGCGGGAAACGGGCGCAAGGGGCTTGAACTCTTCGCCGCCTGCCAGCCTGACATCATAGTGACCGACATCCTGATGCCGGAAATAGACGGCATCAGGATGTCCCGGGAGATCAAGGAGCTCAAGAAGGAGGCCCGCATTATCGTCCTCACAGCAGCCTGCGACATCTCTTACATTATCGATGCCATCGACATCGGTATCAGTCACTACGTGCTGAAACCGGTCAAAATGGAGAAGCTCGCTACCGCAATCGAACTCTGCCTCAACGATATACGCCGGGAGCGACAGCTCCAGCTGCAGGATCAGTATATCCGCCACATGGCCTACCACGATACTCTGACCGGACTGCCCAACAGGGAGCTGTTCAATGAACTTCTCCACCTCGCGCTGGCCCAGGCCCGCCGCCATAACCATGATCGACACCTTGCGGTACTCTTCCTCGATCTCGACAGGTTCAAGGTCATCAATGACACCCTCGGACATGCCGTCGGCGACGAACTTCTTCTGGCAGTGGCTCAGCGCCTGAAGGAATGTTGCCGGCGTGATCGGGACATGCTCGCCCGGCGGGGAGGCGATGAGTTCATCATCCTCCTGCCGGATATCGATACCACGCAGGAGGCGGTCAGGATTGCCCAGAAAATTATCGACGTCTTCGCACAGCCCTTTGTTCTTCCCGAGCATGAGCTGTACATCACCACCTGTATAGGCATAAGCATCTTTCCGAACGATGGCGCCGATGGGGAAACTCTCATCAGAAATGCCGATATGGCCATGTATCGCGCCAAGGAACACGGGAGGAACCGCTACCATCTCTACAATCTTTCCATGGATGCCCAGGCCGCCAAGCGACTGTCCATGGAAATCAACCTGCGCAAGGCATTGGAAAAACAGGAATTCTTTCTCAATTACCAGCCCAAGGTGAATGTAATAACCGGCAGGATTGTCAGTTATGAAGCGCTGGTGCGCTGGCAGAACCCGGAATTGGGGCTGGTCGAACCGAAGCAGTTCATCCCCCTGGCGGAAGAAACCGGTGTGATCGTTCCGCTCGGCGAATGGGTGCTGCGCACCGCCTGCGCCCAGAACCGGGCCTGGCAGGATGCCATGTACCCCCCTCTGCGCGTGGCGGTAAATTTTTCTCCGCGACAATTCCAAATCCTCCGTTTAGCGGACATGGTGGAAAAAGTCCTCACTGAGACCAATCTCGATCCCTGCTGGCTTGAAGTGGAAGTGACCGAGGGCGTCATGCTCCAAAATGTCGAAAACACCATCACGACACTGCGCCGGCTGAGTAACCTGGGTGTTCACATCTCCATCGACGATTTCGGCATCGGCTATTCATCCCTCTCGTATATCAGAAAACTCTCCGTCAATACCCTCAAAATCGACCAGTCCTTCATAAACGATATCACCAGCAACGCTGACGATGCAGCCATTGCCACAGCGGTAATCAACCTGGCGCACAGCCTCGGGCTGAATGTTATTGCCGAAGGGGTCGAAGACGAGCAGCAGGCAAAACTTCTCTACTCTCTCGAATGCTCTGAGATGCAGGGATTTTTTTTCAGCAGGCCGCTCAGTGCTGAAGAATTCCCCCTTCTTCTGAACAAACAACACTGGCGGAGTCCGGTAGTTCCACAGGACGTCACAATTCATTGAGGCTGTTGAGCACAAAGCAGCCGGATAAATCATTTATTATTGAGCAGATATAAACAATTGCAAGATGGCAATACTTTGTTATAATCAATTTTATTTTTTATTATTTATCATGTGGCACAAAATTTAAAACTCAGGCGCATCTAAACCAGGTTTTATAAAGACGTTTCTGGCAGCGGCCATCTGTAATTTCAGCAGATTATAAATGGCGTTTTCCGGCAAAGGCGTGAACAATCTTTAAGGAAGAATAGATGCCATGATATCATTTATTAATTCACTTTCACCAATTTTGTTGGTGGACGATGACCCGATTGTTCTTGAATTAAACATTACAGCCCTGCAAAGTGAGGGGATCAAAAACGTCCTTACACTCAATGACAGCCGGAAGCTGCGGCAGTTCCTGGAAAAGAATCCGGTCTCCATGATCATTCTCGACCTGATGATGCCTCACATTTCCGGCATGGAGCTGCTTCCGATCCTGAATCGAGATTACCCCCAGATACCCGTCATCGTCATGACTTCATCGGAAGACATCGAAACAGCCGTGAGCTGCATGAAAGCCGGCGCATTCGATTTCCTTACAAAACCGGTGGAGACGGGCCGACTGCTGTCGGGCGTGCAAAAGGCATTGCGCGTAAACGCGCTGCGCAGGGAGAACTCTTCTTTAAGGGAATACCTCCTCACCGACCGTCTGGAAAATCCAAGTGCCTTTGAAGCTATCATCACGACTAGCAAGAAGATGCGCGCCATCTTTCAGTATGTGGAGGTCATAGCAAAATCTGATCAGACGGTTTTGATTACCGGGGAAACGGGTGTCGGCAAGGAACTGATCGCCAGGGCAATTTCCTCTCTGAGCGGGCGGGATGGCGCATTTGTCACCGTGAATGTCGCCGGCCTTGATGACAACATGTTTTCCGACACGCTGTTCGGTCACAAGAAAGGGGCATATACAGGGGCAGACCTGCCCCGGGAAGGCCTTATAAGCGCGGCCGCCGCTGGCACCCTTTTCCTCGACGAAATCGGCGACCTGAAAGAATCTTCTCAGATCAAACTGTTGCGGCTCATTCAGGAGCAGGAATTCTATCCCATGGGTTCGGATGTCCTGAAGAAAAGCGATGCCCGCGTAATCGTAGCCACCAACCAGGATCTCACCCAGTTGATCTCCGCCGGCAAGTTCCGCAAAGACCTCTATTACCGCCTCAACGCCTATCGTGTCCATATCCCTGCATTGCGTGAACGCCGGGAAGATATCCCCCTGCTGGTTGACCATTTCCTTGAAAAGGCGGCAAAATCGCTCAACAAACCAAAACCGGCTCCTGCCCCCGAAGTGATGGCTATACTTTCGACCTGTCAGCTTGAAGGGAATGTCCGCGAACTCCAGGCTATGATTTTCGATGCGGTTGCCCGGCACACGTCCGGCATGCTAACCTTGGACTGTGTTACAGGGCTCGCCAGGGACGAATCCACTCCGGCCGATTCTTTTTCTCAGTCGTCGAGCAAAGAGGCGAATGAGGCGATATATGCGCTTTTCGGGCGATTTCCCACCATAAAAGAGGTCGAGGACTATCTGATCTCCGCTGCCATGAACCTGACCAATGGCAACCAGAGGTCGGCGGCATTGCTGCTCGGTATTGCCCGCCAGACTCTCAGCAAGCGCTTAACCAACTGATGCCATGGCCCTCGTTATCGCGTGGCACACTTTATCTTTTCAGGCAGGCGCTTCATGAATGATATGAAAATTGTACCCGATACCGGTAAAAACATTGTCTCGATGGCCGACAAAACCGGCTGGAGACAGGCGGGCAAGGAGCACGAAGCAATCATCGAGCTGCTTAACCATATTAATTCCAGCAACACAACCGGTGAACTTCTCAAAGTGGCCATAGGTTTTCTTGCAGGCAGGTCCGGCTGTGCGCACATCGGCATCAGGTTGCGAGAACTCCATGATTTCCCTTATGTAGAAACGCTCGGTTTCTCCGAAGAATTCCTCCAGGCTGAAAACAGTCTCCTTACCTTGGGCGAGAACGGAGAAGTGGTTCGTGATAGCCAGGAAACTCCCGAGCTTGAATGCATGTGCGGCAAAATACTCACAGGACGCACAGACCCCTCCAAACCCTTCTTCACCGAACATGGATCATTCTGGACCAACTCCACCACCGAATTGCTCGCCAAGCCCGGCATTGCGGATCTGCTGGGAAGGACCCGGAACAGATGCCACAGCGAAGGATATGAATCGGTGGCGATTATCCCCCTCCGTACGGGAGAAAACACTCTCGGCTTGATGCATTTTACCGACTGCTCGAAGGGCCGATTTACCCCGCGGCTCATCTCCATGCTGGAAAAACTGGGGGATATCCTGGCAATTGCCTTGGCGCACAAGCATGCGGAAAAGGCGCAGCGGGAGGCTGGGGAATGCCTGAAACTGGCCCTGGAAGGGGGCAATATCGGGCTCTGGTCCTGGGACGTTGCTACCGGGACAATCCGGGCTGATCAGCGTTGTTTAGAGATGCTCGGCTACACTGTTGACGAGTTTACACCGCATATCATCGCGTGGCAAAATCTTATGCACCCGGACGACCTCTCTCTGGTAACGGCAGCGCTTGAAGAGAGTCACCGCAATAATACCCCGCGATTTACGGCGGAGTACCGGATGCGGCACAAGTCCGGCAACTGGAAATGGTTTCTGGACAACAGTATAGTGTTCGCATGGGACAAGTCCGGCATTCCCTTGAGCATGGCAGGGGCACTCTATGACATCTCCGGACGTAAGCGGATAGAAGAAGCCATCCGCAAAAGCGAAGCTAAAACCCGCGCCCTGTTAAAGGCCATCCCTGATCTTTTACTCCGCTGCCGATGCGACGGCACTATCCTCGACTGCTACATATCGCACACGAACGAACTTTCTCCTTTCTCCAACGACCTCACCGGTAAACAGATAACCGATGTGCTTTCGCCGGAAATATCCGAGGCATTCGCCCACTTCATTGAACAGGGGCGCCTGGCTGATGAGATCCTGGTCTGCTTCAATCTTACTATCAAGGGAAAGCCCAGGTACTTTGAAACAAGGGCGGTACGCAGCGGGCCTGACGAGGTCCTCACCATAGTGCGGGACATTACCGCAAGGAAACAGGCAGAGGATGAGATTACTCAGTATATGGTCAATCTCGAAGATTCGCGGGATCTGATAGAGGAACAGTCCCATAAGCTTGCCCTCCTGGCCAAGGAGCGTGCCGCAGCCCTTAAACAGGCTGAAGCTGCCAATACAGCAAAGAGCGATTTTCTGGCCACAATGAGCCACGAGATTCGTACTCCCATGAACAGCATCATCGGTTTGTCCGAACTGCTGTTGAAAACCGGTCTGGCCAGTGTCCAGCGTGACTACACCAGAGCTATATCTGACTCCGCCAACGCCCTTCTGAACATAATCAACGATATCCTCGATTTTGCTAAAGTAGAATCGGGAAAAATGGTCATCGACCATGCCTCTTTCGATTTACGCACGCTCTGCGAGGATGTGGCGAGAAATCTTATGCCGGAAACGGCCGGCAAGGAACTGGAACTTATCGTCAATTGCGCTCGTGACATCCCCACACGCCTGATAGGAGATGCGGGACGCGTCAGGCAAATTTTGCTGAACCTTGCCGGTAATGCAATCAAGTTTACCGAAAGCGGTTATGTGCGTATTAACGTCACATGTCTGGGGCAAACCGACCAGAAAGCGTCTCTCAAAATAAAAGTGATGGATACCGGCACAGGCATTCCTGAAGAGCAGCTTCCCTTGCTGTTCCAGAAGTTCTCCCAGCTGGATTCTTCTCCGTGCCGAAGATTTGGCGGAACAGGTCTCGGTCTTGCCATCAGCAAGAACCTTGCAGAGATGATGGGTGGCAAGATCGGCGTAGAGAGCAGCTTAGGCAAAGGTTCAGTCTTCTGGTTCACCCTGGAACTGCAGCTCGATACCCTGCCCTCCCCTGTAACAATCTCGCCGGTCGCGTCGGAATCGGCTTCGGCAACTCATTATTGCCAGGGTGCGCATGTTCTCATTGTCGAAGACAACCCTTCCAACCAGATGGTGGCGACGGCAATGCTGCAATTCATCGGCTGCCGGACGGATGTAGCCGCCAACGGCAAGGACGCTGTGGCAATGGTCAGGCAATGCTCTTATGATATTGTGTTCATGGATTGTTACATGCCGCTAATGGACGGTTTTGAGGCCACCGCCGAGATACGTCGGCTTGAGGGTGAGAAGAGGCATACCATCATTATTGCACTCACTGCAAACGTCATCAAGGGATCCCCGGAAAAATGCCTTGCGGTCGGGATGGATGACTTCTTGAGCAAGCCTATCCGCTCCCATGAACTGCAGAATATGCTGGAACGCTGGATACCGCCTGATAGAAACCGTCTGCGGCCGGGAAAGAGGGATGCCAGGAACACCGGCGGGGAAACATTGGGTGACAATGTGTTTGACGCGGCACGGCTGCGTGAATTGTTGCACATGTTCAGCAAAACCGGAAAAGACTTTTTTACGGCCGTGGTTGAACCGTTTCTGAAAAATGCCGAAGAAAGCATACCGTTGCTTCAGGCAGCCATTGAACAAGGCCAATTATCCGCAGTACGCGAAACGGTGCACCGCCTGCAGGGAGGAAGCAGAGACCTGGGACTGCTGAAGATTTCCAAAATCTGCTCCAAGCTGCTGGAAAACGCGCACCGCAACCACCATGGCAACGTCGTGAAACTTATTCGCACCCTGGAAACGGTAATACCCCTCGTACGGAAACAGGTACTAGCCATGAGGGGAAAAGGGCTCATCTGACAACTGCCCACTAATTTGTGGACTCTCTGCTGAAGGTCGGTTTAAGGACAATATTCTTGTTCGCGAGTATTTCTATCTCCCCCGTCTGGCAAAACCGGGATAGCAATCTACTCACCGTTTCCCTGGCAAGCGATGCGTAATCGGCAATTTCCTGATGGGTAAGCTTCAACGGGATAATGGTCCCTCTCGTATCCTTGACACCGTAAAGCGAGCTGACATTGTTCAACACCGCTCTCACCCTCTGTTCGGCATTGTCAAAGCTCAGAACCCGCAGCATCAACCATGACTCCCGTAGCCGTTCGCAGAGCAGAGAAATAATCTGCCTCAGCACCTTATCGTTTTTGAGGAAATACGTCTCAAAATCGTTTTTAGAGATCAGCCCCACGGTCGCATCCTCCATCGCCACAACGGTTGCCGGCTGAGTCTTCCCATCAAGCAGTGCCATTTCTCCGAAAAAATCTCCTTTCTTGCGGATTACAAGAATCTGTTCCTTCCCTTCCGGGCCTGTCTGCACGACCTTGATCTTGCCGGAAAAAACAATGTACATGTAATCTTTAGTTTCCTCTTCCCAGAGAATAACGTCATTCTTCCTGACACTTTTTTCCGTGATGATCTGTTCGATACTGGACAGATCATCATCGGAGAAGCAGCTGAAAAAAGGGATGCCTTTCAACGCGGTTCTGTGTTTATTTCTAGTGGACACTTTCATTGTATTCCCTGAATCAGTCTACAGACAGCGTGCAGCATACAGTCTTCAGCCGCCTACTAATAGCCACAAGTGCGCTGTTAAACGGTCCGCTGTTCAACAATCCTGTTCAACTTTCCCTGCACGCTGTCCACTGTACGCTGTCCGCGATACGCTGTCCCTTGCTCCCCGTCATGGGGAAAGGAAGCGATACCGAACTTCGGCGACAAGGTAACTGGTTCACCACTTTCATTTGTAATGGCGTGACTCTCTATTAACCGCTGCAGCTTCGGAACCATGCAGCTTGCGCCATTCTTCGGAGTATTGGGGAGTATGATCATGAATTCGTCATTTCCATAAATGAACCCGCGGTCGGCACGGCGGATATTGCCGCTGATGAGACGTTCGATCTCCTTGAGGACGCGCGCGGCTGTCAGTTGACCGTAATTCCTCTCAATTTCTTCGAGTTGTCCAAGCTTTATGAACATCAGGGTTACGGCGTTCTTGTCACGCTCAGCCCTTTTGAACTCGTAATCAAGGATTTCGTAGAATTGGCTCGTATTGAACGATACGGGAAGAGCATCGTTTTTCGGCATGGGGTATCTCCTGCTCATTAAAATTGGCGGCATAATGGTGCATTACTGTAAAAACCCGCCTGACGCATCCTATGATATGTAAAACTTTCCGACAGCGAGGCTGGCCCCGCACGATGAGATCAGAACAATTCCCTTCTTGTTGGCCGAATTCCAGAAAAGCATTAATAAGGGGAGCCTCGTGGAGCTCCCCTTTTTCCTTGGGAAATATCATTTTATGCCTTCAGGCGCCTTCTGCCATAAATGGCCAGGCCCAAGAGGCCGGATCCTAGAAGCAGGATCGTGCCAGGCTCGGGAGTAACGACCATCTCTGCATCAAAACTGGTATTTTTATATCCACCACTGTGGGTGATGTTAATAATCTCGGTGAGCGATAAAGGAGAGGCCGGGCTGATTAATCCCGAGGAAAAACTGTCAGCAAACGATCCTGGTCCCGTAAAACTACCACTGCCGATCAGACTCGTAGTCCCGAACAGCGCGTTGTCCAAGTCATAGTAGCCGGCATAAGATATTGTCCCCTGCGTTGTGCCGCCAACATTAAAAATAAAACCGGCAGGTGAGGGGCTGCTAAAACCGATATCGGACAATCTAATCTTAAGACTGCCGCTGGAACCACTAAAATCAACAGAGTTGAGGTCCATGTAAGGGTTGTTAATGTCACAGATTGATAGGCCTGTCGTTACATTGATAAAGAAGTTACCAACAGGACCGATAAAAGTGACTACTCCGACAGCCCCATTTGCGTCCCCTGTCCCTCCATCCGTAACCGTCACAGTAGTTGCCCCGCTCGATAACTCGAGCGTAGCAAATGCGTTCGCCGACAACGAAAACGCCAGCATCAGTGCTGCGCCTGCCAATAGTCCCGCCAATATTTTCATGATTTACTTCCTCCTTACTATTGCATGTTATGCATTCCAAATAGGTTGTTTGCAATTCTAATGCCAACGCATAACACACTGTAATTTGGTGACAAATAACATCAGTGTCAAAAGTTGCTATTGAATTTTGTAAAATAACCCGACAGTTTGGTCTGGAATATTTTACATAAAACAGATCACCAGAAATACCATTTGCCGGTAGCGAGCACGTAGATACCGAGAGCGAGGTTGGTAACCGCATGGGCGATAATACAGAGGGCGATGCTCCGGGTGTAATAGAGAAGCAGGTTGTAGACAATACCCGCCATCACGCCGGCGAGGAAGAGGTGGTGTTCGAGGCCGAAGAGGATGGCGGTTGTGAGGAACGACGGCCAGGTAAAGCGGCCGATGGGGACTTTGGCGAACTCTTGGTCGATTATGTATCGAACGAGAAAAGATCGCCAGAAAAGTTCCTCCATCACAGGAACGACGAGGACCGCGCCAACGAGCCTGGTGATGGTCATCAACCCTCTGACCGTCGTGTTCTCGAAAAAGGACGGATTGAATCCCTGCGTGGTACCCTGCGTGGCGAAAGACCAGTCCATCCTGATCCAGAGCAGGAAAACGACCACTCCGGCAGCGAAGCTGACGAGAAACTTGCCTGTTTCCCGCAACTCCCGCAGGCGTAACTCCGGGTAGCTGTTCCTGAACAGCACCAGCAGCAAGCCGACGCTGCAAGCCTTGACCGGGTAGAGGTAATAGAGGGATTCAGGCGCAAGGGAAATCACCCCCTTGCCGATACAGAACCGCAGCCCTTGTTCCAGGCCGATGAAGGCCATGAAAAGCGCAAAGGGGAGAACCCTGAGAAGTGCGCCGTTCTTTTTGATGTCAGCGAAAATATTACACCTCCGGGTGTCTTCTAATATTTCAAGTTTCACGTTGAATGTTTCAAATCATTACCACAAACTCGAATTTGAATTCCGGCAGCAAAATCCGCGCCATAGAGAGAAAACGCCCCGGCCCCCGCCACGACCCTCCATTGAAATACCCACTGGGGATAAAGGAAGGGAGTTTTTTGGTCCTGCCTTGGAGATCGACCCTGATCGGAAACAGAATATTTCCCCCGGTGAACTCTGAGAGGTGCGAGTAACATATTTAACATCGGCCAACATTTTAACATACCTCCCCTCCCCTGCCGCTTTTCCTGATTTTGGCATTTCAAGTGGATTCCGCCCGGCCATTACGTTAACATCCTGTCCGCTGATCCATAATGCCGGATAAATGTGTAACATCTTGTCTCTACGAGTGAAAGCACTCAATTCGCGTCTTGGTATGCTTTATGTAATAGAGTAATCGCATCAAGGAGTTTTGCGTTTTGAATTTCGAGTTTCGTTGTACACTTTATTTTTCTACGCTAACTCTGTTAGTAAAGCTGCTTTTGTCCAGGGTTTATATTTTAATTGTCCAGGAGGAAAGGTCTTTGTACGGAAAAATCATCTTCATGCTCGGTATAGTCCTCGCCATTGCCGGCTGCGGCGGCAAAACCGTCGAGCAGCTGTATGCGGAAGGGGTTCAGCAGTTGCAAAAAGCCAACCCCGGCGGCGCAATCGTGCTCCTGAAAAACGCACTGCAAAAGGACCAGAACCACCTCGATGCGCGCTACCAGTTGGCGAGAGCGTATGCGGCGGCAAAGAAACCTGAGCAGGCTGAAAAGGAGTTCCAGAAGGTGCTTAGACAGAACCCTTCCCGTGAAGAGATAAAACTGGAACTGGCGAAAATCCATTTTTACGTCAAGAAGCCCGACCTGTCCATCCAGGAGGCGGGCGAATACCTGAAGAACCATCCGGGGTCTGCAGAGGCGCTTGAAATACTCGGTGCCGCCCACTTCGCTGCCAATAACCCCGGTGAAGCGGAGAGGTGCCTGCTGCAAGTCTTGAAGGGAGAACCGTCGAGGATATCCGCAAAACTCGAGCTGGCAGGAATTTACGGAGCGCAGAAGAAGATCAGGGAAGCTAAGGAAATCTTGAGCGGAGTCATTGCGCAAGATCCGAAGAATTCCCTGGCCTACTACATGCTCGCCTCTCTCGAAGCTTCCGTGGGGAACAGGGACAAGTCGCTCGTTATTTACCAGAAGATCGCGGAAATAAACCCGTCCGACGCCATGGCCCGGTACAAGACAGGCATGATTTACCTCGACATGGGCGAAAAGGACCGGGCGGCCAAGACCGCCGAAGAGATCGTCGCCAAATTCCCGAAGCGTGCCGAGGGTTACCGGCTGAAGGGGATCGCTGCCTATCAGCGGCAAAACTTTACCGACGCCGTTACGGAGCTGCAGCGTGCCAACAAGATGCAACCCGCCATGGAAGGATACTACTTCCTCGGACTCAGCCTCTACGGCAAGGGTGAGCTGGAGAATGCCCTGAGCCAGTTCCGCGTGATTCTCGACCACAATCCCTCCTCCATCAAGGCAAGGCTTCTGACCGGAATGATTCTCCTCAGCCAGAAGCGTGTTGACGACTCGATCACTGAGATCAACAAGGTCTTGCAGTCCGAAGAAAATAATGCCCTGGCCCATAACCTTCTCGGCAGCGCGTATATGACGAAGGGGAAGTACGACGAAGGGTTAAGGGAACTGAACCGGGCGACGGAACTCGACCCGAAGCTCATTGACGCCCACATCAAGAAGGGTATTTTCCACCTGAGCAAGGGGAACGACAAGGAGGCGGAGACCGACCTGCGCACGGCGGTCAAGGTCAGGCCGGAACTCCTCAATACCCGGCTCATCCTCTTTTCTCACTACATGCGCCGCAACGACAAGGCAAAAGCCCTGGGCGTTCTGCGGGAAGGCTTGACCGGCAAGAAAGAGGATGCACCTCTATACAACAGCATGGCGGCGGTCGCGTTCGCCGAAAACAAGCCGGCGGAAGCGGTGAAATATCTGCAAAAGGCCAAGGAAGCCGACCCCGCGTTCTTCGCCCCCTACTTCAACCTGGCCACCTTCCATGCGGCCGACGGCAACTACGTCAAGGCGCTTGCCGAGTACGGTGCAGTGCTGCAGAAGGACCCGCAAAACCTGCAAGCGATGTTGGGCACGGCGGCACTCGAGGAGTTGAACAGGAAAGAGAGTGAGGCCTTGAAATGGTACGCCAAAGCGAAGGAAACTAAGAATCCCGCTGCCTTCATTGCCCTGGCGGGCTACCAGATGAGGAAAAAGAATCCGGGCAAGGCAGTCTCCGTCCTTGACGAGGCGATCAAGGCTAACCCGCGCTATGCCGACGCCCTTGAATTGAAGGGACGCATCTGTCTGGCGGAAAAGAAATACCGGGAGGCGATCAAGGCGTTTGACGATGTCGAGGCGATTGCCCCCGATCGGGGGGTTCCGCTGAAAATCAGCGCCTACGTGGCGATGAAAGAAATACCGAAAGCCGTGGAGCAAGCCCGCCGGGCCATTACGTTAAAACCGAACTCCGCCTCCGGCTACCTAATGCTGGCGTCCGTCTACGAGAGCCAGAACGATCTCGACCGGGCAGTCGCGGAGTTGAAAACCGGTCTGAACAGGGATAAAGAGAGCCTTCAGGCCATGCTGAAGCTCGGCAACCTCTACGCCAGGAAAAAAGATTATACCCTCGCCTCGACAACCTTTGCGGAAGTAGTCCGGAAAAATCCCGACCTGGCCCACGCCTATTTTTCCCAGGGGGCGCTACTGGAAATGACCGGCAAAAAGGTGGAAGCGGTTCGGAAGTACCGGCAGGCACTGGCAAAAGCGGAAAATTACGTGCCTGCCCTCAACAATCTCGCCTTTCTCTGCACCGAAGGATTCGGGAACAAAGAGGAAGCCCTCAGACTGGCGGTAACCGCATTCAAGCTCGAGCCGGGCAACGCGGGAATCATGGACACCCTCGGCTACGCCCTGCTGAAGAACGGGCGCAAGGAAGAAGCCCGCAAGGCGCTGGAAAAAGCGTCCGCCCTTCTCCCCGACAACCCCACGGTCAATTACCATCTGGCCCTTGCCTACCGCGAGTCGGGGGATAAGGCACAGGCTACGGCCAAACTGCAGAAGGCGTTACAGTCCGACGAATTCCCTGAAGCCCAGAAAGCAAGGGCCTTGCTGGCAGAGTTGAAGTAGTTTCCGGATGGAAACGAAGTAGCAGACAAGAGAGGCTTCTGGAGCAACTCCTATGGCATTAAACAAAAAGGTTATTCTTCTCATCATATATGACCTCGGCTCGGCTCTTCTCGCCATTCCGATAGCGTTCCTCTTCAGGTTCCGGGAAATCCCTACTGTCGGCAAGCTGATGGAACTGGGGCCGTCAAGGATTTGTATCTTTGCCTTCGTTCTTGTGTTCGTCTCATACCTGGTTGAAACGTACAAATACCGCCGGAACTTCAAGAACAGCGAGATCGTAGTCCGTATAATCCTGTCGCTTGTTGTTTCGTTTTTCATCCTCTCCACGCTCTACTACTCAGTCCCCTTCTTCATGTTCGGAAGAGGAGTAATCGTCATTGCCCTACTTGTCTTCGGCACCCTTCAGATTCTCTGCTTCGCCGGCTACCAGTGGTGCAAGAGATTCCGGGGGTTCGCCAAACGGATCCTGATCCTGGGCGCCGGCCCGTTAGCCTGCCGGATGGGAGATATCATCCCGGTTACTGACGGCAACTATATCCTCTCCGGGTACGTCAACTGCTCCAATGAGTCGGTCCACGTCCCTGCCGATACGATACTGGAAACGAGAGAAGAACTTTATGAAACCGTAAGGCGGGAGAAGGCCGACCAGATCGTGGTCTCATTAACGGAGCGGCGGGGAGTGTTACCACTGCAAGAGATCATGACCTGCAAGCTGAGCGGCATCGAGGTCGTGGACGCTCCTTCATTTTACGAACAGATGACCGGCAAGCTTCTGCTGGAGAACATCAACCCGAGCTGGTTCATTTTTTCCGATGGGTTCCGGATAACTGCCCTGACCCGCATCATCAAAAGGGTGTTGGACGTGGTCTGCTCTGCGGCGGGAATCCTCATGGTCCTCCCCTTCCTCCCTTTTATTGTCCTGGCAATCAAGCTCGATTCACCTGGACCGGTGTTATTTCGGCAGGAGCGTGTCGGCGAAAGGGAGAGGAACTTCGTCCTCTTCAAGTTCAGGACCATGCGGGAAGACGCGGAACTCGGCACCGGGGCGGTCTGGGCGCAAAAGGAGGACCCGCGGGCAACGCGGGTTGGGAATTTCTACCGGAAAAGCCGCATCGATGAAATACCCCAGCTCTTCAACGTCCTTAAAGGGGAAATGAGCCTGGTGGGACCGAGACCGGAACGTCCGGAGTTCGTCGATAAGCTTAAAACTGTCATCCCCTACTATTCCGAGCGGCATTTCGTCAAACCCGGTGTCACCGGTTGGGCCCAGGTCCGTTATCCCTACGGCGCCTCGGTGGAAGACGCCCTGGAAAAACTCCGCTATGACCTCTACTACATCAAAAACCTCACCCTGACCTTCGATTTGATGATCATCCTCGAAACAGTCAAAGTAGTCCTGTTCAGGCGGGGGAGTCGATAAAGACCGGGGACTAGGGACTGGAGACTGGGGTTGGACGCTGGTCACTGGTCACTGATTAAAAAGGAGAAAAAAATGAAAAAAATCTTGCTGACATTCCTTATGCTCGTGCTGCTCCCCGTGCTCGTCTCCGCGGGGGACTACATCATCGGCGAGGGAGACGGGCTTGAAGTTTCCGTCTGGGGAAACAAGGAGCTGAATGTCTCCGTTAAAGTTCGTCCGGACGGCATGATCACCATTCCTGGTCTCGGTGATGTGAAAGCAAGCGGCGTACCCCCCCGCGAACTGCAGAAGATCCTCGGGGAAAGACTGAAGGATCTGGTGAAAAACCCCATTGTCACGGTGACAGTCCGGGAGATCACTAACAGCAAGGTCTATGTCTTCGGCGGCGGAGTCCAGTCGGGAGTCCATGAGCTTAACCGCCGCACCACCCTCCTGCAGCTCCTCTGCTCAATCGGCAACGCAGTGGCCGGCGACGGCAAAGGAGGGGGCGGCTCCGCCGCAGGCGCCACGGCAAAGGTCGCCGATTACCGAAAGGCGTATGTGACCAGGAACGGCAAGAAAGTAAAGGAAGACTTCTACAAACTGTTCGTCACTGGCGATACGAGTGAAGACATCGTCATCGAAACAAACGACGCGATCTTCATTCCGCAACAGGTTGACAGAAGCGTCTATGTCCTGGGCGCAGTAAACCTGCCTAAATCGATCGAATATCGGGAAGGGATGACGGTAATGGAAGCGATTCTTGAATCGGGCGGCTTTACCAAATTCGCCAAGCAGAACGACACCGCCATCCTGAGAAAAGAGGGGACGAAGGACGTATCGATCCCGATAAAAGCGAAAGACCTGATCAAAGACGGCGACCTGAAACAGAACGTCCGCCTGATGCCGGGGGATTACGTGATCGTGGAAGAAGGGATATTTTAACACAAATTGAACGGAGTGCACAGCATGTCTCCATCACCTGAATTCGATTACAAGAAATACGTGAACCTCGTCAAAAAGAGGAAACTGCCTTTCGCACTGATCTCCTTCGTCATCATGACCGGATTCGTGGTCATGAGTTATCTCCTGCCGAAAAAATATGAGGCGAAGAGCACCGTTTTCATCGAAAAGAACGTCATCAGTGATCTGGTCAAAGGGATAGTGGTGTCTCCTTCCATGGAAGATACCATCAAGGTGCTCAATTATGCCCTGACCAGCAGGACCCTGCTGGTGAAGGTGATCGACGAACTCGACCTGAACGTGAAGAACAAGAGCGACAGAGAGCTGGAAGGATTAATCGCCTCTATCCAGAAAAACATGGCAGTTACAACGAAGGACAAAAACATTTTCTTCATAACGTACAAGAGCGAAAACCCGCGGATTGCGCGTGATTTCGTCAACACTCTGGTCAGGCGCTACATCGAGGGAAACGTCTCTTCGAAACGCGAAGAATCGTACGGCGCCACCAAGTTCCTCTCGGAGCAGATCGATACTTTCCGGGAGAAATTTGAGAAAACCGAAGTCGAGGCGAACAACTACAAACGCGACAAAGGCGGGATCATCGCCATCAACGAGGGAAAACTCTTCGAGGAAATAAACACGGCGCAACAGAAACTCTACGACCTCCAGCTCAGGAGAAGGCATCTCGAGGGGCTGCAGCCGGTGACCAGAAAGGCCGGCGACCCGATGCAAAGCAGGCTCATCGCCCTGCAGAAAAGGCTCGATGAACTCCGCGTCGAATTTACGGAGAATTACCCGGAGGTCATCAAGGTAAAAACCGACATCGAGACCATCAGGGAGCAGATAAAGGGAAGACCGGCAGGCGAGATTCTGGGTAGCGACCCCCAGGATATGGAAAAGGCGGAAGCCGAGATCGGCGCCATCAGGGTTAGTGAGGAGGGTTTGAAGAGGTATATCTCATCGAACCAGGCGATGCTGCGCACCATTCCGAGCGCAAAGGCCGGGCTGGAAAAACTGGAACTGGAAAAAAACAATCAGAAAAACATCTATGACCAGCTCGTTGCCCGCCACGGCCAGTCGGAGGTCTCCAAACAGATGGAGGTGCAAGACAAGACAACTACTTTCAGGGTCGTGGACCCGGCCATCCTCCCCATCAAACCGGTCAGCCCGAACCGGGTAATGATCATATTGCTGGGGATACTGGCCGGGGTGGCCGGAAGTTTCGGCATCCTTTTCCTTCTGGACCAGCTGGACCGATCGGTGAAAAGCCTCGATGAACTGAAATCGCTGGGGGTGCCGGTGCTGGCGGTGATACCGAAAATGCAGAATCCGGTGGAAATTGCGGCAACAAGGAAAAAGGAGCTGCGCCTCTATGTCATCTCGGCGGCCTATTTCTCGCTTATTCTTGGCGTTCTGGCGCTCGAAGCAGGCAAGAGCCTCTCGATCGATCCGCATCTGCTGAAGCAGAACATAGTAGAGCTGAAAAACCAGCTCATTAAATGAAGCCGGCGGTGTCCGGATATAAAATTGTATTTGCTGTTCCTTCCCCTTTCAAGGGGAAGGAGATTATGGTCGATGCGACAACTTTCGAAATAACCATCTTACGTTAAGAGGAATGCATTTTATGAGCAGAATTGAGAGTGCACTCGAAAAAGCGGCCCTGCTGCGGAGCCGGACACTAGCAAACGTTCCGCATGACGTCCCGCGTCCCGCTCCTTCCTTAATCCCTCCGCCGTCGCGGGACGATGTCAGGGTAACAAATCCCCTTCTCGTTACGGCCAACGATCCCCACACATTCATTGCAGAGGAATACCGGAAACTGAAATCGGTCGTCGTTAAAGTGACCAACAGGGAGTGTTTCCAGAACACCTTGATGGTAAGCAGTTCCCTCAGCAGCGAGGGGAAAAGCATTACCTCGCTCAACCTCGCCATAAGTCTGGCCCAGGAACACGACCATACCGTATTGCTTGTCGACGCGGACCTCCGCAGGCCTTCGATCCACACGTATCTCGGCATCGAGGCGGAATTGGGGCTTGCCGACTGCCTCACCGACGGCATTGATATCAGCAAAGCACTGATCAGAACCGGCATCGGCAAACTCACTCTGCTGCCTGCGGGAAAAAAGGTGAAGAACCCCGTGGAGCTCTTTTCATCACAGAAAGTGAAGAAACTGCTCCTGGAGATGAAGCATCGCTATCCGGACCGTTATATAATCATCGACACCCCTCCTGTCCTGCCATTTTCCGAGTCCCGCACCCTCAGCACCATCGTCGACGGTGTCGTCTTCGTGGTCAAGGAGGGGATCGCAACCCTCTCCGAAATCACCGAAGCGCTGGGATACCTGAAGGGGCCCAACCTGTTGGGAATTGTGTACAATGAAGCCACCATCGAGGACCACGTCGGCCGTTATCATTACTACTGACAGAATCGAGTTATGATTTATGAATTATGAGTCCCTGGTCCCGAGTCCAAAAACTCCGGAGAAAAAATGTACGAATCCTTCTTCAATCTGACCATGAAACCCTTTGATCTGTTGCCGAACCCCGACTTTCTTTTTCTGAGCAGATCGCACAGAAAAGTCTTGATGTACCTCGACTACGGCATCCAGGAAAGGGCCGGATTCATCCTCCTGACGGGCGCAGTCGGTACGGGCAAGACCACGATAATCAGGGACCTCATTAAAAAGAGGGACCGCAGGGTAGTCCTGTCCAAGATATTCAACACGAAGGTGAATTCCGACCAGTTGCTCGCCATGATCAACGACGACTTCGGCCTCTCCAGTCGGGGGAAAGACAAGATTACGCTTCTGCGGGAGCTGAACGATTTTCTCATCGACCAGTTTGTGCAGGGGAACCAGCCGATCCTGATCATCGACGAAGCGCAGAACCTTTCCGTCGATCTGCTGGAAGAAATCCGGATGCTTTCGAACCTGGAAACCGATCAGGCGAAGCTCCTGCAGATCATCCTGGTGGGTCAGCCGGAACTGCGGGAGACCCTGGCTTCACCGGCACTGATGCAGCTCCGCCAGCGGATGAAGATCAATTGCACAATACAGCCCTTGACCGTTGCGGAAACAGAGCAGTACATCCTGCACCGGCTGGAAACGGCCGGTAACCGTGATGCGGTCCTTTTCTCGCAGGAAGCCCTGGAGGCTATTTTCGCATACAGCAGGGGGATTCCCCGCCTGATCAACATTATCTGCGATTTCCTCATGCTTGCGGCGTTCGCCGAAGAGACGCGACGGATAGGCAGAGAGATAGTGACCGACATTATCGGCGACCTCGATTTCGAAAATCACTTCTGGGGCGAAACCGCCACTATCAGGGAAAACCCGGCAGACGGCGATGCCCTCCCCGGGCAATGCACCACGGCGGCCGATACAGAGTTCACTTCGATGCTCAAAGGAATCCGTGACCACATCGACAATTACGGAGCAGAACCTGAAACCTTCAAGCAGGATACCTATCCGGAGAGGCCCGCACTAGTCAGCGCTCTGGAATATCCGGCAAAGGATCGTCCGGAGGCGGCTGCTTTGTCTCCCGCCCCGCCGGAGGGGAACGGCAACAGAGCCGGCAATGGGGAAAGTGAAGACAAGGCCTCCGGCACAGAGGGAAAGATCGCCAAGGAAGGCTTCCTTCGGCGCGTGTTCAGCGCATCGGGGTTTAAAATTTTTGCTGTGCTCGGCTTCTTTTTTCTGAGCACGATCGCCGGGGCCGCCGAATTCACGCTTCACCCCTCCCTTACGGTCGGCGAGGAGTACACGGACAACGTCTTCGAAACCAGCGCGAACAAGAGGGCGGATTACATCACCCGCGTGCAGCCGGGGATCAATTTGCAGTACAAGGCCCCTTTCTGGGACTGGGACATAGGCTACGTGTTCGATAACCGCTACTATGCCCGCGGCAGCCGCAGCGACGACATAACCCATAACCTTGTGGGAAAGGGGCTCATCAAGGTTATCGAAGAGTTCATGTTCCTCGAACTGAGCGACACCTACACCAGGGTCTCCCTCAATGTGAGCCGGGATACCAGCCAGGAAAACCTGTTCGTCAACCAGTCGGACCGCAACATCTTTACCGCCTCCCCTTACTTCCTCTGGCGACTGGGGACCCTGGCGACACTTAAAACGGGCTATCGCTATGTGAACACCTGGTACCGGGAACCAACCGGCGTGAATAGGCAAGACCAGAGCGCCTTTGCCGAGCTTTCTCACGTGTTTTCGCCAAAGGCGAGTGTTACAGCCGGCTATTCCTTCACCCATGAGATCACGGACAGCAATGACTACGACAAGCACGACGCCTATGCCGGCGGCCGCTATGAATACGCGGAAAAATCGTTCGTTTTCGGGCAGGTGGGGAACACATGGATGCTGTATTCCACCGGCAGTCGTCTATCCAACATCTTCTGGAACGCCGGCTTAACCCATGACTTCGGCGGAGTAGTCGCCACATTGAAAACAGACGTCACCTTCACAGAAGATCCGCAAAGTAATACGACCAAGCAGACGTCATACGTGGCGGACGTGAGCAAAAAGCTCGCGCGGGGTGACCTGGGGCTGACCCTCTCCTATGCCGAGTTAGAGAACATAGTGACGGAGCGCCTCCAGACGCGAAGATACGGAGGCAGCGTGCGAAGCAGCTACGAGCTTCTGCCGAAGCTGACCGGCACCCTCGCCTTCACCGCCGATAAATATGACCAGAAAGACCTCATTGCCCCCGGCAAGGCGGGCAATCTCCATGCGGGTAGCTACACCCGCCACTTTTTCGTCGTCAGCGGTCTCAGCTACCTGCTGGGCGAAGGTCTGACCGTAGCGCTGAACTACAAGTACATCAACTACTCTTCGCCCGGCATCGCCACGGACAATTACCAGGTTAACCGGGTAATTCTGGAAGTGAGGAAGGTTTTGTGATGTTGAACGCCCTCACCATAGATGTCGAAGACTACTTCCAGGTGACCGCCTTTGAGCGGCATGTACGCCGGGATGAATGGCACCATTATCCCCTGCGTGTCGAAAACAATACCTGCAAGATCCTCGATATTCTTGAAGAGTATAAGGTAAGCGCGACATTTTTCGTTCTCGGATGGGTCGCCGAGAGGCTGCCGATACTTGTCAGAAGAATCCGGGATTCCGGCCATGAAATTGCCAGCCATGGTTATGGCCATGAACTGATCTACCGAATCGGCCCTGAAAAGTTTCGTGCCGATGTACGCAAGGCCAAAATTATCCTGGAAGATATAACCGGGGAAAAGGTATGCGGTTACCGGGCGCCCAGCTATTCCATCACCAGGCAGTCGTTGTGGGCATTCGAAATTCTGGCTGCTGAGGGCTACACCTATGATTCGAGTACGTTTCCCGTGCTGCACGATATTTACGGTATTCCGGGCGGCGAGCGATTTCCCCATGAGATTCGGACTCAAGCGGGAACCATCAGGGAATTTCCGATTTCCACCTTCCCCCTGAAAGTCGGGAAGTGGCAATCGTGCATGCCGATCGCTGGTGGTGGGTATCTTCGTCTTCTGCCCGCTTCACTCGTCGGGCGTGCCATCAACTACATCAATACCCGCGAGAAACAGCCGGCAGTGGTCTACTTTCACCCGTGGGAGATAGACCCCGGGCAACCCAGGATTAAGGCCGGCCTCAAATCCCGTTTCAGGCACTATCTGAACCTGGAGAAGACGGAGAAAAGGATCATTCACCTCCTGGAAAACTTCAGCTTTTCGACCGTCAGGAACGTTCTCGGCATCGAGAGCCTGCCGACGGATCGCTCAGACAGTCAGGGATTATCATGAACGCAGAAACCGGTAAAACAGCCAATCAGTTTCAGCTTCATACGGCCGGCCTGAATCCGGCCCATCTGCTTCTCACCCTCCTTGCCGGGATGTTCGTCCTTGCCTATTTCCCCGTCCTGGAGAAACTGGTCAGTTCGTGGTCCTCATCCGACGACTATTCTCACGGGTTCGCGATAATTCCCCTTTCCGTCTACCTCCTGTGGCGCAATCGGGAAACCCTCGCCCATACCTCCGTTAAACCCTCCTGGGTCGGAATCCCGGTCATCCTGGCTGGACTGGCGCTTTACCTCTTCGCCAGACTGGCCGAAATCGAGACAGCCGCCTCCTTCTCTTTCATTCCCTCACTTGCCGGGGTCATCATCTTTCTTTTCGGATTCGGTCTTTTCAGATGCTGCATCTTCCCTCTCTCGCTCCTCCTGTTTATGATTCCTGTGCCGGCGCAGATATACTCGGCCCTGACCATTCCCCTCCAGATCTTCGTCTCCAAGATGGCGACCGCCGCGGCATCTCTCGCCGGTATACCGATTTACCGCGAGGGGAATGTCATTCATCTTCCGCAGCAGACGCTCCAAGTGGTTCAAGCGTGCAGTGGTCTGCGTTCCCTCACGGCCATGATGGCACTGGGAGCGGTTTTCGCCTATCTGACCGTGCGCTCTAACCCCTTGCGCGGAGTGCTGTTCCTCAGTGCAATCCCCGTTGCCATAGTGGTCAACATCCTCCGGGTACTGATAATGATAGCGGCCTTTTACTATGCCGGGTTCGACCTTGCCCGGGAACCGGCGCACACGCTGTTTGGGCTCTTTATCTTTGCCTGTGCCGTCGGTTTGTTTCTTTGCGTAAAAGGAGTGATCTGCAGATGGGACAAATAAGCAGCCTGAGAATTCTTTTCCTGATCTTGCTGTTCGGATTGACCGCCTTCTTCGTCTTCCGACAGCAGCACATTGAAGCCGGGCCGAAGTATGCCCCCCTCTCCACGGCGCTGGAGGAGTTTGGAGGCTGGCAGAGGATTCAGGATCAGCCGCTCAGCCAGGAAATAGTTCGGGAACTCAAGCTTGACGACCACGTTTTCCGTTCATACCGCAAAGGGAACGATTCGGTCTCCCTCTATGTCGGTTACTATCTGAGCGCCAAAAATGTCGGCGCAGCCCACGATCCGCTCGTCTGTTTTCCGGGACAGGGGTGGAACGTGGAAGGCATAAGATTGGGCGAGGTGAACACCCGATCAGGATTTCCGGCAGTCTCCTACTCGTCGATGATTGCAGAGCGTGACGGCCTGAAAGAGATGATCTTCTACTGGTTTCAGGCCTATGACCACACTTCGCCCGGTACGCTGGGGCAAAAGGTTTCCCTGCTGCGGCAAAGGTTTCTCAAGTCAGGCGAGGACAACGCCTTCGTCCGCATATCCTGTCCGATCGGCGACCGACCGGTAGAGGAAGCGCACCGGATTATCGACGATTTCATCGTGAATTTTTACCCCGTTTTTCTCTCTTACGTCAGGGGCGACGCAGCGAACGGTTATGGAGCCGGCGACAGAGCGGAGGCGGCTGTTGTCGTCCCGTACCCTTTCGTTTCGTTCAGCCTGGACGCGCGGACCGCAAAAGCGGTCTTCTTCATGGCGCTTTTCTTCGCCGTGTACGTCTACATCGGCTATCCCCTGTCAGCATGGCTGATTTCGTGCCTTGCGCCCCGCCCGGTGAGGCGGGGCGCGCACGAACCCGGCGTAACGATCGTCATCGCGGCTTACAATGAAGCGCAGGTGATCGGGCAAACCATCGAGAACAAGCTGACGCTGGATTACCCCCGTGAAAAACTTGAGATAATCGTCATTTCCGATGGATCGACCGACCGGACCGACGCCATCGTGGAGAAGTACGCGGATGACAACGTCCGACTGCTGCGCCAGGAGCCCCGCGGAGGGAAGACATCGGCCCTCAATATGGCAGTTTCCCGGGCCAGGGGGAACGTTATCGTCTTCTCCGATGCAAATTCCCTCTATGCCCCTGATGCTGTACGTCGGCTCGTCGAAAATTTCGCCGACCCCGCTGTTGGCTATGTGACCGGCAAGATGATCTATGCCAATCCGGACGGCACCACCGTCGGTGACGGATGTTCCGCCTACATGAAATACGAGAATGCACTGCGGGAAGTCGAAACCCGCTTCGGTTCCATCGTGGGTGTCGACGGGGGCATCGACGCGATGAGAAAAGAACTCTACGACCCGATGAGCGCTGACCAGCTCCCCGACTTCGTCATGCCGTTGAAGGTTGTCGAACAGGGATATCGCGTGGTGTACGAGCCCCGGGCTCTGCTTAAGGAGCCTGCGCTCGGCAAATCCACCGACGAATACAGGATGCGGGTGAGGGTGTCCCTGCGGGCGCTGTGGGCGCTCTATGACATGCGGCAGCAGCTTTCGTTCATGCGGCATCCTCTTTTCGCCTGGCAGTTGTGGTCCCACAAGGTTCTGCGCTATCTTTGCTTCTTTTTTATCGCCGGCGCATACGGAGCAAACCTGGTCCTTCTCGACGAAGGATGGGCGTACAGGGCTTTTTTCATGCTTCAGAGCGGATGTTACATCGCGGCGGCGGCCTCTCCCCTGCTGGAGAAGTACGGCTGCCGTATCCGACTGATCACGTTCAGCAAGTACTTCGCGCTTCTCAATGTGGCCGCAGCCCATGCCTTCGGAAAATTCCTGCTCGGAAAGAAGCAGGTGATCTGGACGCCGCGGAAAGGGTAACGGATGAAAGTGCTTCATGTCATCGACAGCGGCGGCTTGTACGGAGCGGAAGTCATGCTCCTCAATCTCGTTACCGAGCAGGCCAGGCTGGGGCTGGAGCCGGTAATTGCCAGCATCGGTGAGCCGCATATAGTCGAGAAGCCGCTGGAGACCGAAGCGCTGCGGAGGGGGGTAAGGGTGGAGAAGTTTCGGATGCGTCCCGGACCCAATATCCCGGGGGCATTCAGGGTGTTGCGGTTCGCCTGGCGGGAGAAATTCGACCTGCTCCATTCCCACGGCTACAAGGGGAATATCCTCTTCGGGTTTCTGCCCCGCAGCTTCCGCCGTCTCCCTCTCGTTGCGACGGTCCACGGCTGGTGCAGCACAGGTGGTATGAACAGGATGCGCGTGTATGAGTGGCTCGATTCCCTGAGCCTTGACTTTATCGATCAGGTGGTCCTGGTCAGTGAATCCATGCGCACGCATTCCGGGATGAGAAAGCGCGTGATTCAGAATTGCCAGGTGGTCAACAATGGCATTCCGGTAACCGATGACGGTTTGTCTGTCCACGATTCTGAAGTTGAGGGGCCTATGGACCGAGGCATCGTCGATTTTTGCCGTGGTGGGTATACGCTCGGCGCAATCGGCCGCCTCTCGCCTGAAAAGGGGTTCGATATTCTTCTGGACGCCGTGAAAGAAGTGACAAAAACTAACCCCGAAGTTAGATTGGTGATCCTGGGAGAAGGCGGGGAACGGGGCTCCCTGGAGGCAAAAATCAGGGATCTGGGACTTGAAGGGCGGGTGCTGATGCCAGGTTATATGGCCAACGCCAAATGGTATCTGTCCCTGATCCGCGTTTTTGTCCTATCCTCTTTGACCGAAGGGCTGCCGATGGTCATCCTCGAAGCAATGCTGGCAGGTGTTCCGATAGTCTCGACAAGTGTCGGCGGAGTGCCTGAGGTGCTGCTGCATGGGAAAGCTGGAATACTGGTCCCGGCCTTGTCAGCACCTGCACTGGCAGATGGCATGTCCAGTATGATCACCAATGCTGCTGCAGCAACGACAATGGTCGAAACCGGCAAAGAATTGGTGATGACCAGATATTCTGCAAGTACCATGGCTGTCAATTACAATAAAATCTATGAATGCTTAATGGGTAGTTAAAGTGCAATAAAATCCCGGAGGAGAATGTGTCTACGAATCAAGAAATTATATTAGTTACCGGCGCGGCGGGATACATAGGGTCCGTTCTGGTGCGGAAGCTATTGACAAAAGGGTATCGTGTCAGGGGGATGGATAACCTGAGTTTTGGCGGAGAATCGCTCATCGGCGTATACACCGATCCAGACTTCGAGTTTATGAAAGGCGACGTGCGAAACAGTGCTGACATTGAAAAGGCGTTGCACGGAGTGGAGTCTATAGTTCATCTTGCCGCTATTGTCGGCGACCCTGCGTGCGCCAAGCAACCGGAACTTGCCGAAGATATCAACTGGAACGGTGCCAGGAATTTTTACGATCTCTGCTGCGAAACGAATACTGTAAAAAAATTCGTCTTCGCATCAACATGCAGCAATTATGGGAAGATGCCGGGTGAAGGCTACCTCAATGAAAGTTCTCCTCTGAAACCTGTATCACTGTATGCTGAACTCAAGGTCAAGTTCGAGCAGTACCTGCTGGAAAGCAAAACTCGCGAGGATTTTACCCCAACAGCTCTCCGCTTCGCAACTGTCTATGGGCTTTCTCCCCGGCCTCGCTTTGACCTCACGGTGAATGAATTCACCAGAGAAGTGGCCTTGGGCAAGGAACTCGAAGTTTTCGGCGAGCAGTTCTGGCGCCCCTATTGCCATGTGGAGGACCTGGCCAAGGGATGCATTCACGTTCTTGAAAGCGATCCCTCAATTGTTGGGCATAACGTTTTTGGTGTTGGTGACACGGGTGAGAACTACCAGAAGGCGATGATTGCCGCTGAACTGCTGAAAGTGGTTCCTGAAGCGCGCATAAAATTTGTCAGCAGCTCAGAAGACCCCCGTGACTATCGAGTCGATTTTTCTAAAATAAAAAACGAACTCGGCTTCGAAATAACCAGAACCGTGCCGGACGGCATCAGGGAAATATATCGGATACTGAAAGATGGGATAATTTCTGATCCCTATTCGAAGGCCTATAAAAACATCTGAAGGGATGAATATACTATGATACCTCTTTCTGTTCCTACATTGAAGGGAAATGAATGGAATTATGTCAAGGAATGTCTGGATACGGAATGGGTTTCCACGGCCGGCAAGTATGTTGAGAAATTCGAGAAGGATTTCGGCACGTTCACGGGAGCTTCCCATGCAGTCGCCTGCGTCAACGGGACTGCGGCACTTCAGGTCGCTCTCAGGATTGTCGGAGTGCTCCCCGGTGAAGAAGTCATTGTCCCGACGCTTACCTTCATTGCGTCTGCAAACTCGGTAAAATATCTGGGAGCTGAACCGGTTTTCATGGATTGCGACGATTACTACAACATCGACATTGAAAAAACAGCAGATTTTCTGCGGGAAGAAACCGAAACCAGACTCGGCAATACCTACAACAAGCGCACGGGCAAGAGAATTGCCGCGATTATGCCGGTTCACATATTCGGCAATGCCGTCAGGATGGACGAACTGGTGGCAATCTGTCGTGACCGCAATATCAGGATCGTTGAGGATGCAACCGAAAGCCTCGGCACCTTTTATGTCAATCCGGAACTGGAAAAAAGGCATACAGGAACCATGGGCGACATCGGCTGCTTCTCATTCAACGGCAACAAGATTATCACTACCGGCGGCGGTGGAATGATCATCTCCAACGTTCCGGAATTTGCCGAAAAGGCCAAGTACCTTACAACCCAGGCGAAAGATGACGAGGTCCGGTACGTGCATAACGAAATCGGCTACAATTTCCGACTGACCAACGTCCAGGCAGCGATCGGGGTAGCCCAGCTTGAGCTGCTGCCCGAATTCCTGGCAACAAAGCGGAAAAACTTCCTGAGGTACAAGGAGAAAATAGAAAAGATCGATGGTCTGACCCTTGCCGACAGTCCCCCTTATGCCCAGAACAACCATTGGATGTATCCGGTGCAGATCGACAGGAATGTCTACGGAAAAGACCGGGAAGAATTGATGGAATACCTGAAGGTGAAGGGCATCCAGACGAGGCCCGTCTGGCATCTGAACCACCTGCAGCTGCCATACCGCGATTGTCGGCACTACCGTATTGAGAAAGCCTTAAGGATGCTGGAAATCACACTGAATATCCCATGCAGTTCGAACCTGCAGGAACAAGACATCGACTATGTTATCGACTGGCTACGCCATGAATAGGATTGTCGTTATCGGCGGTGGAGGGCACGCAAAGGTCCTGATAAGCGTCCTGAAAAAATCTGGTTATGAAGTAACGGGATATACCGACAGGCACGATCGGGGCTCGATTCTCGGGATTTTCCATCTTGGCGATGACTGCATCCTCCCGGAGATGATCAGAACCCACGGGCCCGGCAAGGCGATAATCGGCAAAGGGAAAATCGACATTTCAGACATGAGGATCAGGCTGCAGCATGAATTTTCCGTAATCGGGTTTGATTTCCCGGTAATTATTTCCCCCAGTGCTGTTGTTAACGAGGCGGTTGTGCTGGGAGACGGGACAGTCGTCTTTGACGGGGTAGTAGTGAATAGCGGCACTGAGATTGGCCAGAGCTGTATCATCAATACAAACAGCACTGTCGAGCATGACTGCCGGATCGGGGACAACGTCCACATCGCACCGGGGGTGACGCTCAGCGGCGGGGTAACCATCGGTCATAACAGCATGATCGGAACCGGTGCCACGGTCATCCAATACGTCGACATCTGTGAAGGGTGCCTGATCGGCGCCGGCTCGACGGTGGTGAAGGACATCACGGATCCTGGAACGTATGTGGGAAGCCCGGCGAAGAGGATCAGATGAGAACGGGTGGAGGGGCACACTGATGCCGGAAGCATGTATCGCGGTGATTCCCGCGAGGGGGGGGTCCAAGAGGATTCCCAAGAAAAACCTTAAACAAATGAGGGGGAAGCCTCTCATTGCATACACCATTGAGGCTGCCGCCCAGAGCGGGATATTCGAGCGGATCCTGGTCAGTACGGATTGTCTTGAGATCGCCGAAACTGCTCAACGGCACGGGGCGGAAGTCCCTTTTCTGCGTGACCCGAATCTCGCTGACGACATCACCCCCGTGTCCGCCGCCACGGTTGATATGCTGCTCAGGGTTGACCCCGACGGAGACAGATACGGCTTCGTGTGCCAACTGATGCCGAACTGTCCCCTCAAGACAGCCCTCGACATCGCGGACAGCCACCGGCAGTTTGTCGACACCGGCGCCGGCTCCCAGCTTTCCGTGGTTCGCTATGGCTGGCAGAACCCCTGGTGGGCCATGCGCCGGGACAATGAATTCAGGCTGGACCCGGTCTTCAAGGACGCCATGACCCAGCGAAGCCAGGATTTACCGGAGTTGTTCTGTCCCACCGGCGCCATCTGGTGGGCGAAAACCGCGGTCCTCCGCCGTGAGGGCACCTACCACACGGCGGAAAAAACAGGGTGGGAAATCCCTTGGCAGCGGGGGCTGGATATTGATACCTATGACGACTGGGCAATGGCGGAAGTTCTATTGCGGCTCGACCAGAACGGTCAGCGCTGAGCCGAGCACGGGCGATGATATCGGCTATTCAAGGGAGGCGCCATAAAAACACTAGCCCTTTATACAACCATATATCCTGGCGTAGAAGAATACCTGCCGGACTGGTATCGCTCCGTGCGTGAGCAAACCGATCATGACCATACGCTGTGGATAGGACTGGACATCTTGACTGCAGATGCCGCCATCGACGCCATGGGCGGTGATCCGAACGCAACATGGGTGCCGTCCGCTCCCGGCGAAACCCCGGCCCAGATTCGACAGCGCGCGCTGGAGCGCTTGGTGGAAACCTGCGACGGGGTGGTGCTGGTCGACAGCGACGACATACTGCATCCTTCCCGCGTCGCTTCCGCCCGCGAGTCACTGCGGACGAGCGATCTTGCAGGATGCGCCCTGCGTCTCGTGGACCAGGGGGGCGGAGCCATAAGCCTTGCCTTTGGACTGCCGTCCCACGCGAGTCCTGGAGATGTCCTGCCCAGGAACAACATCTTCGGCCTTTCCAACTCGACCTTTCGCTCCAAACTGCTGCGCCGCTGCCTGCCGATCCCCGCAGACGTAGCGCTCGTGGACTGGTACCTGGCGACACGGGCGTGGCTGTTGGGGGCCAGACTGGCTTTCGACGACGTCGTCCGAATGGACTACCGGCAGCACGGCGCAAACATGGCACGGGTCAGGCCCCCCTTCGGCCCGCGGCAGATCATCAGTGACTGCGAGCTTGTGCGGCATCATTTTCAGGTCGTGCGTGCCATGCCACTTGAGGGTGCCATGGCTGACCGCCTTGCCGCGTTAGAGCGGGTGGCCTCAGACGTTGAAGCATTTCACCGGCATGTCGTTCTCCAGCCGACACGGCTTGAGCAGTATGTTCAGGCCCTTAACGACCTGGAACTGGTCCCGCTCTGGTGGTCATCTGTTGCCCATCCCGCATTGCAGAAAATGTGGACGCCCATAAAGGAGACAAAATGAAAAGTGTGCAATTTGGAGGTGTACCGGTTGGGCCAGAGAATCCTCCCTATATCATAGCCGAGATCGGTTCCAACCATAACGGCGACATGGACCTTTGCCGGCAGCTCATAGACGCCGCGGCCGACGCCGGCGCTCATGCAGTCAAGTTCCAGTCATGGACGGAGAACTCGCTCATCGCCAAGGAAGAGTATGACCGCAATTCCGAGTATTCGGACAAAAAGCGTCATTTCGGTACTCTCAAGGAGATGGTGAAAGCCTATCAGTTCACGACCGAACAGCATATGGAGGCCCATTCGTACTGCGGGGAGCGGGGAATCGCCTTCTGCTCGACTCCTTTTTCGCCGGATGAAGCCGATTTGCTGGAAAAGCTGGATGTGCCTTTCTACAAGATCGCATCGATGGACATCGTGCATCTGCCGCTGCTGAGGCACGTTGCCCGCAAGCAGCGGCCGATGCTCATCTCGACCGGCATGGCGACCCTGGCGGAAATCGAGAAGGCCGTCGAAACGGTTCGTGGCGAAGGGAATGATCAGATCGTGCTGCTGCACTGCATTTCAATCTATCCGCCCGACTACGATATGATCCAATTGCGGAACATGGCCACGTTGCAGCAGGCATTCGACGTCCCCGTGGGTTTCAGCGATCACACCATGGGTACCGCCATCCCCCTGGCGGCCATTGCGCTGGGGGCCTGCGTCATCGAAAAGCATTTCACTCTGGATCAGGACATGCCGGGTTGGGACCACGCCATTTCCGCCACGCCGGCGGAACTGCGGACGATTGTGGCAGAGGGAAGGAACATTCAGACTTCTCTTGGGGGGAGCAGCCGGATCGTGACCGAAGCCGAGATCGAGAAGCGCAAGAAGTTCAGACGGAGCCTGGTGACACGCCGTCCCCTTTCGCGGGGGCATGTGCTTACGGAGGCGGACCTGGACGCCAAGCGGCCCGGTACCGGCATATCACCGGCCGAGATTTCGTACGCCCTGGGACGCACTCTAGCCCGGGATCTTCAGGAAGACCAGGTGATCCGCTGGGAGGACCTGGGGTGACCTGCCGCAGGAGTGTTGATGTACAGATGAACGGCATTGCTGCATGAATTTCCGAGGTGAGCTTGATGTCTGAAACTGTTTACGTCGTCCATTGTATCGATACGGAAGGTCCGCTCCACGAATCGGTCGATGCAACTTTCAGTCGGCTGAAGTCGATCTTCAAGCTCGATCTGGAACCCAGTGCCGCGATGCTGCGCCGCCTGCAGGCCGGGGAAGTGGATTTGGGCGGACTGGAATCGGCGGTGAGGAAGGTGGTGGATCCGCACCTGCTCGCTTACAATGACACGTGGGACAAGGTCGACGCCATGCTCAAGGAATGCCTGTCCGAGGAGTTCCGCACCCGGATTCGCGACTCCTTCGGCGGCGGCTGGGTCTATAACTGGTTCTGCGTCGACCACGTCGATTACGAGATCAACCCCCGCCGCCGGGACATGGGATACCACAACATCTTCGACCACTACCGGCAGACGATGCACGGGACCATCTCGACGCAGGACGGGCTTCATTTCCACTATCATCCGCATGCCTTCCGCAAGGAAGCCCATCGCTGCGCCACCCACTGGTGGGCCAACTCGGACAGCCTTAACCAGATCCTGTCGAGACGGGTGATCGACAGGAAATGGTTTCCTGCCGCCCACCGTCCAGGGTTCCACGTGATCCGGCCGGAGAGTCACTGGTTCCTTGAGCAGTTCATCCCGTTCGACTACTCCAGTCAGGGAATGGTCCCGACGGAAGAGGATGCTACCCAGTTTGGTCTCGAGGGGGGGCGGTTCGGCGACTGGCGGCGCGCGCCGGCAAACTGGCAGCCGTTCCACCCCTCGCCGGATGATTACCAGGTGCCCGGCACCTGTCGTCGCTGGGTCACGCGCTGCCTCAATGTCGGCACGCGATACCGGCTGATGGCGGAGAGCGATATGCGCCAGTCCTTTCAGGAGGCCAGGGAAGGCAAACCCGTGGTGCTCGCCTTCACCAATCATGACTTTCGCGACATGCGGCCGGACATCGGGGGGGTCCTTGACCTGCTCAATCGCGTGGCAAAGGATTTCCCGGACGTGCCGTTCAGGTTTTCCGAGGCGCTGGAGGCGATGCGCGGAGCGCTCGGCCTGTCACCCCAACTGCCATGCGAGCTGGACATGTCGTTGACAGCGGTCGACAACTCGACGCACGTGCTGGAGGTGCGTTCTAAAACGCCGACCTTCGGGCCGCAGCCCTGGCTTGCGCTCAAGACCGCCGCCGGGACCTATCACTATGACAATTTCGACATCGAAGTTCCTTTCCACCGGTGGCAGTATGTGTTCGACGAAGAAACCTTCCCCCTGAACGCGTTGAGCGCGATCGGGGTCGCCGCCAACAACGCCACGGGCGCCACGACGGTGGCCGTGATGGAACCGTCAACCGGCAAGCTTTCCAGGCAGTACTGGAATGGAGCATCATAAACCATCAAAGGTGAGCCATGACCTCCACTACCTTGCAACTAAACGAAAACGTCGTCATCTCCCCCACCCTCTCGATTGCCGAGGCCATCGCCCAGCTGGACAAGGCGGGGACCGGCGCCCTGGCGCTCTGCATTGAGGGCAGAAAGCTTTATGGTCTGCTGACCGACGGCGATGTACGCCGTGCTCTGCTCAGGGAAATGGATATGAACGAACCGTGCGGCACCATTGCCAACCGGATGCCGATCATCACATGTGTGCAGCTTCTGCCGGTCGAGGCGCTTTGTCTCATGAACCAGCACGACATAAATCACCTGCCGGTTCTGGACGCCGAGGGGCGGTTAGTGGATTTTCTGCTGCGCAGGGACCTATTTGCCGAGGGAGAGTGGGCGGCCCGGGCCAGACGCCGCCTCGACAGCGTCGTCATACACCGGTCCGCCTCCATCTCCGAAGCCCTCGCCCAACTGGACAGGGCAGGAACCGGAGCTCTGATTCTCTGCTCGGAAGGCACCACGCTCCATGGCCTCCTGACGGATGGCGATATCCGCCGGGCCGTCCTTCGCGGGATTTCCCTCGAATGCTCCTGCGACAACATCGCCAGCAGCAAGCCCGTAACCGCGCAGCCCTCGATTTCGGCGTCACAGGCCCTGCACCTGATGAACCAGCATGACATCAATCACCTTCCGGTGGTAGATGGCGATAACACGGTCGTTGATTTCTATCTGCGCAGAGACCTTATCGGCGAGGATCACCTCAACCTTTCTGCTGTGGTCATGGCGGGAGGCTACGGCAAGCGCCTGCTTCCCCTTACGGAACAGGTTCCCAAACCGATGCTCCCGGTAGGGGACCGCCCCCTGCTGGAGAGAACCATCGAACAGCTTCGCAGGGCTGGAATCCGGGACGTGAGCCTTACCACCCATTACCTCCCCGAGAGCATCATGCAGCATTTTGGCGACGGTGATGCGTTCGGGGTGAAACTTAACTACCTGAAGGAAGATCACCCCATGGGCACCGCAGGCGGTCTCAAGTTGATGAAAAAGGCCAGCGGTCCCTTCCTGGTGATGAACGGCGACATTCTTACCGGAGTTCCATTTCAGGAGATGTTTGCCTACCATCGCGAAAACGGCGCCAAGATCACCGTGGGTGTTCGCAAATACGAGATGCAGGTTCCCTTCGGCGTTGTGGAGTGCGAAGACGTCAAGATCACGAAACTGAAGGAAAAGCCCACCCTGACCTTCTTCATCAACGCCGGCATCTACCTCCTGGAGCCCTCGGCCTGCGACTACATCCCCGAAGGCGAGCGCTTCGACATGACCGATTTGATACAGAAGCTGCTGGAGGAAGGGCGATTGGTCGTGAGTTTCCCGATTATAGAGTACTGGCTCGATGTCGGACGTCACGAAGACTATATTCGGGCCCAGGAAGACGTTCGTAGCGGAAGGATATGATATGACGTCATACTGCACAGCACAAACGGATTTTGATGACTGCGGACAATTAATTTATCAGTTAATGGCTGACTTGTTCCCCATCTGTCGCAGCATAACCGGCGACGGCGTCAGGGAAACGCTTAGGGTTATACAGGAACATATCCCCCTGGAGATATACGAAGTCCCTTCCGGCACAAAGGTCTTTGATTGGACTATTCCGAAGGAGTGGAACATACGGGACGCCTATATCCTTAACGAAAAGGGCGAAAAAATAGTTGACTTCAAGGAGAACAATCTGCACGTAGTCGGCTACTCAGTCCCGATTGACAAAACTGTTTCACTTGCCGAATTGCAGGAGCATCTCTACTCGCTAGAAGACCAGCCTGATGCAATACCGTATGTTACTTCATACTACAAGGAACACTGGGGTTTCTGTATCCCGCACAATCTGAGAAGTGGCCTTAAGGATGGAGCGTACCGGGTCTTTATCGATAGTTCCCTGGAGGAAGGTCATCTGACTTATGGAGAATTGATCATACCGGGATCAACAGATGAAGAAATATTCTTGTCGACATATATCTGCCACCCTTCGATGGCGAACAACGAATTGTCAGGACCGGTAGTAACAACAATGCTGGCAAGGTGGATAGCAAGCGAACCGCGCCGTTATACCTACCGTATCATCTTTATCCCTGAGACGATAGGCTCCATAACCTACCTGAGCATGAATATCAGCCGTATGAAAGAGAAGGTGGTGGCAGGATTCAATGTGACATGCATAGGAGATGAACGAGTATATTCTTTTGTCCCATCAAGAAATGGATACACGCTTGCCGACAGGGCGGCCCTCAACATCCTAAATTTCAAACACCCGGGCTTCATCCGCTATTCCTTCCTGGACCGCGGCAGCGATGAACGCCAGTATTGCAGTCCGGGAGTAGATTTGCCAGTCGTTTCTGTCATGCGCTCGAAATACAGGGAATATCCCGAATATCACACTTCACTCGATAATTTGAACTTCATTACACCTGCAGGACTGCAGGGTGGGTTCGCACTACTTAGAGACTGTATTGATTCGCTGGAACGTAACAGAGTATATCGTGCGACATGCCATTGTGAACCTCAACTCGGCAGGCATGGCTTGTTTCCAACAATCGGGACAAAATATTCGCATCGAGTAGCGACTGATATGCTGAACTTTATAGCATATGCAGACGGGACAAACGATTTGATTGACATCAGTAATATTATCCGGGTGCCTGTCTGGGAACTCTATGCCGTTGTCAATAAACTCCTTGCCGCCGACTTGATCGTAGAGGCGATTAAAGTAAACAAACATGAGTTTGATAGAGACAACTGACGATGTATGCATGCTCTGGAATACGCAAAGAGGCATTACAAATGCGCATTATTGTTGAAACGGCATTAAATCCAGGTAAAGCAGAATACGGCAACATGGGCGATATTTCTATGTTGCAAGTAGCGGTAATTCGGCTGCAAAAGCTATGGCCGTCTGCTAATATAGAGGTTTTTACCGAATCCCCTGAGAATTTAGCTAAATATTGTCCTGGAACAATACCGTTAGCCCGCTCCGGTCGCGATCTCTGGATTGGAGATAGATATAGTTTCCTTTTTACACGGTTTTATAAATATTTTCCCAACTGGATAAAAAACTCCCTAAGCAGTTTAATAAATGTCCTTGAGCTACGGTGGCCAGCACTTCTAAGGTCAATTATCCGTTTGAGGGTAATTTTACAAAATCAAGGTAAAGGGAAGATAAGAGATGACCTTATATCCTTCTTGGAAGCGTTTGAATCTGCTGAATTGTTAGTTGTTTGTGGCGCTGGAGGCTTTGCCGATAGTTGTCGAGGGTGGAATTGGACAATTTTAAAAACAGTGGAATTGGCCATTTGTCATAAAATACCAGTAGCCATGTTTGGTCAGGGAATAGGGCCTCTTAATGATCCCGTGGTTTTAACCAAGGCGAAAAGCATTTTCCCGGCGGTGAGTCTTTTCACATTGCGCGGAGGTCGAGGGGGGGGGGCATTGCTTATGTCTCTGGGTGTCAATCCCTCCCATATATTTACAACAGGCGACGAAGCGTTAGAACTGGCATATGAGGCGACACCCTTAGAAATTGGACAGGCCCTTGGGGTCAATCTTCGGATTGCTTCAAATATAGAGGAAGAGAAAATGACTATAGAAAAACTTAGACCTGTTTTGCAGCAATTTTCAAGACGGCACAATGTACAGATGGTACCAATGCCTATCGCGGTCCACCAATGGGCCGATGATTGTCAAACAATTCGGCAACTATTTGCAGGATATGATGATCAATCTGATGGAGGAATAGCCCTGGATACTCCTTTGAAAGTGATTAAACAGGCAGGACTTTGTAGAGTTGTAGTTACCGGGGCATACCATGCCGCTGTATTCGCCCTGGCACAGGGGATACCGGTTATCTGTCTTTCCAAATCCCCTTACTACGACGCCAAGTTTCAGGGCCTGGAAGACCAGTTCGGGATTGGCTGTGAAACTCTATATTTAGATGATCCGAAGGTATATGAGAATCTCCCGGCCGCTCTTGAGAAAGCATGGCAATCAGCTGAATTGGTGCGTTATCCACTGCAGCAAGCTGCGCTCCGACAGATTGAGTTGAGTAGGAGTGCCTATGAACAAGTAAGAGATATGCTGGATTCTTAAGGAGCCAAAAAGGACTGCTTGCCAGTGCAATTGGCCTGTTAATCTGTAAGTAAGGGATGACTTCTTAAGGACTTGTGTTGATATCGTTTTGTTAGTGAACCTTGATCGCCTGAACTGAAACAACCTTGAGGATAAAGAATATGACCAACCGCATTCTAATATTTTCTCCTTATGCATGTCGGCATCATCTGACCGCTTATGAAGGCACCATAGCCAATGCTTGTCAGATTCGGGGTGCAACCGTAGAATATGTTCTATGCGATGGACTGTTGGCTGAATGTGATACACACTGGGACTCGTTTCCTGATACTAATGCTCCTCGTCCGTTTCATCTTTGTCAGAGTTGCCAGTCCAGAACGAAGAGAAATTTTGCTTCCCCGGAATTTAACCTTCCTCATCAGTGGTTGGGAGAATTTGTAAGTGAGTCAGAGAGATTGCGGGCTTTTGATTGGGCCCAAAGCCTGCCACACTCAGAAATTCACCATGCAAGTTTCATGGGCTATCCTTTAGGAGAATGGGTACAGTCTTCGATGGTTTCTTATTTCCGTCAGTACCCGCCGGATATGAGCAATTGGCGTGTTGTTAATGTGTATCGCGGGTTTATCTTCAGTGCAGCCATTGTGGCAATCGGGTTACGGAATTATTTGAATAAATATTCGGTTGAATCTGCGCTTCTATTTAATGGTCGTGCGTCAATTACCCGAGTGGCCTTCGAAATATTCCGACAGCTTGGTATTCGAGTGTTAACCCATGAAACTCCCTTCTACCAACGTGGACACCTGATGGTAAAACCCAACGCAAGATGCTGGAGCATAGAACCATTTACCGAGTTTTGGCTTAATTGGGGACATGTTCCTCTAGCGCGCCCTGCTTTAGAAATGACATTGAACTGGCTAAAAAAGCGGAGATATGGTCAAGGATTAAGCTGGTATGCTTTCAATAATCCCTATTTGCGTTCTTTGTCGGTTAGAAATGAACTGAATTTGAGTCAAGACAAACGATTGCTTGCACTCTTTACATCATCTACGGATGAAACTGCTGGTGATCCAGAACTTCAAGGTCCATTTGAATCACAATCATCATGGGTACAGGATGTGATCAGCTGGGTAACGGATAGAAATGATGTTGAATTAGTGATCAGAGTTCATCCCCATCTTGCTGGAACTACTGGCTTAGGGAGAGCAGTTGACGAATTTGATTTCTATTCCAGGATGAAAACAGAATTGCCAGACAATATTCGCATCATTATGCCAGATGATTCTCTAAACAGTTATGCACTAATGGATGTCGCAGATATTTGTTTAAGTTTTGGATCTTCAGTTGGCATCGAGATGGCAATGTTAGGTAAACCTGTTGTTTTGGCTTCGAGAGGCTTTTATGAATGCGGGTCTCAGATTCTAACCGTTGACTCCAAGGAATCTTTGCCGGAAATGTTAGAAAAAAGTCTACAACCACCATCAAGTCGGGAAATACGACGAGAAGCCTTTCGCTTGGCATATTACTATGTTTTTAAATTCGAACTCCCGTTTCCATTGGTTTCAATGGTGGATGTAATGAACGCCAACCTGAATTATTCAAGCTCGAAAGCTCTAGCACCTGGGAAAGATGATACTTTAGACCATATTTGCAATTATCTCATTTTTGGGGAGCCGCTTTTTGATTCTCCGACCGAGGCTGAACATGCTTGCACAACGTCTGAAGAAGACACCTTCTTTGCTGAGTTGGAGCAATCGTCAGAACCGTTGCGAGATATGAAATATGAACGATGGTTGCAGCAAACATCCAGGTTGAATCGGATCGGTCGGTCAGTGCAGATTGTGCTAAAAAGTTTGCCATTAGGAGCAGGGAATTTTCTGAACAGAATTGGTAAATCCACCTATTTGGTGTTCCTGTATTTTGTGGGGAAAAAGAATGAGTTAAAATAGATGATCAATGTCACACACATATTGTTATTCATCAAATATATAACTCCCTGGCTCAATATATGATGCCAGAACTGAAGGTTTAAACATACAAGTCATAATTGAAAATAGGGTAACCGGTCCTGATATGGAAATTACTGTCGCCATTTGTACATGGAACAGGGCAAACCTGCTCAATCTAACACTTGAAAGGTTGACCTCTATAAATATTCCAAACGGACTCACTTGGGAATTGTTGGTCGTAAACAACAACTCAACTGATGACACTGAGGACGTGCTCAGCTGCTATGAGGACAAGTTGCCCCTTCGCAGGTTGTTTGAACCAAACCCCGGTTTGTCTAATGCTCGGAACAGCGCAGTACGTGAGGCTCGTGGTGATCTAATCATTTGGACCGATGACGATGTTCTTGTTGGTCTTGATTGGTTGGCTGCATACGTGTCTGCAGCTGAACAATGGCCCACGGCTGCCTTTTTTGGCGGTCCAATAGAGCCGTGGTTTGAGGGAAAGCCATCTGAATGGCTTCAACAAATATTTCCAAAGGTTCAAAATGTATTTGGAGTACGAAACCTGGGTCTGGATTCACGTCTGTTAAATGAAGGGAAATATCCATTTGGAGCCAATATGGCTATGCGTGCTACTGTGCTGCGTCGTTTTATGTTTGACCCAAAGCTGGGTGTCCGTCCAAATGCACGGGTGCTTGGTGAGGAAAGTGCAGTATTTGAACAGATGACGTGCGAAGGATTCGAAGGCCGTTGGGTTCCCGAAGCAAAGATACAACACTTTGTTCCTAAAAAACACCAGACTATCAAGCACTTACGATCGTATTATCGCGGATACGGAAATTATTGTGCATTAAATACAAATATGGATGACTGTAAGAGACTCTTTGAGAAACCACGATGGGTGTGGAGAAAAGCAATTGAAGAAGAATTGTTGTTCTGGCTCAAGAGATATTTTTTCAAACCAGAGTTTTGGATCGATAATTTTATTCAGGCGAGCACATGCTGGGGGATTTTGTTATCATCGATCCCTGATCGTATAGATTCAGGAAGTTAGCACCTTCTATTTAACTTGCAGGGGCCTAAATATCTACATGATCTCATCGTGTCTTCTCAATTTCTAATTGAAGAAAAATATAAACATTTTGGTGAGTAACATGACAAAAGCACTTGTTTCTATAATAATACCGGCCTACAATGCGGCAGACACTATATGTGCTTCCATTGATTCAGCACTAACTCAAAGCTATACGGACATCGAGATAATTATAGTCGATGATGGCTCTACAGACAAGACCGCTAATATATGCAGACACTATTTAAATAAAGATGCAAGAATTAAATATATCTCTAAGAAAAATAGTGGTGTATCTGCGGCTAGAAATGCCGGCATCAAGTCTGCGAAAGGAGAATTTGTTTCATTCCTTGACGCTGATGATCTGTGGGAACGGAATAAAATTCTGTTGCAGGTAGCTGCTTCCAGAAAACAGCCGGATGCCATAATTCTGACCGAATTGCAGCGATTCTCTGGTGATGGGCCTTCGAGGAAACTTTTATCGAAAACATTGCTCCCCCAATATACACAAAAGGAGGAGTATATACGAGCCATACTGAATCTTGAGAACTTCGAAATGGCCTGCTTCGGGACTGCATTGGTACGAAAAGCACATCTGGATGCCGTTGGACTGTTCGACGAAACTCTGATCACGGCAGAAGACTGGGACCTCTGGCTAAGGCTTGCGTTTCACTTTCCATTTGTTAATATCGATCAGCCACTTCGTTTATATCGTAAGTACACAGGCAGTTTAACTACTCAGACCAAATTGGAAAAGACTTTACATGGTCAACTGTATATTATGGATAAGGTAGCAAGATTCGGAGTTTTGTCCCAAGAAGAACTTCGGTCTGCAAAAATGAGAAAATATCTCGAATTTGCCGGAATATATCGATATAAGAAAATGAGGATTGCAGCAAATTTGTTAACGGCTAAGGCGATTGTCACCTGTCCAATCGGATGTGGCGAACAATTCAGGAAGAAGTTATCCAACAAATTAAGTAATATTCTAAAAGGTATAAAAAATAGGGGTTAAATCTTGTTTGCTATTATTAAAAAAATGCTTGGTCTGCTCTCTACCAGGGAAAAAAGACAGTTATATTATCTTTTTGCGGCCCTGGTAAATATGGCTTTCATCGAAATGGCCGGTATTGCTTCTATCATGCCCTTTATGGCGGTTGTATCCAAGCCGGATGTAGTTCAAACCAACAAGTGGCTGAAACGGGCCTATGATTTTTTTGAATTCACCAGCCTGCATAATTTTTTGTTATTCCTCGGCATCTTACTGCTTGTGCTGATGGTTTTGGGCAATCTGTTCAAGGCCCTGACCTCATGGTTGACCCTCAGATACGACAACCGGCTCAATTACACGCTGGCGCGCCGTCTTCTGGCGCAATACCTGGCTCGGCCCTATTCGTTCTTTCTCAACCGCAATACGGCAGATATGGGTAAGAACGTCCTGGCCGAGGTCAGAAACGTTATCGGCGGGGTACTCAGCGCGGGTATGCAGGTTCTGTCGAACACCCTTGTCAGTTTGTTTATCCTGGCCCTGCTTCTAGTGGTCGATCCCCTTATTGCCGTAACTATTGCCGCAATTCTAGGTGGGGCATATGGCGTAATCTACTTGCTTGCACGGCGCTTGTTGGCCAGGATCAGCAAGGAACAGGTCAAAGCCAATTCCATGAAGTACAAAGCCGCCGGTGAGGCTTTGAGCGGCATCAAGGACCTGAAGATTCTGGGACGGGAAGGGGTGTTTTTGGAAAGGTTCGCAGCCCATGCCCAGCTCCACGCCCGGAACAATGTCACCGCGGGAATCATCTCCCAGCTTCCCAGATATGCCCTGGAAGTAATGGCTTTCGGCGGTATCCTGCTGATTGTGCTCTACTTCCTTGGGACAGATCATGGCTCAGGGAACATGGTTCCCCTTTTGGCCCTTTACGCTTTTGCCGGCTACCGGTTGCTTCCGGCCTTGCAGCAGATCTTCGCCGGCATCACTACCGTGCGCTTCAATCTGGCCGCACTTGATGTTCTGCACCGGGACCTGACGGAAGAGCGGGGAAATGTTGCCCCGGAGCTTCTCCTGACAAGGTCCGAGGGCCTGCAGCCCTTACCGTTCACTCGTGAACTTGAACTCAGAAACGTAAGCTTCCGCTATTCCGGGGTTCAGGACCCCGTTCTTGAGAAACTCAGCCTGACCATCGCCCCCAATACCTCCATTGGCCTGGTCGGCGCTACGGGTTCCGGCAAGACGACCACCGTGGATATCATCCTCGGCCTGTTGACCCCGACCGCGGGCCAATTGCTGGCGGATGGCGTGGAGATCAGCGGCGATAACCTTGCACGCTGGCAGCGCAACCTGGGCTATGTGCCCCAGGCTATTTTCCTTTGCGACGACACCATCACCCGAAATATCGCCTTCGGCGTCCCGGATCAGGATATCGATATGGTAGCCGTGGTACGTGCCGCCCGCATCGCCAACCTGCACGGGTTTATCGAAGAAGAACTGCCCGACGGCTACAAGACCGAAATCGGTGAGCGGGGAGTACGCCTGAGTGGCGGTCAACGCCAGCGCATCGGCATTGCCCGCGCCTTGTATCGCGATCCCGCGGTGCTGATCATGGACGAGGCTACCAGCGCCCTGGACGGCATTACCGAAGAAGCGGTGATGGATGCCCTTCGTACCCTGTCTGGGCAAAAGACCGTCATTATGATAGCGCATCGCCTGACCACGGTGAAAGAATGTGATGTCATCTATCTAATGGAGCATGGCCGTATCGCAGGTCAGGGCACGTACGATGAGCTGATGGGATCATCCTCATGGTTTCAGGCAGCGGCGCGTACAGGGGCCTGACGGCAGTAGGCGACTACACTATGGAGATGCCTTGTGTATACTAAACCTCTGGTTTCCGTCATTATACCGGCGTTTAACGCCCAAGGCTTGATTGCCGAGACGCTTGACAGCATTCTTGCGCAAACATATGAGAATCTGGAAATTATTGTTGTCGATGACGGATCGACTGATAAAACAGCTCAAATAGTCCAAGGGTATGGTTCAAGAGTTCGTTACTATTACCAAAGTAACAGCGGCGGCTGTGCAGTTCCGCGAAATACCGGCATCAAGCATAGCACAGGGGATTTTATCTGTTTTATTGATGCCGATGATCTCATGGTTAAGGATCGCATAGCCTGTCAGGTTGATTTTTTGGAACATCATCTTCATGTCGGTCTGGTGTTTTGCGATTATTGTAATTTTAATGAAGCAGGTCCCTTTCCAAGCTCTCATTTCCAAACCTGTCCTCGCCTCTGGCTATTATTGAGAGACCGGATAGAAATAGTTCTTGAAAAAGGTTGCACATATCTTGCGGATGAGAACTTTGGCATCGCTGGATCTTTCATGATACGCAGAAGCTTACTTGCATTCGAGGCTGGTTTTGAACCGACCCTAAAATCTTGTGAAGATTTTCACTTTTACTATCGTCTGGCTCGTCATACCCCTGTAGGTATTATCAATAAAATTGGAATTATGCGACGGTTGCATGGGAACAATATGAGTGGTAATTCGACCAGGATGCTTACTGAGGGTATACGCAGCCGTACCCTGTTGCGAGAAAGTGAGATGGAATCAGGGGCTAGATCGCATCTTAGTAGATACATTGCTGATTGTCAGGGTTCTCTTGCCTGTTTCTATGCGGACAATGGCCAATATGTACAAGCATTGGAAAAAAACGGGCAGGCTCTTTTTTGTTATTTTTGCTGGTCTCAAGTCTGGATTGCTTGCAGAAGTTTTGCCAGAACTATTTTAATGATCGTTGGAATACATAACCCAAGAAAAACTAGTAATTGAGTATACACAGCGATTCATGAAATAAACAAGTCTCTCGGGAAGAACAGGTTTGGAAAATCGAGATAGTTGGTGTGAGGAGCGGATGTTTTTTCATGAAGTGAAATCTGCAAGAGGAAAGTTGGAAAGGGGTTGCATGGACGATTGGGGATTGGTTAGTGTCGTTACAGCGACTTACAATATGGGGAACTACCTGCCGGAAACCGTGGGATCGGTTCTGGCTCAAACTTATCAGAACTATGAGTTGATCGTTGTGGACGACGGCTCTCAGGACAATACCCCCGAGGTTATGGAGCAATTTTCCGATAACCCAAAGATCAGGTATGTCCGCCTGGACAGCAACCGGGGGCAGACGGTCGCCAAGAACCGTGGTCTCGCTGAGGCCAAGGGGCGTTTCATCGGATTCGTCGATGCCGACAACCTGTGGAAGCCCTTCAAGCTGGAGCATCAATTCCCCTTGTTCACGAAATTCGGAAAGACCGGGGTGGTTTACTCCGATGCCGAATATATCGACGGCGACGGAAATGTTCTGCCCTACATCAACAGAAGTTACCATGAAGGCAACATAACCGGAAAACTGCTCCTCAGTAACTTTGTAAATTTCAATTCCGCCCTCGTTAAGCGGGAGTGCATTCAGGAGGTCGGGGGGTTCGATGAAAACCTTTCCATGGGGATTGATTGGGATTTGTGGTTAAGGATTTCCACCAAATATGAATTTGCCTTTTTACCTGAACAGACTTACTCCTACCGCCTCTGGGCGAACCAGATGTCGCATCAGAAAGCAAAACGGCTTAATAACGCTGAAAAAATAATTGAGAAATTCGAAAAAAACCACCCTGGGGTTGTGTCTACTGGAGTGATTGATGAAGCAAAGGCTCTTCTTTATAAAGATTACGCGCTCATTGATGCGGCCAGTGGACAAAAAATAAAGGCTTTTACAAATATTATTAAAGCAATAAGAATGAAGCCAACTAAATTCGTTTTTTGGAAAGCATTTGCCAAGATAATTGCTAACAAATTGGACTGATGTGACTGAACAGCCTTTTAAATTTATTTTTCTTGTGTTAATGCTCAGTAGTTGTTGTGGGGAGTCCACATGAAACAGGATACATATCTCAAGTATGATCTGTATCGTTATTTTTATGAGAGCGATCAGACGACAGACATCTCGTTATTTTCAAAAATAAAGATCATTCTGTTGACTCAGGCTGTCTGGGCAATAATTGTGTACAGGGCTGGCTTCTGGTGTGTCAGGAACATTCACACATTCGGCAGGCTGCCAAGATTTTTATTGCCGTTTTTAACCATTTGTCAGAAAGCAGTGGAGATTGCGACAGGCATTGAATTGCCATTTACTGCCCAAATTGGCAGGGGACTGTATATTGGGCATTTTGGACAAATAATACTTTCGACTCGTACCGTTATGGGAGAGTTCTGCAATTTATCACAAGGAGTTACCATTGGTCAGGCCGGACGAGGGAACGAACAGTATACTCCCATAATCGGAGATCGCGTGTATATTGCGCCGGGCGCTAAGATATTCGGGAAGTTGATTATCGGCAACGATGTTGCAATAGGCGCCAATGCAGTTGTAACCAAAGATTTGCCGGATAATGCCGTGGCTGTTGGCGTACCTGCAAAAATCATCCACTTCGAATCAAGTAGAGATTTCGTAGTTTTCAACCGGAAGCGGATGGGAATTGGAGAATCCGATTGACAAATGCATTAAAACAAATACTCAAAAGTGTGATTACACGTACAAAGCTTCTACAGCAGATCCTCAACAGACTTTCGGGAGATTTCCCGAAAGTGTTTGTCTATCATCGCTTCGCCCCACCCGGGAAAAATAATTCAGGTTTTCTCAGCGCCGATGAGTTTGCTTGGCAGTTAGACCAGATCAAAGGACGTTTTCGTGTAATAACACTTGACGAATGTCTTAGTCATTTCAGGAACAATGGTGTTTGGCCACGGCGAAGCGTTATTATTACCATTGACGATGGTTATCGTGATTTTTATGAATTCGCATTCCCTGAACTAGTTAAACGCGGTCTCACAGCCACCTTTTTTGTGACAGTAAATTTTGTCGAAAGAAAAGTATGGCTCTGGCCAGATCGTCTAGAGTTTGCCATTAGGATGACAAAAGAAGAAAAAATACGTCTTATGATTAATGACAGGATTAAAGAGTTCCCTCTCTATAACGATATTGAGAAGCATGCCGCATGGCAAGAAATCAGCACCCACTGCCTAATTCTGGCCGATGACGACAAGAAACAGTTCATAGACGCTCTTCTTGCAGTGCTTCGAGTTGGTCTCCCGGACAAACCGACGCCAGAGTATGAGGCGGTTACCTGGTCAGATTTGCAGAATATCATGGCATATGGAATAGAAATAGGTTCACACACCATAAATCACCCGATTTTGTCACGATTGACCCAGAAGCGGTTGGCAGAAGAAATCGGCGGATCCAAAGCCATGCTGGAAGATCGGCTTGGCACTAACGTGACCACATTTTGCTATCCAAATAGTGATCCTGCCGATATTAATGAGTCTGCTGTGGAGGAAGTCAAGCGACATGGTTATCGGGGGGCCGTTTTCGGCATTAATCTGAAGGCGTGGGACCCATTCCTGATTCCGCGGATGGGAGTTACAGAGAACCGCGATGATTTTTTGTGGAAACTTTATGGCGGAGAAGCTTTAACCATCCGATGATGAATATGACTAGCTTTCATCCGGAAACTTACAACCCGAATTAATAGAAGATCATGATAATACGCCATTATAAAATGTCGGATTTTGATAACTGTATCAGGCTGTTGAAACTTGGTCATACAAATGACTTTGATTCTAAACGTTTTGAGTGGCTTCACGTTAAGAATGCATTGGCCCCTTCCCGGATAGCTGTCGCTGAGCATGAAGGTGCTATCATTGGTGTGTATGCCGTTATAAAAAAGAATGTGCTTTTTAACGGGATCAAATATATTGCAGGGAGAGATATTGATCCTGTAGTTCACCCAGATTTTAGAGGCAAAGGCATATTTTCTCAACTCATTGACTACGGCTTTAATAGTTTTCACGAGATAGATTTCTTCTTCAATTTTGCAAACGACCTTTCCAAAACAGGTTTCCTGAATAAAGGCTGGCGGGAAATAGGAAGACTGAAGGATTACATTTATCAGGTAGGTTACGATAACCAATATAGTTTTCAATTCTGTCTATATTGGATATGTCGTATCAATTATTCTGCTACAAATAGAGACAATTTTTGTGAATTAAGCCTTGATAAAATTACCGACAATCTGGATGGGCTAAGTTGCTTTTCATCTAATAGATTTTGTGTGCAGCGCGATATTGAATATATTAGATGGCGTTATGATATGCATCCATTTAATACATATAAATATATTGTTGCCTTAGATAAAAATGAAGTTACCAAAATAGCAATCGTTAGAATTGATCCTGATAATAATGAAATAATACTCTGTGATTTCTTATATCGCGATAAATCAGATGCTTCTATCGATTTTCTGGTCTCGTTTCTCCGTAATTCGGGACTGCTTTACAAGATTAAAATGTGGCATTCGTATCCAGATGTTGTCAGACGTCAGTTCATAACTAATCCTTTTAAACGAAAGCAAACGGGACAAATATTCCTCGTAAAATCTTTTCCCGGCAAGGAAATACCTGACGGATTATATGACATAGGTAAATGGATTGTAACATACGGGGATGCGGAGATTATGTAACTTCAAGCCCTCCCGATTTTGGAATCCAGGGTTCTTCGATGAGATTTTACTACAATCTTATGTCTAAAATTTACAATGTGCCAAAATACAATGGGTCACTTTTGGTATTGATGTATCACGAAGTTCAAAAAGACAACATTGAGATAGAATCATGGACTGTAGTCAAACAGTCCGAATTTGAAAAGCAGATGATTTATTTGATGAAATGTTTTACGATTGTTAGTTTGGACGAAGCACTGAAACTGATAAGCACAAAAAACCCCCTCACCAAGAACTATGTTGTGATAACTTTTGATGATGGCTATTCCGGAAATTATGAGGTGGTGTATCCATTTATAACAAAACATACCATACCAATAGCAATATATGTTGCAACCAGAGCATGTAAGGAAAATATACTTTATTGGTATGATGAAATTATTGAGATACTGCAAGGAAAGAAGGATTACTTTATTGATCTAAGGAACTTCAATAACAAAACATATCGAATTAAGGCAAGCAAGTCTGGAGAAAATAAATGGACAATGATTCAGGAGATACTTGAAGACCTGAAGAAATTGAAACTCGAAGAAAGAGGTTCTGCTGTCAAAGCAATTGTGTCACAACTGCATGATGACCAGATTGATAGTAGTAAATTAAGTCATCTTACCGTAAATGAGATAAAGGAATTGTCTGAATCACCATTGGTTACCATAGGCGCTCATTCACATTGCCATAATTTATTGCCAAGTATTACTTATGACATGGCTTTAAACAGCATTATTGAATCCAAGCAACTACTTGAAAAATGGATATCTGAATCTGTGATCCATTTTTCCTATCCGAACGGTGATTATGACGCAAATATAGTAGATATACTTAAGCAGTCAGGATTTAATAGCAGTATGACAACACGGCCTGGTTATTGGCAGCGTAATGACTCCTTGTTCGAAATCCCCAGATTGGGAATTGGGAGATATGATTCGATAGACAAATTCAAGTATATCGTAATGCGGCCCAAGTGATGAAAACTCAAGTACCTGTAAAATTGATGTTTCTAATGGATGATTTTCGAGGTCCGAAAGGAGGTGGGACAGAAGTACAGTTTATAAACCTACTCGAATCGTTGGACCGTGATCATGTAGATGCAGAAATAGTGGTATTCCGTCCATCGGAATACACAAATAAAATGAGCAATCTCCCCTTCAAAGTGGAGACGTTGAACATATTCAAGATGTTATCGTTAAAAACGCTGTTCAAAATGATTAAACTGGCAAGAAGGATCAGGTGTGAAAATATAAAAATTGTACATATTTATTTCAATGATACATCAATTATCGCACCATTATTTTGCAAATTAGGTGGAGCTAAAGTTATTGTATCAAGGCGTGATATGGGGTTCTGGTATACTAAATACAATTTGAAATGCCTGTTAATAAGTAATTTGTTTGTTGATCGAATTATCGCCAACAGCAAAGCAATTAAGCTTAATGTGCATGAAAAAGAAAGATTCCCCTTGGGAAAGATTTCAGTTGTATATAATGGAGTCAATGCTGCTGAATTTGCACATATAATCAAAGGCAAACTGCGGGAACATATCGGCAGTAATGGCAATGAACCAATTATTGGGATGGTTGCTAATCTTGATAGTATTAAAAGGCACAAGGACCTGATTGAGGCTTTTTTTGTTATAGCAAAAGACTTCCCAGATGCTAAACTGGTTTTCGCCGGCCAAGGTCCGGAAGAGAGTAATCTTAGAGAACTGGCGAAAAATCTGGGTATTTTGAATAAAACATTCTTTCTGGGAAATGTTGACGAGGTGTTATCTGTTATCGCTGATTTCGATGTATCAGTTTTGTGCTCTGAATCGGAAGGGTTGTCAAATGCGATCATTGAGTATATGGGGTGCGGCAAACCGGTTATCTGCACCAATACAGGCGGTAATCCGGAATTAATCACAGACGGATATAACGGATTTCTTGTTGATGTTGGCGATGTAGGTGGAATTATTGAAAAGTTGCAATTGGTATTGTCTAATGGTAGTCTTTTGAAGGAACTGGGTGAACATGCTGTTGCTTCTTTCAAGAATAAATTTAACATGGATACCATGGTGAACTCGCATATGGATATATATTCCAATCTGATCGGGTCAAAATAAATTGCAGATTTATAGTTGATCTACCATGAACCTACTGAACAAATTAAGAAAATCAGTTATTGAACCACTTCACGCCCTGTATAGTGGCAGCCCGCTTTTGGCATATTGGAAAAAGCTGGAACAAAGCCAGTTTCTATCTGAAAATGAATTGAAAGAAATCCAGCAGCGCAAACTGCAAAATCTGCTTGAATTTGCTGGGGGAAACAATGAATTTTATAGTGCCAGGTTTGAAGATGCCGGTCTGCCTAAAGACAAATTATTATCACATGAGGATTTTCGAAGGATCCCTATTCTGACCAAGGAAGAAATCAGAAAAAACGCTCCGGCTATGATTAGCCAAGGATATGCGATTAAAAATCTGATGAATTTTAAAACAGGGGGATCGACAGGTAAAGCCCTTGATATCTTTATAACGGAAGAATGCAGCGAATTGCGCAATGCCTGTGCCCGGCGTCATGACAGGTGGGCGGGCTGGGAAGTCGGAGAGCCGATAGCGGCGGCTTGGGGAAACCCCCAATTACCAACCAATATCAAGGACAAACTGAAACAGTGGTTATTGTCGCCATATATTTATCTTGATACCATGAGTGTCAATGCGGAATCTGTTCGGGATTTTTCCTTCAAATGGGACAAGTTCAAACCGACACTTCTATTTGGCCATGCCCATTCTATTTACATTCTTGCTCAATTTGTCCGTGATTTGAACATAACCAACATTAAACCACGGGGTATTTTATCAACATCAATGATGCTTATGCCCCATGAGCGCAAAGTGATCGAGGAAGTTTTCGCGGTAAAGGTGACTGACCGGTACGGCTGCGAAGAGGTAAGTCTGATTGCTTCGGAGTGCGAAAAGCATGAAGGCATGCATCTGAATATCGAGCATCTGTTCATCGAGTTCCTTAAGGATGATGGTAGTTATGCAGCTCCCGGGGAACCGGGCCGAATAATAGTTACCGATCTTATGAACAGGGCAATGCCTTTTATAAGGTACCAGGTGGAAGATGTCGGGGTGCCATCGGCCAGGAAATGCTCCTGTGGAAGGGGTCTGCCTCTCATGGAGCATGTGACAGGAAGGGTGGCTGATTTCTTGGTGAAAAAAGACGGGTCTCGCGTGGCTGGAGTTTCGTTGATAGAAAATACATTGACGAAACTCCCTGGTATCGACCAGATGCAGATAATACAGGAGTCGATGGAAAAGATTACTCTTCGGGTAGTGCCGGGGGAAAATTACCAGGTGGCTACTGAGAAAGAATTAGTTGAGTATTTCAGGCAGTTGTTCGGGGAATCGGTGTCGATAGATACTGAAATAACCAGATCAATCACTCCGGAACAATCCGGGAAGTATCGATTTTCAATTTGCAGGGTTTGAAATTAATTGTTAGAATGAGAATTAAGGTTGACTATTTCAGATAAAATACAAGTAGATTATCCCCAGATCAGCAAAGCTGCATTATTCTTTTTTTGCGGCTATGTCATAGAATGGTATATGCAGATTGGATATCGGATGCCTGCACTTGGGGCAATCAGATTTGAATTCATTTATGCATTCATATTAACGGCTATTGCGTTCTTTTTTACGCCTAAAATTGATACTGATTGTCCATTGCTGATCAATATCGTCCTCTATTTTCTTGTGTTAGCAATACAGATACCGTTTTCACATGATTTTAATACTTCTTGGGATATTTTTGTCGACAGAATACTAAAATTTGCTTTCTTGGCATTTTTTATAGTTGCTTTTGTCAGAAGTCCATCACACATGAAATTTTTCCTGGCGACCTTTTTACTGGCATGCATGAAGATGGGACAAGAGGGTCTTGTCGGAAGGATTACAGGCGGCCTTGTTTGGGAAAATCAGGGGATAATGCGGCTGCATGGACCGACACCCTTGTATGAGCATCCAAATTCATTTTCAGGCATGGCAATTGGAACATTGCCCTTCCTGTATTATCTTTGGCCGCTAACGAATAAATACGTTAGAATTATTCTATTAGTAATTGGCCTGTTATCTCTCAATATAATAATTTATTCTGGATCCAGGACTGCATATGTCGGGCTAGCAGTATTCCTTTTCTGTATTTTTATTACAGCAAACAATAAGAAAAGATTTATTATGATAATGGCAGTGCTATCTGTAATAGCTTTACCTTTGATTCCAGCTGACTATATTGGACGGTTTGATTCAATATTTACTGGAAAGGAAAAAGAAGGACAATCAAGCGAAGCCAGGATAGAGATATTAAAAGATGCGGTGCAAATATTTTTAGAACATCCATTGGGAGTCGGATTGGCAGCATTCCCTAAAGTGAGAAAAGAGAAATTCGACAGAATTCAGGATACCCACAATTTGTATTTGGAGATTGCAACTAATCTTGGTATACAAGGCTTTGTAATTGTCTCATTACTTATTTATAAGATGCTTTCTGTTCTGAACAGTATAAAGACAGCAGCACATGAATATATATCATCATTGGGAATTAACGGCAATGATATCGACAGTAGATTAACAATTGATCTTAAGTTTATAAAGGCTGTGTCATTAGCAACTACTTCTTTTATTGTGATACGATTAGCCTTGGGATTATTTGGGATGGATCTATATGAAATATATTGGTGGTTTGCAATGGGTATTACTGTATCATTATACTCTATGATGAATATTATAAAGGTACACATTATTACAATAGACTAGATATAACTATGTTGCTATATTTTATAATAAAATTAATAGTTATGTATTGATATAATTGGGGCCAAATATGTGCGGTATCTTTGGATTATACAGTTACAACGGTACATCAAGTATTGGAATTGATAATATATTAAGCAATTATGATATTTTAATTATGAAACATCGGGGTCCAGATGAGTATGGTTTTGTTAAGAGTAACGATATTTATCTTGGACATAACAGATTAAGTATTATTGACCTCGCCGGAGGGAAACAACCTATATTTAACCGGGCAAAAACAAAATGCATCATTTTCAATGGTGAGATATTCAACTACAAGACTATTCAGAACAGGCTTAAAGATAAAGGCTATATTTTTTCAACAAACAGCGATACTGAAGTTATTCTTTTGGCCTACGAGGAGTGGGGAGAGAGATGTCTTGAGCAGTTCAGGGGCATGTTTGCCTTTTGCATTTGGGACGAACCGAACAGAAAATTGTTCTTAGCCCGTGACAGGTTAGGCATTAAGCCTCTTTACTACGCATTAAAAGATGGGTTCATAGCATTCGCGTCAGAAATGAAAGCATTGCTCAAACTGAATTACTTCGATCATACGATTGATAATGATGCTTTGGGGGCCTTCTTCTACCTGTCGTATACGCCGGGGGAGAGGAGCATTTACAAAAGCATCAGGAAGCTACTGCCTGGTCATTACATGGTTGTGGAGAATGGAAGAATTTCGTTCCATAAGTATTGGGATATTGCATTTGCCCCGGACCATTCAAGGACGGAACAGTACTGGATAGATAATTTTAATGATAAATTCAATGAATCTGTTGAATTACGGATGGTGAGCGATGTGCCGGTGGGAGCATTTCTCAGTGGTGGTATCGATTCAGGAGCCGTAGTTGCTCATATGTCAAAGGTTGCCAACCCAGTATACACGTTTTGTATGGGGTTTGGAGGAAATGTCGGCGGATACCTGGATGAAAGGCCTTACGCGAGGCTAATAGCTGATAAGTATGGGACTATTCATACAGAGTTCGAGGTGCAACCTGACATCGATCAAATACTCGATGATATTGTCGGATCATTTGATGAACCATTCGGCGACCACTCGACCATCCCCTCGTATTACCTATGTAAATGCACGCGTGATAAAGTAAAAGTTGCGCTTTCTGGTTTAGGTGGTGATGAATTATTTGGCGGGTATGAGCGGTACCTGGGGTTAAAAATCAGCAGATATCTCGATATGATCCCGCAGTTCTTTACTGGAAAAGTATTGCAGAACATATTAAACTGCGTCGCGGAAAGCAAAGATGGCCTTGGCAATGTCAACCGAATAAAGCGATTCATCCGTTACTCTTCTTTAAAACCTGACTACAGATATCTTGGATATTTGTCAATGTATGACGGATCAGGCAAAAGCCCAATTCTTTCCGATGCAAAAATTTTATCGAACGGCTACGATCTTGCTGCCGAGCATATACTTGGTTACTTTAACTCAGACAACGCCAGTGACATACTGGATAAAGCCTTCTATTGTGATATAAAAACCTACCTGCCTGATGACATACTGGCATGCACCGACAGGATCAGCATGAAGCATTCTCTTGAAGTGCGAGTGCCATTCCTGGACCACGAACTAATGGAGTTCTGTGCCAAGATTCCATCAAAATTAAAAATCAAAGGACTTGGCAAGAAATATCTTCTCAAGAAGGCATTCAAAAGCATTTTGCCTGAAGAGATAATGAACCATAAAAAGCAAGGATTTGTTGGCCCTTTGTCCATATGGATGAGAACAAACATTAATGATTATGTAAACGAGACATTGTTAAGCGGCTGTAAAACCAATCAACTTCTGAATAAGGATTCGGTCAAGAAATTACTCTCAGAACATAACGAGAGGAAGCACAATCATGAAAAACTTATCTGGAGTCTGTTGTTTTTCCAGAAATGGTTTGAAAAATATGTTCAATGAAATCTAGGTGGTAGCGGAGATGTTGGAATGAAAGTGCTGATATTTGATGAATGGTTTCCGTGGCCACTAGACTGCGGCAAGAAAATCAGAACTTACAATCTCTTGAGAAGACTGTCAAAGAAACATCAAATAATATATTTAGCATACGCAAAAATGCCCGAAGATCAGGCCGACATCGAGGAAATATCTAAGTGGTGTTACAAGGTGGTTCCTGTTGATGACAAGAGAATTAAGAGATCGACATTGCTCTTCAACTTAAGGGTATTTATGAACATGTTTGAGCGAGTGCCTTTTTCAACAATTTATCATATTACCGATTCCTTCGAACAAAAACTTATTGAGGAAATAAAAAACGAAGCACCAGACTTGATTCAGTGCGAATGGACCAACTTAGCTCCATATTTCAACCGGATTCGTAATGTGCCGATGGTTATATCTTCTCATAATATTGAATCCGACATCTGGAAACGTTTCGAGGAGAACAACACCTCTTTGCTGCGAAAGACTATTGGAAGACAGCAGGCGAGAAGACTTGAACAACTCGAACGGTTTTGGTACAAGCAGGTTGATTGCTGTATTGCTGTAAGTGATCTTGACAGGGATGTCATTGAAAGCTATGGCGCACACGCTTACACAGTTGAAAATGGAGTGGACATAGATTATTACTCTGATTATAGCGGTCGAATTAACGCCAGAGAGATTGTGTTTACGGCTTCATTCGACACTTTCAGTAATCAGGATGGAGCAGAATATCTTATTGAGGAGATTTATCCTCTTATTATATTGTTGGATCCATCTGTAAGGCTAACGTTAGTAGGTAAGAATCCACCAAAAAATTTGTCAGAACTTGCGGAGCGATACCCAAATATCACACTGACTGGCTCTGTCCCCGACGTGAGGCCATACATTGCACGCGCGGAGGTTTGTGTCGTGCCGCTGCGGATAGGAGGCGGGACGAGACTCAAAATACTTGAGGCGTTGGCAATGAAAAAGCCTGTTGTTTCGACTTCTATAGGAGCGGAAGGGCTTGACATCGAGGATGGTAGAAGTATTGTTATCTCAGATGACCCTCAGGATTTTGCTAGGCAGACTGTGCTGCTATTAAACGATGAAGAGAAACGAAAAAGAATTGCTTCTGAAGGGTATTGTCTGGCTGAAAATAGATATGATTGGAAGATTTTGGCAGATAAACTTGATGTAATTTGGGAGACTGTCAAATTTTAATACTGTGAGCAAATAATACAGCAATAGGAGATACTATGGAAATATCCTATAATGTAAGTGGAAAAACACAAAATGGGGAGCACATTTCGGGCAGTGTCGTGATTAATAGTCAAAGTATTGTTAATGGTTGTCTCAAGTATTCGATTACAAATTGCCAGTTTTTTTGCAACGGTTTAACATGTGGTAGTACTCCAGGGAACGATGCAGGTGTGATAAGTATTCCCTTAGGACAGTCACAAGATACAGTAGTTGCTGGTAATGGCTTTTGGAAATTAGGAGAATGGGTTACAGATACAGGAGTTTTCTTCAAACGTGTAGATGGTACATATGAAGACCAATTAAATGAATGTAGATATCTACCACCATTATTAGAATTATGCTGCGACAATTCGGCCATTAATAGCAAAGGACCTTTTCTTCCATATGGACTTCTCATACTAACATGGAATCCTCATTTTATGTTACTCCCGGTTGTCAAGGCAACGAAATTAAAATTTAAGAAAAAATAGGAAAATAATAGAGGAAAAGGGCTATAGATCCAGAGAATAGTTAGCTTAAGCTAATAAGATTATTTTCATATTTATAATTGGTTTTTCAGTGATCTGATAATATTTTTAAGGAAATACTATAAAATGATACTTTCATTTTTAAAGCGATTTGCTGCAAAACTGCCGGCATCGTGGCAGCAGGAAATAAGACGTTTCCATTGCAAATGGAAGATTCGAAAAGGAGATTTTATTACTGACGAACCCGAGTATGCAATCCTGGATTCTTTAATTTCCTCTGGCGATTTTGTAATCGATATTGGAGCTAATATTGGGCATTATACAAAAAAATTTTCGGAGATAGTTGGCATACATGGGAGAGTTATAGCTATTGAACCGGTACCAGAAACTTTTGCGCTCTTATCCGCTAATATGCAGCAAGCAAAATGTAAAAATATTAGTTTATTCAACATAGCCGTTTCTGATAATAATAAAATTGTTGGTATGATAGTGCCTAACTACGAAAATGGTGTAAAAAATTACTACGAGGCACATCTTACCAATGTTGACACTGCTCTAAAGGTACTTGCAATTCCTTTAGATATCTTCAATTTTCCTCATTCCATTACATTGATAAAAATTGACGCGGAAGATCATGAAGTCGCAGTTCTTAAGGGCATGAAGAATTTATTAGAAAGGGACCGGCCTATTTTAATTATTGAAACCTTTTCAAAAACGGTTGACGATTTCCTTGGCAAATTAGGATACAATTCTGAAAGACTTGAACAATCACCTAATAAAATATTTAGGCCACACAATAGCACTTCGATTCACTGAGGCGGGGAATTAAAAAACCCTGCTTATGTAGATCTTCTCATCGACTCTCCCGCTGTGTACGTGCCAATAAGGTACCAGTCTAAATCGAAATCTAGGTAATAAAAGTTTAGTTACATGACAAAATCCGCACATGCTGAAAATTGTTGACAGACGTTTTTTTTAGGGGTAGATAGAGATAAGTCTGGGTAATGCGGTAAACGATAATACTAAACCATTCGTGCGAATGAGGCAAAAAAGTCCACAGGGTCTCAGAATGACAGCCGGGATGTCGAATTACCCTAAATGGGATTTGGGCCCTGTTAATATATTATAAAAAGAATATTCTAAAGTAATTTTTAGTGATATGAATCACATGTGATTTTGAAGAAAGAGGCGATATTACACTTAACATAATGAGCGGTAAACGATAATACTAAACCATTCGCGAGAATGGGGCGGAAAGCCTACAGGGTCTCAGAGAGACAGCCGGGTTGCCGAAATACCAAAATGGTATAGCCGGCCCGGCTTTTTATTATTTTTTCAGAATGCTATATAAGGCCGGTTTGTGATGCATCACAACCCGGTTTTTTTGTCGGCATAGACTTGGAGATTATGGTAGATTGCTTTTACCTAGCATGAAGGTCATGCATTATTTAATAAATTAATGAATGTAAGTAAACGTCGTATGGGGGTAAATACATTATGAGATTCTCAGGTTTAAGAAATATCACACTATTAGTTGTTTTAATGTTGCCATTTGAAGTTTACGCTTCTCCGTCTATCACCTCCACTTCTGGCACGTTGACGCATGGGCAGACTATAACTGTAAATGGCACCGGATTTGGCTTTAAATCCACAGCTGCCCCGCTAATTTGGGATGATTGTTCTGGGACTACAATAACAAATAAGTGGAGTGGTGGATGGCCAAATGCAAATACTGGAGGAAATGCGAACTATAACTTGGCATACCGTACACCAGTAAATGCTGTAGCACTTCCTCACAGCCATGTCACAAAGTATATGGCTGGCGCTCATATGGATGGGTCTGACTACAATAGTGGTTATAATGTTATGGTTTACAAGAATTTTGCATCAATATCCAAACCCACAACAATTTACATGAGTACATATTGGCAGGTTGATCCTAGATGGGCTAATGGTTCAGGCGATAACAATTTCAAGACCTTTGACTATAGCCAAGGTACTTCGCCTATGAGCACTAAGAATTGGTATACCGCTTACAACTTCAATGGGGGTGGTCAAACGCAACTTAACAATCCCGCATGGCTAGCAAATGATGACGGCAATGGTGTGAGCAATTCTTCACTGTCCCCTTCTGGAATTTATGGTTCTAATGGTGCCAACGTTTTAGGTCATTGGGTAAAAACAGAAATAGAACTGAAAATAACGGATCAAACCAGTGGTTATCTGAAAGTATGGGATAATGGAGTTCAAGTTTTTGATTATTCTGGTCCCACGGATAGATATACAGGGGATGCTGCTAGAAGCTTAGCTTTTGGTGGCTATGCCAGAGCTCAAGGATCTTCTACCCAGTGGCGTTATTTCTCGGATTTATACTTTGATACCACTCCGCAAAGAGTTTTAATATGTACTGGTTCAACCTGGACAAATCGGGGAGTATGTGAGGTTCAAATTCCCCAGACTTGGACAGATAATGGGACGACTGCGCAGATAACAGCAACAGTCAACCAGGCATCGTTTACAGATAACTCCACTAAGTGGTTGTTTGTTGTGGATTCAAATGGCAATGCAAGTAATGGGCAACAGATTACCTTCGGAAGTAGCGGCGGTGGGAGTACCGATACAACAGTTCCAACCGCCTCCATCACCTCCCCAACATCCGGGACAACTGTCAACGGCACAACAACCGCGACAGTTTCTGCTTCCGACAACGTCGGCGTGACAAAAGTCGAATTCTATGTTGATGGCTCTCTATACGGCACCAATACATCAAGTCCATATACATTTGCATGGAATACCGCAACTGCGTCCAACGGGTCTCATACACTTTCTGCCAAGTCGTACGATGCAGCCAACAATGTAGGTACGTCCGCCAGCATATCAGTCACAGTCAGTAATGCCACTGTTGACACAACCGCGCCGACGGGATCCATATCTTCGCCAACTGGAGGTACCACGGTCAGTGGTAATTTTACTGTTACCGCTTCGGCATCGGATAATGTCGGCGTTTCGAAAGTTGAATTTTATCTGGACAGCGCTACAACTCCTGCCGCTACCATAACGTCATCACCCTACACCTTCAACTGGAATACCTCTTCGGTTGCAAACGGCACCCATACTATCAAGGCAAAGGCGTATGATGCGGCAAACAACGTAGGCCAGTTCGCAACTGTCTCGATTACGGTCAATAATACATCCACACCGCCTGCCAGTGCCGTGGCACGCAACGAATGCGCGAATCCGCCTCCAGGGACAGTATTCTGCGAGGATTTCGAAGGCGCCAACCCGAAGTCCCACTTTGATGACTATGACGGGAATCCGGATACGGAAAACCTGGTCGTCACGGATAGCGGCCCTTCTGGCGATTCTTCCAACAAGGAGATCCGGCTGCGTGTGCCGGCGGGTCAAAGTGGCGTGTCCGATCTGATTAAAGTTCTGCCGGCTACCTACGACAAGCTTTATGCCCGCTGGTATTTCAAGTATGAGCCCGGCTTCAACTTCGCTGCTCCTAACCATGGTGGAGGTCTCTGGGCCGGTAACAGAAATTATGTAGGCCAATCAGGCTATCGCCCAAATGGTGATGATTTTGCAGGATTTAATATTCAGTACCAAGAAAACACAACAAATCCCTATGCATACAGCTACTACCGGGGGATGTACCAGGATTGCACAGATCCGAACGGAAGTTGCTGGGGCGACTCGGTACCCTGTGTATTTGACAACGGGGCTAACTTTTGCACAAAACCGCAGGACCGTCCGACCGTTACACTGCCGAACCTCGTTGCCGGGCAGTGGTACTGCGTGGAAGAGATGGTGGATATGGGGACACCGACCACCACCGCCCAGTCAGCAAACGGGCGTCTTACTCTCTGGCTGGATTCGAATCAATTGGTTGACAACCAGAACCTCTGGCTCAGAACGACCGCAAACCTGAAGATACAGAACCTCTGGCTGAGTCTGTATCACCATGACGGCACCCATTCAACTGTAGGGGAACTGATTGACAACGTGGTCGTCTCGACCCAGCGAGTCGGCTGCGGGTCCGCAAATATTCCCTCGTCACCTCTGAATTTACGGACACCTTCTGTTACCCCTTGAGGGTCTGGAATGTCTGAGGCATTTTAAATGTAACTTTTGATTCATGGAAAAATCGCCGGGACTGTACACACAAGTTTAACTGTTTGGAGCATGTGAATTTCGTGATTGTACACAGTCAGCAATCAATTCTTGACATTTTACAATATTTAGGGTACAAGACCACCCAACATAACAAGAGGTAGACGATAATACTAAACCATTCGCGAGAATGGGGCGGAAAGCCTACAGGGTCTCACCGAGACAGCCGGGTCGCCGAAATACCAGTATTGGTACAAGGCCCCGGCTTTTTTTATTCTTGCAGTTAGTCTTTGCAAACCGTACTGAAAAAGTCTTACTGCCTCATTAGTGATTTCTATCACATAAGTGCAGGCAATTTTCGGCGATACTATAGCCAAAGTAAAAACAAAATAGCGGTAAACGATAATACTAAACCATTCGCGAGAATGGGACGGAAAGCCTACAGGGTCTCACCGAGACAGCCGGGTCGCCGAAATGCCAGTAAGGTGTTAGGTGCCCGGTTTTCTTTTATACATAAGAAAGCATTAGAAGCCGGGTTGTGAAGAAATCGCACCACGGCTTTTTTAATTGGAAGGCACCATGAGAGACGAAATGAACACGGGTAAAGAAAGAAGAACAGGACAGGTTGTCAGGTCCAGACTATTCCTGGCCATGATGTTCGCGTGCATTTTTTACATGATCGGTCAGGCCACCTGCTTTGCGACCACTGTAGTCCTCCAGTGGGACCCCGATACGGACCCGAGCATTACCGGTTACAAGGTTTATTACCAGGCGGATTCATACGCACAGCCCTT